>CP102593.1:4634687-4974375 GCA_025666215.1 Xanthomonas campestris pv. phormiicola | reverse complement strand
GCGGGGACGGGGTCGTCGCCCGGTGAATCTGCCGGCGGCGGCGCGGCAGCATTCGCGCACCGATAGCCGGGGGACGTGCCGGCACAGGCGCGGCCGCTGCCCTAGAATCGCGCGTTCCAGGCCCAGGTTGCCGCTTCCCAAGAGTCGTCATGCTGTTTCCCGCTGCGCGTGCCGTTGCTGTTTCCGCTCCCGCGCGTGCCATGTGGCGCGGCGGCCTGTTGGTGCTGGGCGCGCTGTTGTCGGCGACGGCGGCCGCCGGGACGCAGCGCTATGCCGACGAGGGGTTCGATGCGCAGGCGTTCGCCGGCAGCGAACACGTCACCTACCGGGTGCAGGACTTTTCCGAACGCTACCGGGCGACGCTGGAAGTGGATGCGGGCGACGAGGTGTTCCGCCCCGGCATCGTGCGCGTGTTCGCGCGCGGCAGCGACACGCCGCTGATCGAGGTGGCCTCGCCCGAGCTGGTGCTGGACACCGACGCGCAGGGCAAGCAGGCCAAGGCCAACGTGCACCAGTTGCCGTACGGCGAGCAGAGCGTGCTGATCTACGACGATTTCAATTTCGACGGGATCAAGGATCTGGCGTTGATGGACGGGCAGAACAGTTGCTACCACGGCCCGTCGTACCAGGTGTACCTCGGCACCGCCGATGGCTTCGCGCCGAGCCCGGAGTTCACCGAACTGGCGCAGAGCAACTGCGGCCTGTTCGAGGTGGACGCGAAGGCGCGCGAGATCCGGACCATGACCAAGGATGGTTGCTGCTGGCACCAATTCGCGGTGTACACGGTGCGCGACGGCAAGCCGCTGCTGCAGCGCGAGCTGGTCGACGACGCCAGGGCGGAGGGGCCGGGATTGACCCAGGAAACGCGCTACCGCGACCAGGGCGGCAAGCGCGTGGCCGAGCAGCGCCATCTGTGGGACGAGGAAGGCGGCAGCGGCACGGGCGAGCGCAAGATCCTGCTCGAGTTCCGCCTGGCGCCGTCCGGCAAGCGCATCGTGGTGTTCGCCAACGACGGCGACGGCGCGTCCGGCGCGCCGTACTACGCGGCGATCGGCGCGCAGCAGCAGGTGGAGCTGCTGTACCCGGATGGCGAGGGGGAAACCTTCGTCTACGACGCCACGCGGCACACGCTGAGCTTCGCGCGGGCGACCACCACCTATCGCCTCGTCGGCGATGCCCAGGGCGTGCCGCTGCGCATGGAGGTTGTCGTGCGCGGCAACCTCCAGCCGTTGGCGTTGCAGCCTGGCTCGGTGCACGGTTCGTTGCAGGCGGTGGCGCAGGCGCTGCGCGCGGCGGAGGCCGCCGCGGCGCAGTAGGATCGGCGCCTGCGGCAGGCACGCATCGCTGTTCCTTGTGGGAGCGGCTTCAGCCGCGACCGGAGTTATCGGTAATGCCCGTTGCGGCTGAAGTCCTACAAAAAGAACGGCAGCGCCGGCTGGGTGCATCGTAGGAGGGACTTCAGTCCCGACGGATTCCGAGGCCGGATCGCTGGAGCACTCCGTTCGTCGCGACTGAAGGGCACCTCTAATAATCCCAAAAAACTCGACTAAAACGCTCGCAAGTCATTGATGCGCATAGTGCGAAATTTTTAGAATCGAGGTTATTAGAGGTGCCCTGAAGTCGCTCCCACAGGTGCTTGTGACGCGTCGGCCGGGTGCGTTGCCGGCGCTCATCGATCCCACGCCGCGAAGGCGCGCGCCACCGCTTCGGCGCCCGGATCGACCACGCCGCGCAGCGCGTCCGCCGGCACCGCGGCCGAGCGGCCGGCGCGGGCCTGGGTCAGCTGCGCGGTGGCATCGGCGCCGGCACGTGCCGCGCGCGCCGCGTCGTCGAGGCGGCCGCCGCGCGCCAACGCTTCCAGCGCCGGCAGCAGTGCGTCGAGCATGGTCCGATCGCCCAGCTGCGCGCCGCCGTAGTGCTGCATCCGCGCCACGCCGGCCTGCAGCGCCGCCCCCCAGCCGTGCCCGGCCTCCAGCTCGGTGGCCGCGGTGGTGAACAGGATCGACAGCAGCACGCCGCTGGAGCCGCCCATGCTGCGCTCGATCGTCGCCGCCAGGCCGTGCGCCAGCGCCGCGGCCTCGCCCGTTGCCAGGGTGTCTTCGTCCAGCGCCTGCTGCAGCGCGCGCGCGCCGGCGGCGAAGGTGCTGCCGGCATCGCCGTCGCCGTTCTGCGCGTCGAGCGCGTCCAGTTCCGCCTGCGCGCCGATCAGCGCCTGCGCGACCCGCGCCAGGGCCGCGCCGCGGTGCGGGTCGCGGGCGCCGTGCCGGTGCGCGTCGCTGCGCGCCAGCGCCGGGGTGAAGTGGATGGGCGCGTGCGGCACGCGCACGCCGGGCCAGCCCAGGGTCTGCACCGGCGATCGCAGTGCGGCGAGCACGTCGGCGTCGGCCGGGGCCAGGGTGATCGAGAAGCCGTGCATGTCCATCGAGGTCATCAGCGCCGCCGGCAGCGTCATCAGCGCGATCCGGTTCGTGCCGATGCGTTGCAGCGCCAGCCGGGTCAGCACGCCCAGTTCCTGGGTGGAGCAGCCGCCCAGGTCGTTGAGCATCAGGACGAATGGCGCGTCTGCGCCGTAGCGCGCATCGGCCTGCGCCAGCAGCGGGTCCAGCACCAGCGCCAGCGCCTCCTCGACCGAGGCCGGCTGCACCTTGCGCGTGCCGGGTTCGTTGTGGATGCCCAGCCCCAGTTCCGGCGCGCGGCGGCCGACGTGCTGGCCGGGTACGGTGCAGCTGGACAGGGCCATGCCCAGCGACAGCAGGCGGTCGGCGAAGGCCTGGCCGCGCTGCGCCAGCTCGGCCAGCGCCACGCCTGCGCGGGCCAGGTGGCCGACGTACTTGTGCACCAGCACGGTGCCGGCGAGGCCGCGCGGCTGTGCGGCCTCGGGCAGGGCGATGTCGTCGGCGACCAGCACGCTGGCCACGGCGATGCCTTCGGCACGGGCGCGCTCGGCGGCCAGGCCGAAGTTGAGCCGGTCGCCGGTGTAGTTCTTGATCACCAGCAGCACGCCAGGCGCATCGGCGCAGGCGCGGATCGCGGCCAGCACCGCTTCCACCCCCGGCGAGGCGAACAGGTCGCCGGCGATGGCGCCGCTGAGCATGCCCGGGCCGACGAAGCCGGCGTGCGCCGGTTCGTGGCCGGCGCCGCCGCCGGACAGCACCGCGACCTGCGCGGGGTCGCGCTCGGCCTGCAGCACGATGCGGGCGCCGCTGGCCGGATCCGAGCGCAGCAGCGGTTGCAGCGCGGCGACGGCGTCGAGCACGTCGTCGACGATCGCGCGCGGGGCGGTGAGGAACTGGTCCATGGGTCTCCTTCGCGGTGGCAGGTGTCTGCCGCGTACGCTAGCCGAGCCGGCGTTATGCGCGGCTGAGGCCGGGGCGGCCGCGCTCACCCACCGGGCGCGCGGAATCGGCGAGAATCCCCGCTCATCCCCCGAATGGAATCCCCGCATGGCCGGCGCCAGCCTGTTCACCCTGCTCGACGATATCGCCTCGCTGCTCGACGACGTGGCGATCCTGACCAAGGTGGCGGCGAAGAAGACCGCCGGCGTGCTCGGCGACGACCTGGCGCTGAACGCGCAGCAGGTCACCGGGGTCAACGCAGATCGCGAGTTGCCGGTGGTGTGGGCGGTGGCCAAGGGTTCGCTGCTCAACAAGGCGATCCTGGTGCCGGCGGCGCTGGCGATCAGCGCCTGGCTGCCGTGGGCGATCACCCCGCTGATGATGATCGGCGGCGCGTTCCTGTGCTTCGAGGGCGTGGAGAAGCTGGCGCACCGCTTCCTGCATTCCAGGGACGAGGACGCGCAGCGCCATGCGCAGCAGCTGCAGGCGCTGGCCGACGAAAAGGTGGACGTGGTCGCGCTGGAGAAGGACAAGGTCAAGGGCGCGATCCGCACCGATTTCATCCTCTCCGCGGAAATCATCGTGCTGTCGCTGGGCGTGGTCGCCGGGGTGCCGTTCTCCCAGCAGCTCATGGTGCTGGTGGCCATCGCGCTGGCGATGACGGTTGGCGTGTACGGCCTGGTCGCCGGCATCGTCAAGCTCGACGATCTGGGCCTGTACCTGACCCGCCAGGGCGCCGCCGCCGCGGCGATCGGCCGCGGCATCCTGTGGCTGGCGCCATGGCTGATGCGGGTACTGTCGATCGCCGGCACCGCGGCGATGTTCCTGGTCGGCGGCGGCATCCTGGTGCACAGCATCGGCCCGCTGCACCACGCCCTCGAAGGCCTCGCGCCGCAGGGCGCCTGGGGCAGCGTGGTGCTCAACCTGGGCAACGCGCTGGTCGGCATCGTCGCCGGCGCGCTGGTGCTGGGGGCCGTGGTGCTGTTTCAGAAAGTGCGGGACTCGGGACCCGGGACTCGGGACTCGTAACAGCGGGTGCACGGGTGCGGCTCCGCATTGCGGCGGCCTATCGGCCGGATCACGCTCTTCCGAGTCCCGAGTCCCGAGTCCCGAGTCCCGGCCTCAATCCGCTGAAACCACCCGGTTCTTGCCGGCCTTCTTGGCCTCGTACAGGGCGCGGTCGGCGCGCTTGACCAGCACGTCCTGGGTTTCGCCGGCGCGGCGCATCGCCACCCCGGCGCTGAAGCTGACGAACACGCGTTGGTCTTCGTGCACCACCGCGCGCTGGGCCAGGGCGCGCTGCACCCGGGTCACCGCCGCGGCCGCTTCGAAGATGGTGCAGTCGGGCATCAGCAGCAGGAATTCCTCGCCGCCGAAACGCGCGATCGCGTCGCTGCCGCGCAGCGTGGTGCGCGCCACCTCGACCACGTGGCGCAACGCGGCGTCCCCGCCCGGGTGGCCGTAGGTCTCGTTGAGCTTGCGGAAATCGTCCAGGTCCAGCATCGCCACGCACAGCGGCTGCGCGCTGCGCTCGGTGCGCGCCAGTTCGCGCACGAACAGCTCGTCCAGCCCGCGCCGGTTGAGGCTGCCGGTGAGCTGGTCGACCCGCACCAGCCCGCTGACGTCCTGCAGCTCCTGCTCCAGGCGCAGGATGCGCTGCTCGGCCGCGTCCACTTCCTGGCGCGCGGCGATCAGGTGGTCGCGCGCGCGCAGCGCCTGCTGCTGCACGTGGCCGGTGTCCTGCAGCACTTCCTGCAGCAGGCGGTTGAGGTCGGCGATGCTGCGCGCGTCGCGGATGGTCTGCGAGTAGTCGGCGATGCGGTCGTGGAACTCGCTGGTGCTGATCGCCATGCCGTCCAGGTTCTCGACGAAGGACACCATCATGTCCTTCATCGCCTCCTTGGATTCGGCGATGCCCTGCTTCAGCAGGCCCTGCTTGTAGATCACCTCGCGCAGGCTGCCGCGCGCTTCCTCGATCGAATAGCGGTCCAGCGGGCCGCTGATCATGTCGCGCACCACCGCGATCTGGCCCTGCAGCCAGCTGGTGTCGTCGAGCAGTTCGCCGACGTTTTCCAGCAGCAGGTCGAACAGGCCCAGCAGCAGGGTCTGCTGCTCCTGGCTGTCGCTGGCGCGCAGCGCGACCTGGTGGCACAGCTCGCGCACGCGCTGCGCCACCGGCTCCAGCGGCTGGCCGCTGCGCCATTGGCGCAACGCCTCGCCGGTGGCCTCCGCTTCGTTGGCCAGTTCCGGCAGGGTGTGCAGCAGCGAGGCCAGCGCGCCGGCGATCGCCTGGCGCAGCAGGTCGCGCAGGCGTTCGGGGTCGCTGGGCCCGGCCAGCGGATCGCCGACGTCGATGGTGCGGATGTACTTGTCGATCAGCTGGCGCAGCGCGCGGCCGTAGCTGGGCCAGTCGCCGCTGGCGGCCGCCGATTGCAGGCGCCGGCCCATGTCGCCGAGTTCGCCGTGCAGGCCGGCCATGCCGTCGGCGAAGGCGCCGAGCAGCTCCAGCGGCTCGTGGGCGTGATTGAACAGGCGGATCAGCGCCGCGGTGGCCGCGGCCGGATCGGCGTGCTCGCCCGGCGCCGCATGCGCGGCACCACGCGCATGGCCATGCCGCGCCACCGCGGAAGCGGCCGCCGCCGCCGGTTCGCGCCGGCGCGGCGACAACAGCTTGCGCAGCCCGCCAGCCGGCGGCTCGTCGCGTTGATCCGGCATGCGGACGCTTCCTCCCAGTAAACGCACCGCCCTGCCGCAAACGCGGCGCCCATGGCGACACTCAGGAACAGGATATCGGCGCTGGCGGCGTGCGCTTGAGCCGGCGGCGGCAGCCCCACCATCGCCCCGGCATGGACCGATGTCCAGTCGCCGGCGCCGGTTCGCCGTGCGCGCGCGCGGCGAACGCACAACGGCAACGCTCTCCAGCCCACTCACGGAAAGGCGCGGGCGCCACGCGGGACTGTTCAAAACGGACCGGACGCTGTCACTCTAGCCAGACGTCTGCTGTGGCGCGGCGATGCTGTCCGCGTGGCGCGGATGCGACGATCGCCGCCGATGACGGGGAACCGGCGCCGCCGCGTTTGCGCGGTCGCGGCGCCATCGCATGGTCGCGGGCGCGACCCGACCGATCCAAGGACCCAGAACGACATGGCCAATATCCGCGAACCGATCCTGCAACCGATCCCGATCCTGTCCTTGCGGCCCACGCAGATGACGGTGGGGATGCGCGAGGTGAAGGAAAAGCGCAAGCGCTGGCGCGCCCACAAGTCGGAGCACAAACGCGCCGAATTGCTCGGCAAGCACATGATCCCGGTGGTGCTGGGGCCGGACGGCAGGTTCTATGTCGTCGACCATCACCATCTGGCGCGCGCGCTGCACGACGAAGGGGTGAAGGACATCCTGGTCACCGTCATCGCCGATCTCAGCGTGGTCGACAAGGCGGCGTTCTGGAGCGTTCTGGATCATTTCCGCTGGGCGTATCCCTATGACGCCAAGGGCGAGCGCCGTCCCTTCAAGGAGATCCCGACGTCGATCGCGGACCTGACGGACGATCCCTACCGCAGCGTCGCCGGCGAGGTCCGGCGCGCCGGAGGCTTTGCCAAGGACACCACGCCGTTCAGCGAATTCCTGTGGGCCGACCTGTTCCGCCGCCGGCTGCCGCGCCGCGAGGTCAAAGCCGATTTCGCACGCGCCGTGGAGCAGGCGCTCGCGATCGCCAGGAGCAAGGACGCGATCTACTTGCCGGGCTGGTGCGGCCCGGTGTCCGACGACTGATCGGGCGCGGCTGGCGCAGGCTCCGCTTTGCCGCCCAGGGCCTTGTGCAGCGCGCGTTCGACGCGGCCGCCGAACAGCAGGATGACGAACGCGACGACCAGGGACACCACCACGATCCGCCAGTGGCCGGCACCGCACATGATGCCGACGCACGCCGTGAGCCAGGCGCAGGCGGCGCTGGTGAGGCCGTGGACCCGGACATGCTGCCGGGTGTGATAGATCACCCCGGCGCCGAGAAAACCGATGCCGGTCAGGATGCCCTGGACGACGCGGCTGCCGGCATCGGTAAAGCCGCCATTGCCGATCGGATCGGCCAGCAGGACCACCATCGCGGTCGCCAGGCCGACCAGCCCCAGCGTGCGCACACCGATGGGTTTGCCGTGCAGGTCGCGGTTCAAGCCAATCGCGCCGCCGGCCAGGGCGGCGGCTCCGAGACGCAGGACGATGTCGGACAGGTCGATCAATGGGCGTTTCCAGCCGATGGGCCGGCTTCGGCAGCGGTCCCATCATATCGAACCCGGCACCCGGCGTTCGCTTTCATGCCGGCGGCATGGGCGATCCGGGCGCAGGCCGCGCAGCCGCGCGGCCTGCCTGGGGATGGACGCTTGGGCGAGCCGCCTCAGAGCGCGGCGCGGACCTCGTCCAGGCTGGGCGGGTTGGCGCCGGCGCGGGTGCAGTTGATCGCCGCGGCGGCCACGCAGAAGTCCAGCAAGCGCTGCAGCGCCGGCGCCGATGGGTCCAGCGCGGCGAGCGCGGCCAGGTCGGGCAACTGGCGCAACAGCGCGGCCTGGAAGCTGTCGCCGGCGCCGACGGTATCGGCCACCTGCACCGCGCGCCCGGCCACGCGCGCTTCGGCGTCGCCGCGCCAGGCCACCGCGCCGTCGCTGCCCAGGGTCATCACCACCAGCGACGGACCCTGTTGCAGCCAGCCGCGCGCGATCGCGAACGGGTCCTGCTGCGGGTACAGCAGCTCGATGTCTTCCTGGCTGACCTTGACCACGTGCGCCAGCGCGATCCAGCGCGCCAGTCGCGCGCGCCACACCGCCATGTCCGGTTCCACCGTCGGCCGCACGTTCGGATCCAGCGAGATCAGCCGCTGCGCGCGTTCGCGCTCGGCCAGGGCCTGGAAGGTGCTGGCGGTGGTCTCGGCGACCAGGGTGTAGGAGCCGAAATGCAGGCCGCCGACCGTGGCGTCGAGCGCCGGCAGGTCGGCCGCGGTCAGCGCGCGGTCGGCGCAGCCGGTGCCGTAGAACGAATAGTTGGGCACGCCCTGCGCGTCCAGCGCGACCATCACCAGGGTGGTCGCCTCGCGCTTGTCGATGCAGTGCTGCAGCGCCACGCCTTCCTGTTCGAGGGTGTTGCGCAACTGGCGGCCGAGCGGATCGGTGGACAGGCCGGTGAACAGCGCCGACGGCGTGCCGAGCCGGGCCAGGCCGATCGCCACGTTGAACGGCGAGCCGCCCTGGCGCGCGGTCATGCCGACCGCGGTACCGGCATAGCCGTCGATGAAGATGTCGTACAGGGCCTCTCCACACACCACGAACATCGAACGGCTCCTCGGTTGGCTGCAGCGGCGCCGGGGCGGCGCGATGGCCGGCTATTGTGGCGTACAAGCCGCAGCGCGGCGACCGTGCAGCGGCGCTGCGGGATCGTGGCTGCTGGGCAGGTGTGCTGCTCGTGTGTCGGGCACGAGGCTGGCGCCCGTACCCTCATCCGCCCCTTCGGGGCACCTTCCCCCGAAAAGGGGGCCATGGTCCCGACGGGAGAAGGACAGCCTAGCCCCTCTCCCGCCGGGAGAGGGGTTGGGGTGAGGGGACGGCCGCGAAGCGCCTCATGGATCTGTAAGCCGGCCGCAGGCGCCGTGCCGACAGCGCCTTGCCGCCGCGCCTGCGATAGTCGCCGCTTCCCTCGCCAGCCTCCAAGGGCGCTTTCGATGAAGATCCTGCTCGCCGGGGCCACCGGCCTGGTCGGCTCGCATGTGCTGGCGCAGTTGCTTGCCGCGCCGCAGTGCAGCGCGGTGGTCGCGCCGACCCGGCGCGCGCTGGATGTCGCGCACGCCAAGCTGGACAACCCGGTGGTCGATTTCGGGCAATTGCCGGCGCAGGCGCCGTGGTGGCGGGCCGACGCGGCGATCTGCGCGCTCGGCACCACGATGCAGCAGGCCGGCTCGCGCGAGGCGTTCCGCCGCGTCGATCATGCCTATCCGCTGGCGATCGCGCGGCTGGCGCGGCAGCACGGCGCCACCGCGTTCGCGCTGAATTCGGCGCTGGGCGCCGATCCGCACTCGCGCCTGTTCTACAACCGGGTCAAGGGTGAACTGGAGCGCGACCTGCAGGCGCTGGGCTATCCGTCGCTCGCATTGGTGCGCCCGGGCCTGATCGGCGGCGAGCGCGCGCAACCGCGCGCGGCCGAGCGCGCCGCCGCCGCCATGCTCGGGATGCTCGCGCCGCTGCTGCCGCGGCGCTACCGGATCAACCCCGCCGCACGCATCGCCGCCGCGCTGGTCGAGCATGCCCTGCATCCACGCGCCGGGGTGCAGGTGGTGGACGCGGCGCAGCTGGCGGAATGACCGCGGCTGCGGAACCGGTCGGAACTGACGGCCCACGGTCACCCGGAGTTCCTTCCGCAATGCACCCGGCAAACCGTGGCACGCCCCTGCGGTAGCGACTCCGTGTGGCCTATCCCGATCGCGTGAATAGGCCCTGGTGCGCGTCATCGCTTCCCGAACAGGTTGCGTCGCGCTTGCGCGCCCCGGCGCTACGTCATCGCCCGGGCTGGAGCATGTTCCGCGCTGTCTCGCTCTTCCTTGCCTCGTGCATGCGCAAGCGCGGCGCGATCTGCTTGGGGGTGGATGACACGCCCCCGGGCCATCAGTGGCGGCGAACGAAGCGGTGGACCTGCCGATTCCAGGCAGCGCCGGGGCCGATCCCGAAAGGGGGGCAAGCGCCCTCCTTCGGTGTTTCAGCCAACTCCGAAGCGCGGTTGGATCGCAATGCTCAGCGCGATCGCGCGCCCGCTCCACGATTCCCCATTCCCCATTCCCGGCTTTTACCCCTCAGGCGCCCAGCGCCTGCCCGCCGTCCACCGCCAGCACCTGCCCGGTGATCCAGCGCGCCTGCGGCGAGGCCAGGAACAGCGCGGCGTTGCTGACGTCCTCCAGCGCGCCGAAGTCGCCGAACGGAATGGCGGCACGGATGCGCCGGTACAGTTCCGGCTGCTGCGCGCGGCGCTGGTCCCAGAGCCCGCCGGGGAACTCGATCGAGCCGGGGGCGATCGCATTGACCCGGATCCGTTCGCGCGCCAGTTCCGCGGCCAGGGTGGTCGTGTAGTAGTTCAGCGCGGCCTTGGCCGCCGAGTACGCCGGCACCCGCGGCGTCGGCCGCAGCGCGTTGATCGAGCTGATGTTGAGGATGCAGGCGCGGCGGCTGGCGCGCAGCAGCGGCAGCGCGGCGCGGTTGCAGCGCACCGCGGCCATCAGGTCGATGTCGAACCCGGCCTGCCAGCTGGCGTCGTCGTCGCCATGGCCGTAGCCGGAGGCGTTGTTGACCACCACGTCGATGCCGCCCAGGGTGTCGGCGGCGTGCGCCACCCAGCGCTGGATCTGCGCCGGATCGGCCAGGTCGCAGGTCAGCCGCGACACCGGATGGCCGTGGCGCAGCAACTGCTCGGCCGCCTCGGCCAGGCCGGCGGGATGGCGCGCGCAGATCGCCAGCGCCGCGCCGTGGCGCGCGAAGGCGTCGGCGATCGCCAGGCCGATGCCGCGGCTGGCGCCGGCGACGAGGACGCGGTAGCCCGCGAAGGCGGAAGGGTCGGTCATCGGCAACTCCTGCGGCGGCGCCGGCATGCGCCGGGCACCGATTATCGGCCAATCCGCAGCGCGGGGCCGGGTTCTGGCACCATGGCGGCCCGCCGCGCATGCAGGCGGCCGGCCGCAGGGCCTGCCCCAGCGCCGCCGCCCGCGGCCAGCGCCGCGCAGGCCCGGCCGCCGCGTTCCCTCTTTTCAGGATCCTCCCCGCAGTGAAGAAGACCTACCAGCTCCGCATCGAAGGCAAGCACCCCGACCGCCTGCTCGACGCCAGCAAGCACGACATCCGCAAGTACATCCGCCGCGAACGCCGCAAGACCTTGCCGGCCGGCGCCGACTACTGGGACTTCGACACGCTGTTCGGCGCCGAGGAAGCCAGCGCCGCGGTGGTGCCGCCGGCCGAGCTGCTGCGTTCGATCGACGCTCTGGTCGCCACCGGCGGCACCCAGTTCTACGTGGAAATCCGCAGCAAGCCGGGCAAGCGCGCGCCGCGGCCGCAGGGCGATGCGGCGGTGGCCGATCCGTTCGACGATTGAGCGTGGGCGGCGCCGCTCCCTGTGGGAGCGGATGCGGGTGGCTTTCGGGCCATCGGCCGCGATGATCGATGCGGGGCATGGCGGCTGGTGTCGCGGCTGAAGCCGCGGCTGACAGCATCGGCGCGCGCAATGCATCGGATCGCTCGCAACCGCCACTGCGCGCAATAGCGCGCGCATCTCGCGTTACCGGCCGCGACCAGCGCCGCGAACGCGGTCACTCCTTCGCAGGCAGCGCGCCGCCCTGCGCAGTCGCCGCGCGCAGCTTGTCCTTCTTGCTCGGGCGCTTGCCCTTGATGCCGCCGGTCTGCGGCGCTGTCGCGGCGGCGGGCGCGGCCGTCTGCGTCGGTTCGAAACCGGCGATGCGCTCGCGCGGCACGCGCAGCTGCTGGCGCTTTTCGATCAGGCGCAGGTGCGCCTCGCTGGCCGCGTCGACGAAGCTCAGCGCCAGGCCGTCGGCACCGGCGCGCCCGGTGCGGCCGATGCGGTGGGTGTAGTCGGCGGTGGCGCGCGGCAGGTCGTAGTTGACCACCACCGGCAGCTGCGCGATGTCCAAGCCGCGCGCGGCCACGTCGGTGGCGACCAGCACCCGTACCTGGCCGCCCCGGAAGCCGGCCAGGGCCTGGTTGCGGCGGCCCTGGCTCAGCTCGCCATGGAACGGCTGCGCCAGCACGCCGGCCTTGCCGAGCTTCTCGGCCAGGTTGTCGGCGCCGCGCTGGCTGGCCACGAACACCAGCGCCTGCGGCCAGGCTTCGCTGTGCAGCAGGTGCCGCAGCAGTGCGGTGCGCTGCGCGCTGTCGACTTCGATCGCGCGCTGGCGGATCGTCGCCGGGACCGCGGCGGCCGCGTCCTCGCCGATGCGCCGCGGTCCGCGCAGCAGGCGCCGCGCCAGCGCCTCCACCTCGGCCGGGAAGGTGGCCGAGAACAGCAGGGTCTGCCGGCGCCGCGGCAGCAGCGCCAGGATCCGGCCCAGTTCTTCTTCGAAGCCCAGCGCCAGCAGGCGGTCGGCTTCGTCCAGCACCAGGGTGCCCACCGCGCCCAGATCCACGGCGTTGTGCGCGACCAGGTCGAGCAGCCGGCCCGGGGTGGCCACGACGATGTCGGCGCCGCCGCGCAGCTTCAGCATCTGCGGATTGATCGAGGCGCCGCCGGCGACCGTGACTAGCTTGATGCGCCGCGGCAGGTAGCGGCCGAGCGCCTGCAAGGTGTCGCCGACCTGCGTTGCCAGTTCGCGGGTCGGCACCAGCACCAGGCCGCGCACGCGGCGGCTGGCCGGCGCCAGCGCCGTGCGCTGCAGCAGCGGCAGCGCGAACGCGGCGGTCTTGCCCGAGCCGGTCGCGGCGCAGGCCAGCACGTCGTCGCCGCGCAGGATCGGCGCGACCGCCTGCGCCTGGATCGCGGTGGGCGCGGTATAGCCGGCGGCGGCGAGCGCGCGGGAAAACGCGGGCAGCAGCTCGGGGGCGAGGCCCAGCGTGGCGAATGGCATGCAGCGGGATCCGGAAGGAGGGCGGCGAAACCGATACCGTCGCGATGCCCTGCGGCGGACGTAACCGCGCAGCCTACCCGCAGCCGGGCGCCTGCGCGAGGCGTGCGCGCCGGCGGTGGCCCGATTGCCGCTGCTGGAGAGGCGGTCGCTCGGCACGCAGCGGCACCGCCGCCATGCCGGAGGGGCCTGAGGAAAACGGTCGCGGCCGTTGCCGCTCGCGGGCGAGACGACAGCGAACGCGGCGTGCGGAAGCCACCGCACGGTGTCGCCGATCGGTGCCGAACCGGGCGCGCTTGGCACCGATGCGCGCAGGCGCATCGCGATGCGAACAGGCGATGGCGCAGGTCGCGCCGTATCGGCGCGGCCACCGGCGCGTACAACGCCGCACGACCCTCCACGCAGGAGGGCCGTGCGGCGCGCGGCGGCGGATGCGGCGCTTACTGGCAGGTCACGCCGACCGCACTGAACGCGGCGTTCACCGCCGCCGCCGAGCGGCCCAGGTCGCTGGCGGCAGTGCGCACGCCGCAGGCGCCGCTGTTGAAGCTGGTGCTCGGGGTCCAGTACAGGCGGTTGGCGCGGGCGAACACTTCGAAGGCGGTGCGCGTGTTCCAGCCCGAGGTGGTGGCCAGCTTGTAGAACGCCTTGTTGTAGACGCCGGAGGAGTAGTGCACGTCCAGCCCGCTGCGGTAGTTGGCGGCGTTGTCGATCGAGGCGCCGTCCTGCGGCGGATTGGCCATGTAGCGCAGCGCACCGGTGGACTTGAAGATCTCCGGGCCGACCAGGAAATCGTTGCTGCCCTTGAGGTAGTACTCGGTGGCCTCGCCGGCGATGTCCGAATACGCCTCGTTGATGCCGCCGGACTGGCCCGAATAGGTGAGGCCGGAATTCTGTTCGGTGAAGCCGTGCGAGACCTCGTGGCCGGCGACGTCGATGCTGACCAGCGGATAGAAGCGGGTGTTGCCGTCGCCGAAGGTCATCGTCGAGCCGTTCCAGAACGCGTTCTCGTAGCGCGTGCTGTAGTGCACCCGCATCACCAGCTGGAAGCTCAGCGGCGCCACGCCGGCATAGGCGCGGTACATCTTCTCGATCACGCCGCCGAAGTAGTGCGCGTCGTTGATCGGCGAATAGGCGCCGTTGATGGCCTTGTAGGTGTTGCGCGGGCAGGCGAACTGGTAGGCGGTGCTGCCGGAGGTGCCGCCGTTGAGGTTCACCGACTTGACCGTGCTGTTCTGCATGCGGCAGCTGTCGTCCACCTCGAGGAAGCCATGGATGCTGCCGCTGGTGCCGTATTCGTACTGCCCGGTCTTGGCGTTGCCGCCGGGGCCGGTGGCGTCGCGGGTGGTCAGGCCGTCCCACTGCCGCAGGATCGCGCCGCTGCGCGCATCGACGATCACGAACGGCCGGGTCGGCGCGCCGCCCTGCGGCGCATCGGCGAAGAACGACACCACGTAGGCCATGTGCGCGCGGTCGTCGTCGTCCAGGTAGATCATCTGCGGCGCCTGCGCGCGCTCGATGCGGCGCGCGGCCAACGCATCGCCGAGCGCGGCGCGCTTGGCCACGTCCAGTGCGCGGCTAGCCGGCAGCAACGCGCTGGCGGCCGCGGTGGTCGTGGCCGGCAGCTCGCTGGCCAGGCCCGCCACCGAGCGTCCGAACAGGCTGCGCACGCTGCCGTCGCTGCGCTCGCTGACCACGACGTGTTCGCCCCAGATCGGCACGCCGCGGAAGGTCTGCTGGTAGCGGCTGTGCACGGTGCCGTCGTCGTCGGTGCTGCTGCCCAGCAGGGTCAGCGCGGACTCGGCATCCAGGCCGACCAGTTCGGCATGGCGCACCGCGGCCGCGGCAGGCACGCCGCCCAGGCTGGTGGTGGCGGCCTTGTACTGCGCGTTGAGCGTGCCGAGATCCTTGCCGTGCAGGTCCACGCGCTCGGCCGCCGTGGCGGAGCTGGCGGCGAGGGCGAGCAGCAACGGCGGCAGCAGCGCGAGCGGGCGTTGGCGGATGGATTGGGGCATCTTCGGGTTCCTCGCAAGTGATAGGGAAGGTCTTGCCGGCGCGGCTGCGCAGGGCGGCCACGGGTGGTTGCGGTTGTGTGCGGAAGTGCGGCGGCGTTGCGACCAGTGGCGCGGTGCCGTCCCCCTGGCAACGACCATAACGATGCGCTTGCGGGCCGTGGTAGACAGCTTTTGTTCAGGCTTTCGATCTGGGATGGGGAGCCTGATGCGCGGCTTCGGCGCGCGCGCACATGGTGCAGGTCCGCGCGCGGCGCTGTACTGCCAGCCGCGCGTGCCGGATTGCGTCGCGCGGGCGGAAAACTGACCTGGAGGTGAGTATGGGGAGATACTCGACACGATAATCGGGCTGCATTCCATCTGCCAGGGAATGTTTATCGGAACGTCTGCGCGCAGCGCTGCGGCGGGATCGGGGCGTGTCGTGCGGCGTCTGCGAGAATTGCAGAAAACAAGCCGTTTCCTGGCGAATTTCGCACAGGGGAAAAGCTTGATTTGTGTACTTTAGCGGACTGTAGAAAAACCGTTGTGCCGTCCTCGAGATGAGGATGCAGTTAATCGGTAGACGCTGGCGGTGCAAAATGCGTGGCAAGTCACTGTTGGGGGGATTGGCGATTGCCGCTGCAGCGTGCGGATTGCTATATATACCGGCCGCGTTTCGTCGGTGCGGTGTTGGCTGCCGGCGCGTGTCTTTCCTCCCCCCGGGATCGCAACGGTATGACCTCTTTGCTCCTGCAGCCGATCTCGGCTGCATCCGCGGCGGCGGCACCCACGTCACTGCAGCGACGTGCGACCGTCGCCGTGGCGCGACGCCTGTGCGGATGCGTGGCGCGCGGCGTGCTGGGGATGGCGTTGGCCGCGGTCGTGCTGGCCGCGCCGCCGCTCTCGGCGCAGGCGTCGGATATCCGGGCGCTGCGGCAGGCGGCGACCGGGGCGCGTTTCAGCTTCGGCCATTCCACCTATCGGCTGATCCCTGGCGCGGTGGTGCGGCTGCGCGCCGAAACGGGTCTGCGCGATCGGCGCACCACGCCCGCCGCCGATGGTGTGGTGGCGCAGATCGGTCCGTACGCGATCCTGCTCGGGCGCGACGCGCGCAGCCCAGCGCCAGCGCCGCGCGATGCGTCCAGGCAGGACGAACGGCTGGCCGCGGCGATCAACGAACTGACCGAGCAGACCGTGCTGGTCGCGCCCAAGCTGAAGTTGTTCGGCACCACGCCGGCGGTGGTCGAAGCGCTGGCGCGCCGCACCGGCGGCACCCTGGTCTACGCCTCGGCGATGGATGGCAGCGCGGTGATCGGCTACGGCTCGGTCGAGGCCGCGCATGCGGCATTGATGCAGCTGCAGACCGCGCGCGGCGTGACCGAGGTGGCGCTGCAGGTCATCCAGGCCTTCGACGAACGCAACTGAATCGGCGCAACCGCCGCCGCTTCGTTGCCGAAGCGGCGGCGCAGACCGCTCAGCCCGGCAGGGCCAGGTCGTCGATCATCGCGCGCAGGAAGCGCGCCGCCTCCCCGCCGGTGCAGGCGCGGTGGTCGAAGCTCAGCGACAGCGGCAGCAGCTTGTGCGTCTCCACGCCGCCCATCACCGGCACCAGCTGGTGGCGGGCGCGGCCGGCGGCGACGATCGCCACGCACGGCGGCACCACGATCGGGGTGGCGTAGCGGCCGGCGAACATGCCGAAGTTGGACAGCGAGATGGTGTAGCCGCTCAGTTCCGAGGCGGCGATGCTGCGCGTCTCCACCTGTTGGCGCAGGCGGTTGACGCCTTCGCGGATGCCGCGCGCGTCGAGCATGTCGGCATTGCGCAGCGCCGGCACGAACAGGCCGTCGTCGGTGTCCACGGCGATGCCGATGTCGACCTGCGCGTGCAGGGTGCGGGTCAGCGCGTCGCCGTCGAACCAGGCATTGAGCGCCGGCACCGCCTGGCAGGCGGCGACGATCGCGCGCACCAGGCGCACGGTCATGTCGTTGCCCGGTGTCCAGGCGTGGACGTCGGCGTCGTCGTTGAGCGTGGTCAGCACCACCTCGCGATGCGCCTGCGCCATCACCCGCGCCATGTTGCGGCGCACGCCCTTGAGCGGCTCGGGCTGGCCGTGCGCGGCGGGGCCGGGCGGCTGCGTGCGCATCGGCTTGCCGGTGGCGGACAGCGGCGTGCGTGAGGGTGCTGCAGGCGCTGGCGCCGTTGCAGGAGCGGCTGAAGCCGCGACCTGCGGCGGGCGTGCGGTCGCGGCCGAAGCCGCTCCTGCAACGGCCGAACCGTCGGCGGCGGCCTGCTTCACGTCGGCCAGGGTCACTGCGCCGTCGCCGCCGCTGGCGCGCACCCGTGCCAGGTCCACGCCCAGCTTCCTGGCCAGCGCGCGCACCGCCGGCATCGCGCGCACGCCGCCGACCGAGACCGTGCGCTCGCTGTGCACGGCGTTGGAGCTCTGCATCGCGCCGACCACGGTGCCGGCGTCGTCGCGCAGTTCGCCGCCGGTGTCGGAGGCGACGACGCGGGCGTTGTCGCCCGGCGCGTCGGTGCCGGCGCCCTTGCCGGGGTGGGCCGGCGCGGCGCCGCCGTGGTGGTGGCCGGTGTCCTGGCCTTCGGCGCGCTGCGGCATGTCGGGATCGGGCGCGAACTGGGCCAGCATGCTGCCGGTGACGACGATGTCGCCCGGCGCGCCGGCCAGTTTCAGCACCTTGCCGGAGACCGGCGAGGGCACCTCGACCACCGCCTTGGCGGTTTCCATCGACACCAGCGGCTCGTCGAGCCGGATGGTGTCGCCTTCCTTGACGAACCATTCGACGATGGTGGCATCCGGCAGGCCTTCGCCCAGGTCGGGCAGATTGAAGTTCTTGGTTTGGCTCATGGGGTCTCTTCCAGCAGTTCCAGGTCGCGCGCCGGCAGCCAGCCCTGCGCGCCATCGGCGCGCTCGGCCCACCACCAGTCGCCGTATTCATAGTGCAGGGTCACGGTATCGCCCTGCACGGCATCCAGTTCGCGCGCATCGTAGTCGCGCAGCGCTTGGGCATGGCCGTCGCCGGTGGCGCGCAGCCAGGCCAGCGGCGCCCAGCCGGCGTTGCCGGCCGCAGTCGTGGTCCAGACGAAGGCAGGCCATTCCTCGTCGCGCACGCCCAGCGCCACCCGCTCGCCGGCGGCGACGCGGATCGGGTGCGGGTAGGCGGGGCGGTGGTCGCTGAGCAGGCGCGCCTGCATGTCAGCCTGCGGCGACGGCACGCCTGGCCGCCGCGACGATCTTGTCCACGCTCGGCAGGTATTTCATCTCCAGCCGGAACAGGGGAATGTGGGTGTCGTAGCCGGTCACCCGCTGCACCGGCGCGAGCAGGTCGTACATCGACTGCTCGGCCAGGCGCGCGGCGATCTCGGCGCCGAAGCCGGCGCTGCGCGGGGCCTCCTGCACGATCACGCAGCGGCCGGTGCGCGCCACCGATTCGGCGATGGTGTCGAAGTCCAGCGGGCGCAGCGTGGCCACGTCGATGACCTCGGCGCTGATGCCGTCGGCGGCCAGCCGGTCGGCCGCTTCCAGCGCTTCCTTGACCTGCGCGCCCCAGGCGACCAGGGTCACGTCGCGGCCCTCGCGCAGCACGAAGCACACGTCCAGCGGCAGCGCCTCGCCGTCGTCGGCGACCACTTCCTTGTACTGGCGGTAGATGCGCTTGGGCTCCATGTAGATCACCGGATCCGGCTCGCGGATCGCCGCCAGCAGCAGGCCGTAGGCGCGCTGCGGCGAGGACGGCAGCACCACGCGCAGGCCCGGCACGTTGGTGAAGATGGCCTCGTTGGCCTCGCTGTGGTGCTCCGGCGCGCGGATGCCGCCGCCCCACGGCACGCGCAGCACCATCGGGCAGTGCAGGCGGCCGCGGGTGCGGTTGCGCAGGCGCGCGGCGTGGCAGATCAGGTGATCGACCATCGGATAGACGAAGCCGTCGAACTGCGCCTCGGCCACCGGCTTCATGCCCTGCGCGGCCAGGCCGACGGTCAGGCCGGCGATGGTGGTCTCGTCCAGCGGCGTGTCCAGCACGCGCTGCGCGCCGAAGCGCTGCTGCAGGCCGGCGGTGGCGCGGAACACGCCGCCGTTGACGCCCACGTCCTCGCCCAGCACCAGCACCGACGGGTCGTGGTCCAGCTCCCAGGCCAGGGCCTGGGTGACCGCTTCGATCAGGGTGATGGGGGTGCTGGTCATCGGGCTGTCTCCGCGCGCTGTGGCCGCGCTGTGGGCGGTGCCGGCCGCGGGCGCGGCGGGGGTGTCGGCGAGGCGAGGGCTGAGCTCATCCATGGCGCTGCTCCAGGGCGATGGCCTCGGCGCGCTGCGCGAGCAGGTCCGGCGGCGGATCGGCGTACAGGTAATCGAACATCGCTTCCACCGGCTGCACCGGCGTGGCCAGGTAGGCATCGACCTCGATGTCGACCAGGCGCGCGCATTCCTGCTTCCAGGCCGCTTCCTCGGCCTCGTTCCACAGGCCCTGCGCGGTCAGCCAGGTGCGCAGCCGGGTCAGCGGCTCGCGTTCCCAGGCCTGCTTGACCTCGGCCTCGTCGCGGTAGCGGCGCGCGTCGTCGGCGGTGGTGTGGTCGGACAGGCGGTAGGTCATGAATTCGATGACCGTGCCGCCCTGGCCGGACAGCGCGCGTTCGCGCGCCTGGCGCATCGCCTCCAGCACCGCGATCAGGTCGTTGCCGTCCACCTGCAGGCAGTGCAGGCCGCCGGCCAGGCCCTTCTGCGCCAGGGTCTGCGCGCCGGTCTGCGCCGTGCGCGGCACCGAGATCGCCCAGCCGTTGTTGATCACGCACAGGATCAGCGGCAGCTGGTAGGCGCCGGCGGAATTGAGCGCGGCATAGAAATCGGTCTTGGAGGAGCCGCCGTCGCCGCAGGTGGCGACCGCGACATGGCCTTCGCCGCGCAGCTTGAACGCCAGCGCCGCGCCGGCCGCGTGCAGGCACTGGGTGGAGATCGGCACGCAGATCGGGAAGTCCCTGGCGGCGTCGGAATCGCGCAGGAAGTCGCTGCCGCGTTCGTCGCCGCCCCAGTACAGCAGCACCTCGCGCGGGCGCACGCCGCGCATGAACATGGCGCCGTACTCGCGGTAGCTGGGCGCCAGCACGTCGCCGCTGCGCATCGAGGCGCCGATGCCGATGTGGGTGGCCTCGTGGCCCAGGCACGAGGCGTAGGTGCCGAGCTTGCCGGTGCGCTGCAGCGCCACGGCCTTGCTGTCGAAGGTGCGCACGTAGAGCATCTGCTTGAACAGCGCCAGCAGGGTCTGCGGGTTGGCCGAATCGGCCGGGAGGGCGTCGCGGACCGGCTGGCCGCCCGCGTCGAGGTACTGCAGGTATTCGATTTCGAACTGGGCGGCGATGGTCATGACAGCGGCACTCTCGACAACAAGTTTCAAATGATATGACTCGGCATGTTAAGGAAGGCGTGCACAAAAGCCGTCCTGCACCGCAGCACGGTATCTTGCTGGATTGCAGCAAAAACGCGCGCCTTGTGGGCCATGCGCGTTGCTGGCGTTCACGTGGGCGATTGTTGCGGTGCGATGGGTGGCTGCGCGGCGTGTGTGGATGTCTAGCGGTGGACGGTTGGAACTGGGCGTGATGGTGGCGGCCGTGGCATGAGGCGATTGCGCGAAAGCAGTGGCGACGGCAACAGCAAGATCAAGAGCTTTCGCGCCGGTCGGCGCGAGTCACTTTTGTCTTGGCAAAAGTAACCAAAACCGCTCCCGCCCGACGCGAGCCGGTGCGATGGAGCCGCACCGTTGCCCTGCGCTCCTCGCGACGAGCGGCATTTATCCCCTTTTCGGGACAGCGCCCAAACTCGCTTCGCTCAAACAGGGGCGCCTCTTCGGCCGCTCGCCACTGCGGTGCTCGGCTCGCTTTAAGGCGGGACGTTTCAACAGCGACAGCTAACGGCAACAGCAAGAGCTCGAGCGACAGCGAAAGGCTCGAAGCGGGAGCGAAGGCTGCATTCGAATGGAGGGCGGCCTGTCGGCTGTTCCCTTCTCCCGTCGGGAGAAGGTGCCCCGCAGGGGCGGATGAGGGTACGGCGCGAAGCGTCTCGCAGCGTTTGAGGGCACGAGGCTGCGCCCGGACCCTCACCGCAACCCCTCTCCCGAGGGGAGAGGGGCTTGAGCAACAGCAGAGCGGCTTCAGCGAGTGCAAAAGAAAAGGGCGCGGCTTGCGGCCGCGCCCTTGTTCTGCCCGAAGGCGGCTGCGCTCAGCGGCCGATGCGGGTGCTGAAGCGTGCCGCGTTGTCGGACGGGTCGGCATCGGGCGAAGCCGAGCTGGCGCTGGCCTCGATCACGATGCTGCGGTCGGCCGGCAGCGGCCGGGTCGCGGTGGTGAGGGTGAACGTGGTGCTCGCGCCCGGCGCCAGGTCGGCGCGGGTGCTGCACTGGTACTGCGCGCTGCGCAGGCCGTGGGCCTGGCGCACGCACTGCCAGCCGCGCGGCGGCACCAGCAGCGACAGCACCGACAGGGTGTTGCCGCTGACGCTCAGGCTGGCGCGCTTGACCGGCGCATTGCCATGGTTGCTCAGGGCGATGCGGTAGTTGGCGCTGAACGCGGCCAGCGGCAGCGTCGCCGGGCCGTCGATGCGCAGCGCCAGGTTGCCCGCAGGCGCGGCCTGCACCGCCACCGCGGCGCTGGCGCCGTTGTTGCCGGCGTTCGGGTCCTCGGTCTGCGAGGCGACCGACGCGGCCAGGGTCAGCGAACGGCCGACCAGGTCGGCGCCGGCCGGCACCGCGAGTTCGAAGCGCTGCGCCGCACCGGCGGCGAACTCGGTGGTGGTGCAGGTCACCACGGTCTGCGCGGCCACCTCCGGCGCGGCGCAGTCCCAGCCCGGGGCGGCGGTCACGCTCGGCGTCACCGCCGCATCCAGGGCGAAGGCGACCGCGGCGAAGCGCGCCGCGTCCGGGCCGGCGTTGCCGACCTCGACGCTGTAGCGGATCGTGTCGCCGGCATGGACCGCGGCATTGGCCGCGTTCACCGTCACGCCCAGGTCGGCGCGCTGCAGCGGCTTGAGCTTGAGCAGCACCACCGCCGGATCGTGGTCGGACAGCCGCGCCGGCGAGTTGGCGTCGTTGCGCGCGGTGGCCGGGAAGTCGGCGTTGAGCCGCGCATGGCCCTCGACCAGGCTGGCGACCTGCGCCGACTGCATCAGCGCGCGGTTGGCCAGGATGTGGTCCAGCGACTGCACGTTGCCGTCGTAGGCGTAGGAGTAGCTCTGGTCCGGGGTCGACAGCAGGGTCAGGTTGTACAGGTCCGGGTCGACCAGGTCGACGCCGTCGCCCTCGACCACGGTCTGCGCGTCGGCCGAGGGCAGGCCGGTCACCGTGCCCATCGCATCGACATAGCCGTCGTTGAACTCGAAGGCGTTGAAGTCGCCCATCACCAGCAGCTCTTCATCGGGATCGGCCGCCTGCCGCGCCTGCAGCAGGTTGGCCAGGAACACCGCCTGCGCCTGGCGCTTGGCGCGGATGCGCAGGCCGCTGGCGTCGTCGGTCTCGGCGCCGTTGAGCGAGCGCTGGTGCACCTCGACCACGGTCAGCGGCAGGCTGCGGCCGTCGGCGAAATGCACGATCGCCTTCAGCAGCAGCGGCGGACGGTCGTTGAGCAGGCTGGTGCCGCCGGCCGGTTCGGTCCAGGTGGTGGCCTTGCCTTCCTGGCTGACCGAGACCACTTCCACGCGGGCGACGCCGGCGCCGACCTCGGCGGTCTTGACCAGGAAGCCGACGTCGATGCCGCCGACGTCGTTGCCTTCCTGCAGGTAGGCCACGTACTGCGGATCGGGCTGGCCGGCGGCGACGGCGTCGGCGTTGACGCGCGCGGCCAGGGTCTGCAGCACGCTCAGGTTCTCCACTTCCACCGTGCCCAGGATGTCGGGCGTATTGAGGTAGTTGCGGATCGCCAGCGAGGCCTTGTTGAGCCGCGCCTGGTAGGCGGCCGCGGTCAGCACCGGTTCGCCGAGCGCCGGGTCGTTCTGGTCGTCGAAGAAACGCTCCATGTTGTAGGTGGCGACGTTGACGTCGTCGGCCTGCGGCGCCGGGGCCGGCTTGGGCTGGTCGGCGCCGTTGCACTGCACGGTGGGCGCGGTTTCCGGATAGATCGTGTAGCGGCGGAAACTGTAGTCCAGCGGGCCGCTGACGCCGAGCACCACGCAGCCGCTGGCCACGTCGATACGCTCGCCGCCCAGGCCGGCGCTGCCCACCGCGATCACCTGCGGGTTGGTGTTCCAGCGCTGCACGTCGGCCGGGGAGCCGGCCGGCAGCGGGTCGGGCTGCTGCACGCCGGCCGTGCGCCAGGCGCGCGGCAGGCCGGTGACCACGGCATGGAACACGCCGTTGCTGCTGGCGGTGGCGTTGCTCTCGTTGACGCTGCCGCCGGTGGGCGCGTTGACGGTCAGGCTGGGCACGGTGACGCGCATGCCTTCCAGGCGCTCGAGCTGGTCGTAGGCGCCGCTGGGGTCGGGGAAGCTGGTGGTCAGCGTCACCGCGGCCGGCAGCGGGTTGCCGGTGGACTGCAGCAGCACGGTCGGGGTGCCCAACTCGGTCAGCGGCGGCTGGGTCGGGTCGGCGCTCGGCACGTACTCGAGCACGGTGGCCTGCACCCGCACCGCATTGCCCACCGCGGCCTCGGCCGGCGGCGCGCTGCCGGTGTAGACGTAGATGCCTTCGGAGGTCTGCGGATCGGCATCGGCCTCGGCGTCCGGCGCCTGCAGGAAGAAGCCGGCGCTGCGCCGCGCGGTGACGATGCCGCTGGTGGCGACCACCTGCCCGACCAGCGGCGACCGCGCGCCGCTGCCCTGGATGCTGTGGATCGGCACCAGGTTGAAGTCGTCGTTGAGGATCACCCCGCTGGCGGTCAGCGTGGCCGGCAAGGCACCGCTGATGCCGGTGATGTCGAGGTAGAAGGTCTCGTCGGGTTCGTTGGCGGTGTCGCCATTGACCAGCACGCTGACCTGCGCGCTGCTCTCGCCGGCGGGAATGGTCACGCTGGTCGCGGCCACGGCCTGGTAGTCGCTGCCGGCGCTGGCGCTGCCGTCGCGGGTGGCGACGCTGAAGCCGACCCCGCCGCTGCCGGCCGGTTGGCTCAGGGCGATGGTGAACACGAACGCGGTGCTGCCGCTGTCGCCTTCGCCACGGCTGACGTTGGCCACGCTGGCCACCGGCTGGTTGCCGCCGCCGCACAGGTTGACCGCCGCCGCCGTATTGCGCGGGGTCGGCGCGCCGGTGGCGAAATCGGCGTTGTTGTTGTCGCTGTCGCTGCAGCCGCCGGTGCCGCGCAGCACCGCCAGGGTGTTGCTCGGCGCGGCGGTCGGCGCGCTGCCTTCGGCGCAGCTGGCGCTGCTGCCGTAGCCGACGAAATCGACGTTGCCGGCAGGGCAGGCGCCGCTCAGCGCGGTCGCCGCGTTGCTCAGCGCGACCTTGCCGGCGGTGCCGCTCATCGCGGTGGTGCCGGTGGCGTCCGGGGTCGGCAGCGCGGTGCTGCCGCCGCTGCCGTCGGCCTGCTTGACCAGGTAGTAGCCGCCGGCGGGAATGCTGCCGGCCAGCGTGGTGACCTGCCAGCTGCTGCCAGCGGCCGAGGCGTACTGCACCGACCAGCCGGCCAGGCTCACCGCCTCGCTGCCGTTGTTGTGCAATTCGATGAAATCGCTCTTGTAGGTGGCGCCGCTGTTGCCGCCACCGCCATAGACCTGGCTGATGACGACCTGGGCCTGGCCGGTTCCGGCACAGGCGAGCGCGCACGACAACACTGCAGCACGAAGCAGCATGGTTCGCATGACGAAGACTCTCCCCAATCCTTGAAGACGCAAGTTACGGCGATGACGGACGGCGCTCCCCAAAGCGCCGGCTCGATTCTGCCCGAGTTTGCCGCCCGCCGCTGACCGGGATGTGACAGGCGTCGCTGCGGTACCCTTGCCGGCCCCGGATCGCCGTTGCCGCCCATGCCCGTCGAACAGAACCAGCGCCCGCTCGAAGCCGGCATCCACACCGACCTGGAAGGCCGCGTCACCTACGGCGGCTACCTGCGGCTGGACCAGCTGCTGTCCGCGCAGCAGCCGCTGTCCGACCCGCCGCACCACGACGAGATGCTGTTCATCATCCAGCACCAGACTTCCGAGCTGTGGCTGAAGCTGCTGGCGCACGAGCTGCGCGCGGCGATCATGCACCTGCAGCGCGACGAGGTCTGGCAGTGCCGCAAGGTGCTGGCGCGCAGCAAGCAGGTGCTGCGCCAGTTGACCGAGCAATGGTCGGTGCTGGAGACGCTGACCCCGTCCGAATACATGGGCTTCCGCGACGTGCTCGGCCCGGCCTCCGGCTTCCAGTCGCTGCAGTACCGCACCATCGAGTTTCTGCTCGGCAACAAGAACGAACAGATGCTGCGCGTGTTCGGCCACGACCCGCACGGCCAGGCGGCGCTGCAGGCGGTGCTGGAAGCGCCCAGCCTGTACGAGGAATTCCTGCGCTACCTGGCCCGTTTCGGGCATGCGATTCCCGAGCAGTACCGGGCGCGCGACTGGCGCCAGCCGCATGTCAGCGATCCGCTGCTGCGGCCGGTGTTCGAGCGCATCTACGAGAACACCGACCGCTACTGGCGCGAATACGCGTTGTGCGAGGACCTGGTGGACCTGGAGACCCAGTTCCAGCTGTGGCGCTTCCGCCACATGCGCACGGTGATGCGGGTGATCGGCTTCAAGCGCGGCACCGGCGGCTCCAGCGGCGTGGGCTTCCTGCAGCAGGCGCTGGCGCTGACCTTCTTCCCGGAACTGTTCGAGGTGCGCACCTCGGTGGGGCTGCTGGACGGGCGCGACGTCGCGCCGGGACTCGGGACTCGGGACCCGATGGTGCGCCGCAGCCGTCTTAGGCACGCGCTTGGGGGCCGCTTTCAAGCGTTGCGCTCGTGTCGGGGGCGCCTGCGAGTCCCGAGTCCCGGGTCCCCAGTCCCGACCCAATTTGACGCCAGCGCCAACTGTCGGTGATGCTCGCCCGTTCCCCGGCCCGGCCGGGAATCGCCCCCGCCCATACTGAATACGCAAGGGAACACCGCATGAGCGTTGACGACGTCGCGTCGCACCCCCCAGCCTCACCGCCGCAGCCGCCAGCGCAACCGCCCGAATTCAAGACCCTGCTGGGCCATCCACGGCCATTGTGGATGCTGTTCATGACGGAATTCTGGGAGCGCTTCGCGTTCTACGGCATCCGCTGGGCGCTGGTGCTGTACATCGTGGCGCAGTTCCATGGCGGCCAGGGAACGGGTCAGGCCTCGGCCAGCGCCACTTACGGCGCCTATCTGGCGCTGGTCTACGCGGCGGCGATCTTCGGTGGTTACATCGCCGACCGGGTGCTCGGCTACCAGCGTTCGATCCTGGTCGGGGCCGCGGTGATGTCCGCGGGTCTGTTCCTGATCTCCATTCCCAATCCGCAGATCTTCGAGCTGGGCCTGGCGACGGTGGTCGTGGGTAACGGCCTGTTCAAGCCCAACATCTCGACCATGGTCGGCAAGCTGTACAGCGCCGCCGATCCGCGCCGCGACAGCGGCTTCACCATCTTCTACATGGGCATCAACCTGGGCGCGATGATCGCGCCGTGGCTGACCCAGCAGCTGGCCGAGAAGGTGTTCGGCACCGAGGCGATGCCATCGTACAAGATGGTGTTCATCGCCTCCGGCATCGGCATGCTGATCAGCCTGGTGTGGTTCTGGTTCGGCCGCAGGCAGCTCAAGGGCATCGGCGCGCCGCTGCATGACGGCGCCAGCCGCATGCGCGTGGTCTACGTGCTGCTCGGCATGCTGCTGGCGATCCCGGCGGTGTACCTGGCGCTGGCGGCAGGCGCCGAGGTGCTGCAATGGATCCTCAGCACTATGTTCGTGGCCCTGGCGGTGATGCTGCTGGTCGAAGGCATCCGCAATGGCAAGGTGGCGCGCGACAAGGTGATCGCGATGCTGATCATCTTCGCCTTCAACGTGCTGTTCTGGATGTTCTTCGAGCAGGCGGGCAGTTCCTTCACCTTCCTCGCCGACGAGATCGTCAACCGCCGGTTCGGCGACTGGACCTTCCCCACCGCCTGGTTCCAGTCGGTGAACTCGCTGGCCATCATCACCCTGGCGCCGATCATCGCCTGGATCTGGGTCAAGGCCGGCCGCTTCAATCCCTCGATCTCGCGCAAGTTCGCGCTGGGCCTGACCTTCAACGGCCTGGCCTTCCTGCTGCTGATGTTCGCGCTGTCGAGCCTGGTGGACGACGCCGGCAAGATCCCGTTCTGGACCTTGTTCATGGTCTACGTGATCCAGTCGGTGGGCGAGCTGTGCCTGTCGCCGATCGGCCTGTCGATGGTGACCAAGCTGGCGCCGTTGCGTCTGGTCGGCTTCGGCATGGGGGGCTGGTTCCTGTCCACCGGCATCGGCAACAATCTGTCCGGCATCTTCGCCAGCCACGTCAGTGGCGAGGGCGGGATGACGGTATCTTCCGCGCTGAGCGGGTATACCTTCGGTTTCTGGGCGCTGCTCGGCGCCGGTGTGTTGTTGTTCCTGATTGCACCGCTGATCAACAAGTTGATGCACGGTGTCAAATGACGTGAGGTAGATCGCAATGGCGAACAAGACGATCAAGACGATAGGCAGCGTGGCGGCGCTGATGCTGGCCCTGGGCGGCTGCGGCAAGGCGCCTGCGCCGGAGCCGGAACAGGCGCCGGCCAAGCCGCTGGACACCTCGGTGCAGAAGCCGCCGGTGGCCGATCCGAACCAGCCGGTGGCCTCGGGCAACACGCCCGCCGCCGCCGATGTGGCCGCGGCGGCGGCGCTGGGCGCGCAGTTCGATCCGAACCGCGATCCGGCCAACGACCTGGAAACGGCCGAAGTGGAAGCCAAGCGCGGCGGCAAGCGCATCCTGCTCGACGTGGGCGGCGAGTGGTGCTCGTGGTGCCACATCCTCGATGACTTCATCGAGGGCGACGCCGAGCTGCGCAGCTTCCGCGACGCCAACTACGTGTGGGTCAAGGTCAACTACAGCGACGAAAACAAGAACGAGGCGTTCCTGGCGCAGTACCCGAAGATCGAGGCCTACCCGCACCTGCTGGTGCTCGACGCCGACGGCAAGCTGCTGCACTCGCAGTTCACCGGCGAGCTGGAGAAGGGCAAGGGCTACGACCGCAAGAAGTTCTTCGACTTCCTCAGGCAGTGGGCGCCGCCGAAGACCTGAGCGTACTCGCGAGGCCAATGGCAGACCCCATGAGAGCGGCTGGGGTCGCTGTGGGAGCGACGGGCTTTACCGGTAGAGCCCGTCGCGACTGAAGTCGCTCCCACAAGGGGCGGCACTCGTGATGGCCCTACCTCATTTGCCGGTCATGCTCGGCAGCCCCTCGGCCGCCAGGCGATCGATCAGCCGGTTCAGCACGCGCTGCTCCTCCTCGTTGAACGGCGCCAGCAGGCGGCGCTCGCATTCCAGCACCATCGGCGCGATCACCTGGTAGACCTCCACCCCCGCCTCGGACAGGTGCAGCACCGAGCGGCGGCGGTCGTCGCCATGGGTCTCGCGCTGGATGAAGCCGCGTTCCAGCAATCGTGCCACCGCGCGGCTCACCGCCACCTTGTCCATCGCGGTGCGCTCGGACACCTCGCCGGCCGACAGCCCCGGGTACAGCGCCAGCACCGCCATCACCCGCCATTCGGTCACCGCCATGCCGTAGCGCTCGCCGTAGACGCGGGCGATGTTGCTGCTGATCCGGTTGGACAGCACGCTGATGCGGTAAGGCAGGAACTGCTCCAGGTCGAGCGAAGGCTGCTCGGGCGCGGGCGGGGCGTTGGGGGCGATCGACGTCATGCTGCATTGCACCTTGCTGGTGGTTTCATTTGTAACTATAACGGAGGAGACTACTGTCCATTCTCGCGAGTCTGGCGTCCGTCCGCATCCGAAATTTCGGCCGGCCGCTGCCCGCGTCCTCCAGGAGACGAGCCATGAGCGCACAACCGCAGTATCCGTCCCAGCCGGCCAACCTGGGCATGCAGGTCACCACCTTCGAGAACCCGATGGGCATCGACGGCTTCGAGTTCGTCGAGTTCGCCGCGCCGGCCGGGCAGGGCGAACGGTTGCACGCCTACTTCCGCAGCATGGGCTTCAGCGCGGTGCTGCGCCATCGCAGCCGCGCGATCACCGTGTACCGGCAGGGCGGGGTCAACTTCCTGGTCAACGAGGACCCGGAGTCGTTCGCCGCCGATTTCGCCGCCGCGCACGGGCCGTGCGCCTGCGGTTTCGCGATCCGCTTCCGGCATCCGGCCGAGGAGGTGTTCGCCAAGGTGCTGGAGAACGGCGGCGAGGCCATCGGCGACAAGGCCGACACCCGCGCGGTGCCGGCGCCGGTGGTCAAGGGCATCGGCGACTGCATGCTGTACCTGGTCGACCGCTATGGCGAGAAGGGCTCGGTGTACGCCGAGTTCGAACCGGTGCCCGGCGCCGACCAGCACCCGGCCGGCTTCGGCCTGACCTTCATCGACCACCTGACCCACAACCTGTATTTCGGCAACATGCAGCGCTGGTCGGACTACTACGAGCGCCTGTTCAACTTCCGCGAGATCCGCTACTTCGACATCAAGGGCGCCAAGACCGGGCTGACCTCCAAGGCGATGACCGCGCCGGACGGCGTGGTGCGCATCCCGCTCAACGAGTCCTCCGACCCGAAGAGCCAGATCAACGAATACCTGGACGCCTACCACGGCGAAGGCATCCAGCACATCGCCTGCTTCACCGACGACATCTACGAGACCGTGGAGCGGATGCGTGCGGCCGGCGTGGACTTCCTGGACACCCCGGAGGCCTACTTCGAGGTGATCGACCAGCGCATCCCCGACCACGGCGAAGACGTGGCGCGGCTGGCCAGGAACAAGATCCTGATCGACGCCGACCCGGAGACCAAGCAGCGCAAGCTGCTGCAGATCTTCACCCAGAACTGCATCGGCCCGATCTTCTTCGAGATCATCCAGCGCAAGGGCAACGAAGGCTTCGGCGAAGGCAACTTCCAGGCGCTGTTCGAGAGCATCGAGCGCGACCAGATGAAGCGCGGCGTGCTCTGACGGCCGGGACCGGCATGCGCCGACACGGCAAAAGCCCCTCTCCCGACGGGAGAGGGGTTGGGGTGAGGGTACGGTGGCGTCATGAAGCCCAAGCCGCCATTGCCCACAATGATCTTGGTAAATGCGCGCAAGTTGCGCCGCGATATGACGGATGCGGAACGAAAGCTTTGGCAGCATTTGCGCTGTGAGCGGCTTTACGGTTTGAAGTTTCGCAGGCAGCACCCGGTTCCACCTTACGTCGTCGATTTCTATTGCGAGGCATTGAAGCTGGCTGTCGAGCTGGATGGCTCGCAACATTCGACAGCGGCCGACGCCGAGCGGACCCGCTACCTGCAGTCGCAAGGAATGCACGTACTGCGCTTTTGGAACAACGATGCAATGCTGCAGCCGGACGCTGTCCTGGAATCGATTCTGGATTTTGCCGGCGGCCGTACCCTCACCCCAACCCCTCTCCCGATGGGAGAGGGGCTTTCAGAGCCAGAGTCCACGCCATGAACAGCCAGCATCAGGGTTACCAATCCGGCTTCGGCAACGAATTCGCCACCGAGGCGGTGCCGGGCGCGCTGCCGGTCGGGCAGAATTCGCCGCAGCGCGTGGCCCATGGCCTGTATGCCGAACAGTTATCCGGCACTGCGTTCACCGCACCGCGCGGGGTCAACCGGCGCAGCTGGCTGTACCGGATCCGTCCGGCCGCGGTGCATGGCACGTTCGCCGCGTACACGCAGGCCGGCGGCTTCCATAACGACTTCGATGCCGGGCCGGTGTCGCCGGACCAACTGCGCTGGAGTCCGCTGCCGCTGCCGCAGGCGCCGGTGGATTTCGTCGATGGCCTGTACACCATGGCCGGCAACGGCTCGGCCGAGGCGCAGCACGGCGTGGCGGTGCATCTGTACGCGGCCAATGCGTCGATGCAGGGCCGCTTCTTCTACAACGCCGACGCCGAACTGCTGATCGTGCCGCAGCTGGGCCGGCTGCAGCTGTGCACCGAACTGGGCACGCTGGAGCTGGAACCGCAGGAGATTGCGGTGATCCCGCGTGGCGTGCGCTTCCGCGTCGCGCTGCCGGACGGCCGGGCGCGCGGCTATGTGTGCGAGAACTTCGGTGCGCTGCTGCGGCTGCCCGACCTGGGGCCGATCGGCGCCAACGGCCTGGCCAATCCGCGCGATTTCCTCACCCCGGTGGCGGCCTACGAGGAAGACGAAGGCGACTTCGCACTGATCGCCAAGTTCCAGGGCCACCTGTGGCGTGCGCCGATCGCGCATTCGCCGCTGGACGTGGTCGCCTGGCACGGCAACTACGCGCCGTACAAGTACGACCTGCGCCGCTTCAACACCATCGGCTCGATCAGCTTCGACCATCCCGACCCGAGCATCTTCACCGTGCTCACTGCGCCCAGCGACACGCCGGGCACCGCCAACCTGGACTTCGCGATCTTTCCGCCGCGCTGGCTGGTGGCGCAGCACACGTTCCGGCCGCCGTGGTTCCACCGCAACGTGGCCAGCGAGTTCATGGGCCTGGTGCACGGCGTCTACGACGCCAAGGCCGAAGGCTTCGCGCCCGGCGGCGCCTCGCTGCACAACTGCATGAGCGGGCATGGTCCGGATGCGGCGACCTTCGACAAGGCCTCGCAGGCGGACCTGTCGCGGCCGGACGTGATCGCCGACACCATGGCCTTCATGTTCGAGACCCGCGCGGTGCTGCGCCCGACCGCGCAGGCGCTGGCCGCCGCGCATCGCCAGCGCGACTATCAGCAGTGCTGGCAGGGCCTGCGGCGCAACTTCCGCGCGCCGTGAGCGCTGCGGCGCGGGCCATCCGGTCCGCGTCGCGCGCGGGCCAGCACCTGCGGCGGCGCGCTCAGGCGGCTTCCAGCGACGCGTTTAGCGGCGCGTGCAGTGCTGCCGGCAGCACTTCCAGCACGCGCTCGCGGATGCGCTGCGCATAGCGCTCGGACGTCATCTCCGGCATCGCGCGCAGGACGTGCGCGATCGCCCGCAGCGTGGCCGCTTCCTCGCGCGCGTCGCGCAACTGCTGCTGCAGCGGGCGCGAGGCCGGGTGGCGCTGCAGCTGCAGCAGATCGAGCAGATACATGCGCGCGTTGAGCAGGGCGCGGCGCGGATCGGCTGGCGCACTGGCCGGCGCGGGCGGCGCTGCGCCCGGGACGGCGGGCGCACGGCCGTCGTCCAGATAGCCCTGCTGCAACAGCGTCTGCACGATCGCGGCGGCATTGCTGCCGCCCAGCGCGGCCAGTTCCTCGACGCTGCGCTGGCCGTCGGCCAGGATCAGGACACGGCGCTGGCGCATGTCCAGCGGCGCGGCATGGGATTGCAATGCCGCGAGGGCGAGGGCGGTCTTGCGCGGATGCATGGCAGCGGTACCGGAAGGGAGGAAGCTTGGCGATCGGCGGTGAAACACTGATGACAGGCGACGCAGGTCGGCTGTCGTAGGAGGCGCGTTCGTGCGGCGCGACGCGATGCGGTTCTGACGCAGCCACTGCCACTGCCACCACGAGCGATGGCGATGACATGACGGGTCTGCATCGCGATTCCGCATGCAGTCAGTGCATGCGCGCGGCGCGCGCGCTAGCCTATGCACTGCTCTTGCGAGGAACTGCGATGAAGCCGACCCTGCCTGCCGCTGCATTGCTGCTGCTCGCGCTGAGCGCCTGCGACAAGGCGCCGCCGGCGCTGGACCAACCCGATGCGGATGTGCCCCCGGCGCAGGCTCCCGCGGCGGCGATGCCGCCGGAGATGGCGCCGGCCGAGCGCCAGCTGGCCCGCGACGACGGCTATGGCGACCTGCGCCTGGGCATGAGCGCGGCGCAGGCGCGCGCGGCCTGGGGCGGCGCACTCGATGGGCAGCCCGGCGAGACGGGCGGCTGCTACGTCCTCAGGCCGCGCTGGGCCAAGGGCGGCACCGACTTCGGCCTGATGTTCGAAGCCGACAAGCTGGTCCGCTACGACGTGCGCACCGCCAAGGAAACCGCGCCGGGCGGCGGCAAGGTCGGCATGGACCTGGCGCAATTGCGCGCGCTGTACGCTGGACGCGTGGAAGAGCAGCCGCACAAGTACATCGAAGGCGGCAAGGTCCTGCGCATCGCTGGCAGCACTGCCCAGTCCGGCATCCTGGTGTTCGAAATCGACGCCGCGGGCAAGGCCACTTCCTGGCGCGTGGGCCTGCCGCCGCAGGTGGACTACGTGGAAGGCTGCGGCTAGCGCAGGCGTCAAGCCGGTTGTCGGCGCCCAGGCTAGGTAGGCACTGGGCATACCCGCTGGATGAAGATCAACGCGTGCAGGTCGCTGCAGGGAATGCCATGTACCTATTGGACATCAGTGAGAGCTACTCGGAAATTTTCTGGTTCAAATACGACCAGACGCTCTCGCCCGACCATCTGCTGTTCATCAGTGGCGAAACGCAATCGTCGGTTGCTGCCACCCCGACCTTCAGAAACAACAAGAAAGTAAGCAAGTCGCGCCTGCTGGCGTTCGATCTCCTTCAAAGCGACACGCTCGAATTCGTCAGCCAGGCAATGGCGGAGGTGTTGCGCCGATATCCGGACGACGTTCAATTGTTTCCTGCCGACGTCTACCTCAAAGAGGAACGGTTGCAGGGCTTCTACGTCTTCAATGTGATCCAGACGGTGCCTTGCATCGACCTCGAACACTCCCGGCATGCCCCCATGTTCGGCTTTATGCCTGATGGACCTCTGCGATTCACAACGCTTCAGAGCCTGCCGCCGGCGGCCTTGGCGGGTCACCACCTCGTCCGGGCCAGGGAAAGCCCGCAGCGCATTTTCGTTTCCCGGCAGCTGAAACAGCAATGCGAGGCTTCCGGGCTTGAAGGCTTGCGGTTTGTGGACTGCTCCAACGGTATTCGAGTGTGAGATAAGCGGGGTGAGTTGGTTGATGAAAGGGCCTTGTCGCTGTTTTTTGTTTCCTTCAGGAATTCGACCGCGATCTTGACCGGCTCGCCGGTTCGCGGGCTTTACAGGTGCAGCGGCGGCGGTTGCGATCCACGCCGCCGGCACCCGGTTCCCCCGAAGAAATCCGCCTGGCCAGGCAGCCGGCCCCCGCCCGGTCGCCACGATGACGGCCGCATCATCCGAGCTGCGCATAGAATCGCGCATCGTAATGGCGAGGGGATGGGCGATGGCGAGCGCGATCGGCTTGGTGCTGGTGGGACTGCTGCTGCTGGCCTTGGGCGGCGATTCGATCGTCAAGGCGGCTTCGGGCCTGGCGCAGCGCTGCGGCGCCTCGCCGTTCGTCGCCGGCCTGCTGCTGGTGGCATTCGGGACCTCGTTGCCGGAACTGGCGGTCAACGCGCGCGCCTACATGGTCGGCGCGCAGGACCTGGCGCTGGGCAATGCGGTCGGCAGCAACCTCGCCAACCTGGGCCTGACCCTGGCGCTGGCCGCGCTGGCGGCACCGCTGCTGGTGCGCACGCGGATGCTGGCGCCGTTGCTGCTGGTGCTTGCGGTGGCGACGCTGGCCCTGATCGGCTTCGGCTTGGACGGGGCGATCTCGCGCCTGGAAGGCGTGCTGCTGTTGCTGGGCTTCGTCGGCGTGGTGGTGTTCCTGCTGCGCCGCGCGCGCAGCGAGGACGCCGCACGCCAGCTCGGCCTGTCCGGCTATGCGGTGACCCGCACTGCGCTCGGCTTGAACCTGCTGCGCCTGCTGATCGCGAGCGTGCTGCTGTATTTCGGCGCCAAGCTCGTGGTCGATGCGGCGCCGCGGCTCGGTGCCGCCTGGGGCCTGTCGCCGCTGCTGGTCGGCCTGCTGCCGGTGGCGATCGGCACCGCGCTGCCGGAAGCCGCCGCCGCGATCGCCGCGGCGCGCCGCGGGCAGGGCGACATGGTGGTCGGGCATGTGCTCGGCTCCAGCCTGTTCAACCTGCTGGTGGTGATCGGCGGCATGGCCGCCTTGCGTCCGCTGCCGCTACCGGCCTCGTTCGTGCGCCTGGAACTGCCGGCGGCGGTGGCGCTGAGCGCGGTGCTGTATCCGATGCTGCGCGGCGACATGCGCATCAGCCGCGGCGAAGGCGCGGTGCTGCTGGTCGCGTTCCTGGCCTGGATCGGACTGGAAGTGGCGCTGGTGGGGTGACGCGGGACCCGGGACTCGGGACCCGGAAAAGCGGAGGCCAGCTCGCGGCCGGAGCCGTCGGTCCGATGACGTCACCTTGTGGGAGCGACTTCCGTCGCGACGGCGTTACCGGTATAGCTGTCGCGACGGAAGTCGCTCCCACACCATTGTGGTGACCGTCATTCTCAGCGCTCGTCCTGCGGCGTCTGCGGCGGCGGCAGGCCTTCCTGGTCGGCATGGTCGTTGCGGGGCACCTGCGGCCGCTGTTCCATCATCAGCGACAGCGCCGCCTTGGCCATCATGTGCGCGCTGATCGGCGCGGTGATGAACAGGAATGCGGTGATCAGCAATTCGCGCGGCTGCGGGTCCTGGCCCAGGAACAGGTGGTAGCCGACCGAGGCCAGCAGCACGCAGCCCACGCCCAGCGTGCTGGCCTTGGTCGGCGCGTGCAGGCGCTTGAAGAAGTCCGATAGCTTCACCAGCCCCAGCGCGCCGAGCAGGATGAAGCAGCAGCCGACGATCAGCAGCAGCGACAGCCCGACCTGCAGCAGCCCGATCATTCGACGATGTCCCGGCGCAGGACGAACTTGCTCAGCACCACGGTGCTGCCGAAGCCGAGCATGGCGATGACCAGCGCGGCCTCGAAGTACACCGGCGAATCCAGGTACATGCCGAACAGCATCAGCTCGGCGATCGCGGTCACCGACAGCGTGTCCAGCGCCAGGATGCGGTCGGGCACGGTCGGCCCGCGCAGCAGCCGCCACAGCGCCAGCAGCATCGCCAAGGCGACCACGTGCATGCACACGGCGATGGTGCCCTCGATGAACATGTGGCCGGTCATGGGAAGATCTCCATCAGGGGCGCTTCGTAGCGCGTCTTGATCTGCCGGATCACGGTCTCGGCGTCGTCCAGGTGCAGCACGTGCACCAGCAGGTACTTGCGGTCGTCCGACAGCGCCGCCGACACCGTGCCCGGGGTCAGGGTGATCATGCTGGTCAGCGCGGCGATGCCGTGGATGTTGGCGATGTCCAGCGGCACCCAGATGAAGCCGGGGTGGATCCGCGATTCCGGGCCCAGCACCTGCAACGCCACCACCACGTTGGAGCGCACGATGTCCCAGGCGACCACGCACAGCATCTTCGGCACCGAACGCAGCGAGCCGATGCGCGCGAACTCGCGGTCCAGGCGCGCGGCGAACAGCGGCACCGCCACGCCCAGCACCGCGCCCAGCAGCGCCTGGCCGAGGGTGAAGCTGTCGCTCATCAGCAGCCAGAACACGCTGACGGTGACGCTCAGTGGCCAGGACGGAAACAGGCGGCGCAACCAGGGACGGCGCATGTCAGGGCTCCCGTAGCGCTGGCGCGGTGGCGCGCAGCTGGGTGGCGTAATCGGCCGGGCGCAGCAGTTGCGCGGCGGCGGCTTCGGTGTAGCGCAGCATCGGTCCGGCGGCGACGGTCATCGCCACGCCGTAGCCGAGCAGCAGCAGCGTCGCGGCGCTTTCCAGCGGCCGCGCGCGGGCCTTGCGCGGCGCCGGCCGTGGCGCTTGGTCGGTGCCGTCGCCGTCGTCGTGCTGGTCGCCCGGCACGCGCCAGAACAGGCGCACGCCGGCGCGGGTCAGGCCCATGATCACCATCAGGCTGCTGAGCAGCACCGCGGTCCACACCGGCGCGACGTTGCTATCCGGCGTCGCGCTGAGGATCGCGACCTTGGCCAGGAATCCGGACAGCGGCGGCAGCCCCGCCACCGAGACCGCGGCGATCAGGAACAGCACGCCGGGCACGGTCTTGCCCGGCAGCGGCGCAATCACTTCCTTGCGGTCGCTGGCGTCGCCGCGGCGGCGGCGGATCAGGTCGGCGATCAGGAACAGCGCCGCGGCGACGAAGCTGCTGTGCGCCAGGTAGTACAGGCCGGCGCCGAGCGTGCCCGGCGCGTCCAGCGCGAAGGCGATGAACAGCGTCGCCGCCGACACGATCACCAGATAGCCGACCAGCACCCGCAGGCGCACCGCGGCCAGCACCCCGAGCGCGGCCAGCAGCAGCGTGCCGATGCCCAGCCACAGCAGCCAGTCGCGGCCGTAGCCGTCCAGTGCCTGCGCCTGGTTGCCCAGGATCAGCGTGCTGACCCGCAGCACCGCGTACAGCCCGACCTTGGTCATCACCACGAACAGCGCCGCCACCGGCGCCGGCGCGCGCGCATAGGTTTCCGGCAGCCACAGGTACAGCGGCAGCAGCGCGGCCTTGGCGCAGAACACCAGCAGCAACAGGCCGAAGGTGGCCTTGATCAGGCGCAGGTTCTCCGGCGGCGCCTGCGCGATGCGCTGCGACAGCTCGGCCATGTTCAACGAACCGAGCAGCGCGTACAGCAGGCCCAGCGCGATCAGGAACAGGGTGGAGGAGGTGACGTTGAACACCACGTAGTGGAAGCCCACGCGCAGGCGCAGGCCGCGTCCGCCGCTGAGCAGCAGGCCGTAGGAGGCGATCAGCATCACCTCGAAGAACACGAACAGGTTGAACACGTCGCCGGTCAGGAACGCGCCGTTGAGGCCGACCAGCTGGAACTGGAACAGCGCGTGGAAGTGCGGCGCGCGCCGGTCCCAGCCGGCGCAGGCATGCAGCAGGCAGGCCGCGGCGAGCAGGGTGGTGGTCAGCAGCATCCACGCCGACAGGCGGTCGGCCATCAGCGCGATGCCCAGCCGCGACGGCCAGTCGCCGAGCAGGTAGACCTGCACCTGGCCGTCGCCGGCGCGCGCGAACAGCGCGATCACCGCCACCGCTAGCGCCGCCATCGCGGTCCAGGCCACCGCGCGGCGCACGTGGCGCCCGTAGCGGCGGTGCTCGACGAACAGCGACAGCGCCGCGCCGAGCAGCGGGATCAGGATCGGCAGGATGAGCAGGTGGTTCATCGCGCGCTGTCGCCATCGGGATCGACGCGCGCATCGACGTGGTCGCTGCGGTTGTCGCCGCGGCTGCGCATCGCCAGCACGATGCTGACCGCGGTCATCGCGAAGGCGATCACGATCGCGGTCAGCACCAGCGCCTGCGGCAGCGGGTCGGTGTAGTCGGCCAGCGTGGGCGCCACGCCGTCGCGCAGCACCGGTGCCTTGCCCTGCAGCAAGCGCCCGCCGGCGAAGATCAGCAGGTTGGTGGCGTAGGACAGCACGGTCATGCCCAGGATCACGTCGAAGCTGCGCGCGCGCAGCAGCAGGTATACGCCGACCGCGGTCAGCACGCCGATCGCGCTCGCCAATGCCAGTTCCATCAGCGCATCTCCCCGGTGCGGGCCGAACGTTGCGCCGGATCGATCTCGCCGCGCTGCGACTCGCGCGTGCGCGAGGGTTTGATCGTGCCCATCATCGACAGGGTCAGCATGGTGCCGCCGAACACCACCAGGTACACGCCGGTATCGAAGCCCAGCGCGCTGGCCAGCGGGATGTCGCCGATCAGCGGCAAGGAGAGGTCGTAGTGGCCGCTGGTCAGGAACGGCACCCCGAACAGCATCGAGGCCATGCCGCTGAGCGCGGCCAGCAACAGGCCCAGGCCGATGCAGCGGATGTAGTCGAAGCCGAAGCGCGATTCAACGGAGGCCGCGCCCTGGATCACGTACTGGATCAGCAGCGGCACCGCCAGCACCAGGCCGGCGATGAAGCCGCCGCCGGGCGCGTTGTGGCCGCGCAGGAACAGGAAGATCGACACGGTGAGGGTCAGCGGGAACATCAGCTGCGCCAGGTCGGCCGGCACCGGCAGTTTGATCGGCGGGCCCGGCATCACCTTCTCCGGCGCCATCCGCGCACGCCGCAGCAGCGCATGCACCACCAGCGCGGCGATGCCGAACACGGTGATCTCGCCGAACGTATCGAAGCCGCGGAAATCGACCAGGATCACGTTGACCACGTTGCGCCCATAGGCCTCCGGCAGCGCGCGCTGCAACAGCTCGCCGGCCATCGTCGCCGCCGGCCGGGTCATCACCGAATAGGCCAGCAAGGCCATGCCGGTGCCGGCAGCGATCGCCAGCGCCGCATCGCGCAGCTTGCGCCAGCGCTGCGGCTCCACCGGCGACGCCTTGGGCAGGTAGTTCATCGCCAGCAGCATCAGCACCAGGGTGACCATCTCCACCAGCAGCTGGGTCAGCGCCAGGTCCGGCGCCGACAGGAACACGAACACCAGGCTCACGCCCAGGCCGCTGCCGCCGATCACCAGCACCGCCAGCAGGCGCTGCCGGTACAGAAACAGCGTGGCCAGCGCGCAGCTGACGATCAGCAGCCACAGCGCCCAGCCCAGCACCGGCATCGGCTGCGGCGCCGGCCATTGGCTCCACAAGGGCGGTGCGGCCACGAACGGCGCCGCGGCGACCACCACCGCGCTCAACAGCAGCCAGCGCAGGCTGCGCTGCAGGCTGCCGTTGGTCAGCAGCCGGGTGAAGCGCACGGCGATGCCGAACAAGGCATCCACCTGCCAGTGGAACACCCGCTTGCCCAGCGAGCGGCGCACTTCGGTGTACAGCACGGTCAGCCGGCGCAGGCCGAAGTACAGCGCCACGCCGCCGACCACGCCGGCGATGCTCATCGCCAGCGGCGCGTTCCAGCCGTGCCAGACCGCCAGGCTGTACTCGGGCAGCGCGTCGCCGAGGATCGCCCCGGCCGCGGTGCGCAGCACCGGCGCCACGGTCAGCGCCGGGAAGATGCCGACCGCCACGCACAGCAGTACCAGGATCTCCACCGGGATCTTCATCCAGCGCGGCGGTTCGTGCGGCATCGCCTCCAGTTGCCGCGGCCCGTGGCCGAAAAAGGTCTCATAGACGAAGCGCAGGCTGTAGGCGACGCCGAGCACGCCGGCCAGCAGCGCCGCGCCGGCGGTGAACACGCGCATCGCCACCGGGCCGTCGGCGTCCAGCGCCTGCGCGAAGAACATCTCCTTGGACAGGAACCCGTTGAGCAGCGGGATGCCGGCCATCGACAGCGAGGCGATGATCGCCAACGCGCTGGTGAACGGCATCCAGCGGCGCAGGTTGCCGAGCCGGCGCATGTCGCGGGTGTGGGTCTCGTGGTCGATGATGCCGGCGGCCATGAACAGCGAGGCCTTGAACACCGCATGGTTGAGGATGTGGAACACGCCGGCCACCACCGCCATCGGCGTGGACAGCCCGAACAGCATGGTGATCAGGCCCAGGTGCGAGATCGTGGAATACGCCAGCAACCCCTTCAGGTCGTGCTGGAAGATCGCGTACCAGGCGCCGACCAGCAGGGTGACCGCGCCGACGCCGCTGACCGTGTAGAAGAACAGATCGCTGCCGGCCAGCGCCGGATGCAGCCGCGCCAGCAGGAACACGCCGGCCTTGACCATCGTCGCCGAGTGCAGATACGCCGACACCGGGGTCGGTGCCGCCATCGCATGCGGCAGCCAGAAATGGAACGGGAACTGCGCGCTCTTGGTGAAGATGCCGAGCAGGATCAGCCCCAGCGCCCATGGATACAGCGCGCTGGCGCGGATCGCGTCGCCGGCGGCGAGCACCGCATCCAGCTGATAGCTGCCGACGATGCGCCCGATCAGCAGGATCCCGCCGAGCAGGGCCAGGCCGCCGCCGCCGGTGATCACCAGCGCCATGCGCGCGCCGTCGCGCGCATCCTGGCGGTGCGACCAGAACCCGATCAGCAGGAACGAGCTGATGCTGGTCAGTTCCCAGAACACCATCAGCAACAGCAGATTGCCGGCGATCACCATGCCCAGCATCGCGCCCATGAACAGCAGCAGATACCCGTAGAAGCGCGCCACGTTCTCGCGCGCGCCGAGGTAGTAATGCGCGTACATCACCACCAGCGCGCCGATCGCCAGCACCAGCCCGGCGAACATCCACGCCAAGCCGTCCAGGCGCAGCGAAAACTGCAGGCCGATCTGCGGCAGCCAGGCATGGTCGGCGCGCACGATGCCGCCGTCGAGCACGGTCGGGGTCAGCACGCCGAGCAGGATCAGCCCGGCCAGCGGCGCCGCCGCGGCGACCCAGGCCAGCGTGGCGCGCGAACGATGGCGCAGGGCGATGACGGCCGCCGCCATCAGGAACGGCAAGGCCAGCAGGATGTCCAGAACGGGGATCATGCAGGGAATACGAGATTCGCGAGCAGGAGCCCGAGTGTAACAGGCGCACCGCGGCGCTGGCCTGCGATGGTGGTCGGCGCATGCAAGGTCATTGCATCACCATAGCGCAGCGCGGGTGATGCGCTTGCGAGCGCGCCGCGGCCGCGGCCGCGGCATTGGGCGTAGCGACGCGCGCTCGCTATGCTTGTGCGATGACCGATGCGCCTGCTGCGACCGCTGCCGCCTCCACGACGCCGACTCCAATGGGAGCAGCGCGCGTGGCGCTGCTGTTCGGCGGCAGCGGCCAGATCGGCGAGCGCCTGCTGCACGGTCTGCTGGCGGCCGGCTGGCAGGTGCATGCGTTCTCGCGTACGCCGCAACCGCCGCGCGACGGCCTGCACTGGCATGCGGGCGAGTTGAGCCAGCTGCAGGCGCCACCGGTGCAGGCCGAGGCGATCTTCAGCTGCGGCCCGCTGGATGCGTTCGCCGACTGGTACCGGCGCACGCCGCTGCGCGCGCTGCGCGTGGTCGCGTTCGGCTCCACCAGCCTGGAGGTCAAGCGCGATTCGCTGGATGCGGCCGAGCGCGACGTCGCCCGGCGCCTGCGCGAGGCCGAGGCCGCCCTGTTCGCCGCCGCGGCCGAACGCGGCGCGGCGGTCACCGTGCTGCGCCCGACCCTGGTCTACGGCGCCGGCCGCGACCGCACGCTGAGCGCGATCGCGACGCTGGCGCGGCGCAGCGGCTGGTTCGTGCTGCCGCGCAGCGCCCGCGGCCTGCGCCAGCCGGTGCATGTGCAGGACCTGGCCGACGCGGCGCTGGCGGTGTTGGCGCATCCGGCCACGCACGGTCGCAGCTATGCGCTGGGCGGCGGCGAGGTGCTCAGTTACCGCGAGATGGTGCGGCGCGTGCTGGCCGCGCTGCAGCCGCCGGCGCGGCTGCTGTCGCTGCCGCATGCGCTGTTCGCGCTGGCCCTGGGCATCGCCCATGCCGGGGGGCGCCTGCGTGGCATGAACCGCGCCGCGTTGCAGCGCATGGGTGAGGATCTGGTCTTCGATCTGGCGCCGGCGCAGCGCGATTTCGGCTACGCGCCGCGCGCCTTCGCGCCGGATGCGGCGATGCTGGGCGTGCCGCGCTGAGGCGCGGGCAGCAGGCCCGGCGCCAGGTTCAGTAGCGCCAGTCCATGCGCCGATAGAGCTTGGCCAGCACCCAGGCCGGCCCGATCAGCAGGTACACCAGGTCGGTGAGGAAGCTGGGCTTGTGGCCTTCCAGCTTGTGCCCGACGAACTGCGCGATCCAGGCCACCACGAACACGCCGATGGCCAGCCACAGCAGGCCGTGCAGGCCCAGGCGCGCCTCCAGCAGCCGGCACAGGCAGCCGCAGAAAAAGAAGGTGGCCAGCATGCCGTAGCCCAGCGGCCGCGACAGCCGGTTGTAGAACATCCACGCCGCGAACATGCCCAGTGCCGCCCACAGCCCGCTCTGGAACCAGCTGCCGCGGACCGGGATGCACCACAGCAGCGCCACCACCGACCACAGGATCGCCGGCACCGCCAGCACATGGATGCGCTGGTTGGCGACATTGCGGTGATCGTCGGAATAGCTGGCGAAATAGCGGTCGATCGGGCGCGCGTAGGCGGTGGTATCCATCGTCCCTCCCAGGAGTCGGGCCAGGATAGCGCCATCCAGGCAGCGGCGCGGAGACAGCGTACCGCCACAAGCCGACGCACCTTTCGCAGCGGGCGCCGGCGCCTGCGGTCGGGTCCGTTTTGCGACGGCTGGCGGCACGCGCGAAAAAAACCGGCCGCGGCCACAATATCGGCCGCGCTGTCACGTCTGCAACACCATGAGTCCAACGAACCCAGCGCCCGAGACCGACCGCGCCATCGCCGCGACGGTCCTGCGCGAGCGCTCCAGGCTCGGCAACTTCATCCGCCGCCGCGTGCTCGACCGCGCCGAGGCCGAGGACATTCTGCAGGACGTGTTGTCCGAGTTCGTGCAGGCCTACCGGCTCCCCGCGCCGATCGAGCAGGCCAGCGCCTGGCTGTTCCAGGTCGCGCGCAACCGCATCATCGACCGCTTCCGCAAACGCAATGCGCAGCCGCTGGACGCGTACCGCGACGCCGCCGGCGAGGATGCCGACGACGACACGTTGCGCCTGGATCTGGCGCTGCCGGCGCCCGGCGGCGGACCGGAGGCGGCGTACGCACGCGCGCGCCTGCTGTTGGCCTTGCAGCAGGCGCTCGACGAGCTGCCGCAGAGCCAGAGCGAGGTGTTCGTGGCCCACGAATTCGAAGGCCGCAGTTTCAAGCAGATGGCCGCCGACAGCGGCATCGCGATCAACACCTTGCTGGCGCGCAAGCGCTACGCCGTGCTGTACCTGCGCGCGCGCCTGCAAACGGCTTACGACGAACTGGAATCCTGAAGGAGTGAACGAGATGGCATTCAAAGCGAGATATCTGGGCAAGGCGGCGTTCGTGCTGGCGGCGGTCGCCGTCCTCGGCGCGGTGGTCATGCAGTTGTGGAATGCGGTGCTGCCGGTGGCGTTGAGCGGTGCCCACCCGATCGACTACCCGCATGCGGTGGAATTGCTGGTGCTCAGCCGCATCCTGTTCGGCGGATTCCGCGGCCACGGCGGCTGGCGCAGGCACCGCCACTGGGAGAAATGGCAGGCGATGACCGCGGAAGAGCGCGAGCAGTTCCGCCACGGCATGCAGCGTCGCCGGCACCAGGGCGAACGCCAATGACGCCTCTTGATAGTGCGCTGACCGTCTGCAAGCAGCCGCCCGGGACGGTGGCGCCGATCGTCGAACTGGTGCGCTGCGAGGGCAAGGGCGATTGCGTGGAGGTGTGCCCGGAGCAGGTATTCGAACTGCGGCGCATCGATGCGGCCGACTATGCGGAGCTTGGATGGCGGCACCGGCTCAAGCTGCGCGTGCATGGCATGCGCGTGGCGTATACGCCCAAGGCCGACGCCTGCCTCGGCTGCGGCCTGTGCGTCGCTGCGTGCCCGGAACATGCCATCAGCCTGCGCCGCCGGATGCCGCCGCCATGAGCGCCGAAGCCGCCGTCGTCCCATCCGGCTTCACCGCCTACCAGAAAGTGGTGGCGGGCATGCTGGCGTTCCTGCAGTTCGCGGTCATCCTCGATTTCATGCTGATGTCGCCGCTGGGTGCCAGCATCATGCCCGCGCTGCGCATCGGCCCGACCCAATTCGGCCTGGTCGTGTCCGCGTACGCGTTCAGCGCCGCGGCGTCGGGCTTGCTGACGGCAGGCTTTGCCGACAGGTTCGATCGCAAGAAGATCCTGCTGTTCTTCTACACCGGTTTCGTGGTCGGCACCGCGTGGTGCGGCTTGGCGCAAAGCTTCCACAGCCTGTTGCTGGCGCGCATCGTCACCGGGCTGTTCGGGGGCGTGATCGGCTCGGTGGTGCTGGCCATCGCCACCGACCTGTTCCGCGCGCAGCTGCGTGGCCGGGTGATGGGATTGATCCAGACCGCCTTCGCCGCCAGCCAGGTGCTGGGGATTCCGATCGGCCTGTCCCTGTCCAACCGCTGGGACTGGCATGCGCCATTCCTGGCGATGGCCGCGCTCGGCCTGGCCGCCGGCCTGGTCGTGGCGTGGCGGCTGCAACCGGTCGCCGCGCATCTGCAGGCGCCGCGCGAACATGGCGCGTGGCGACATCTGCTGCGCACCCTCGCCGTGCCGCGCCACCAACTGGCGTTCGCGACGACCGCGCTGCTGAGCACCGGCGGCTTCATGCTGATGCCGTTCGGCAGCGCGTACATCGTCGGCAATCTCGGCATCGACCTGCACAGCCTGCCCACCATCTATCTGATCACCGGGGTCTGCGCCATCGTGTTCGGCCCGTTGATCGGCAGGGCGACCGACCGCTTCGGCACCTTGCGCGTGTTCAGCTTCGGCACGGTGCTCAGCATCCTCATGGTGCTGATCTACACCCATCTTGGCCGGGTCTCGCTGCCGATGCTGATCGGGGTCAACGTGCTGCTGTTCGCCGCGATCTTCTCGCGCATGATCCCGTACCAGGCATTGGCCGCCTCGGTGCCGGCGCTGAAGCAGCGCGGCGCGTTCAACGCGATCGGCGCCTCCGTGCAGCAGCTGTCCGGCGGCCTGGCGTCGCTGATCGCCGGGCACATCGTCGCGCTGGGCGCCGACGGCAAGCTGCAGCATTTCGATACGGTCGGCTACGTGGTGGTCGCCGTGTCGCTGGTGGCCTGGGGGCTGCTCTTCGCCCTGCAGCGCGATGGCGACGGCGTCCCGGAAGTGCGCGATCCGGCGGCAGGGTAAGCGATCGCCGCTGCTGCGCAGCGGCGGAATGTGTGCCGTGGTTGTCGCCCTCGCTGGCGGCGAAGTGCACGCCGCGCTTGTCCAGGCGCGTCGCTGCACGCGATGCGCGGCAGGACCTGGCGCGCACGCCAGTTCCCATCGCGGCAGGGATCGGTCAGTCGATCGAAATCCCCGCCAGCCGCTGCAGCGCCTCGGCGTACTTGGCGCGGGTGCGGTCGATCACGTCCTGCGGCAGGCGCGGGCCGGGCGCGGTCTTGCCCCAGTCCAGCGTCTCCAGATAGTCGCGCACGAACTGCTTGTCGTAGCTGGGCGGGCTGGTGCCCACTTCGTATTGGTCGGCCGGCCAGTAGCGCGAGGAATCCGGGGTCAGCATCTCGTCCATGATGTACAGGCGGCCGTCGGCGTCGGTGCCGAACTCGAACTTGGTGTCGGCCAGCAGGATGCCGCGCTCGGCGGCGAAGTCGGCGGCGAAGCGGTAGATGCGCAGGGTGGCGTCGCGCACGCGCTCGGCCAGCTCGGCGCCGACGGTCTTGACCATCGCGTCGAAGTCGATGTTCTCGTCGTGGTCGCCGACCGCGGCCTTGGTCGAGGGGGTGAAGATCGGTTCGGCCAGCTTCTCGGCCTGGCGCAGGCCGTCGGGCAGCTCGATGCCGCTGACCTTGCCGGTGCGCTGGTAGTCCTTCCAGCCGCTGCCGATCAGGTAGCCGCGGGCGATCGCTTCCACCGGCACCGGCTTGAGCTTCTTGGTCACCACCGCGCGCCGGGCGTACAGCGCCGCGTCCACGCCGGCGGGCAGCACCGCGGCCACGTCGATGCCGGTCAGGTGGTTGGGCATCAGGTGCTCGGTCTTCTTGAACCAGAAGTTGGAGACCTGGCACAGCATCTCGCCCTTGCCGGGAATCGGGTCGGGCAGCACCACGTCGAAGGCGGACAGGCGGTCGGTGGCGACCATCAGCAGGTAGTCCCCGGGCGGGGCGTCGGCAGGCAGGCGCTCGCGGGGGATATCGAATACGTCGCGGACCTTGCCCCGGTGACGCAACGGCAGGCCGGGCAGATCGGATTGCAACAGCGTGGTGGACACAGGCACTCCTACGGACTTCGCAATGGCGGCTGTCCCGGGACCCGGCGGGCCCGCGGCTCGACAGCGGGCCGCGTAGTGTACGGCCGGAAAGCCCCGCTGTGCCGTAAAATGCGAGGCCTTGTCCGCCGAGCCCGCCCTCGCCCATGCACTGGTACGGAAAACTGCTCGGCGCCATCGCCGGGGCGCTGCTGTTCCGGCCCAATCCGGTGTTCGGCGCGGTGCTCGGGCTGCTGGTCGGGCACGCCTTCGATGCTGACTGGTTCAAGCTCGGCCAGCGCGAGGACCCCTACCGCGAGCTGGGCGTGCGCCGCGACGCCACCGACGCCGAGATCGAACTGGCCTACCGCCGGCTGATCTCCCAGTACCACCCCGACAAGGTCGCCGGCGCCAGTCCGGAACTGCGCGCGCGGGCCGAGAAGAAGGCCAGCCAGCTCAACACCGCCTACGACCGTATCCGCACCCTGCGCAAGCGCTGAGACCTTCGCCATGTCCGACTGCATCATCTCCCCGTCCATCCTGTCCGCCGATTTCGCCCGCCTCGGCGAGGAAGTGGATGCCGTGCTCAAGGCCGGCGCCGACTGGATCCATTTCGACGTGATGGACAACCATTACGTGCCCAACCTGACCATCGGCCCGATGGTGTGCCAGGCGCTGCGCAAGCACGGCGTCACCGCGCCGATCGACGTGCACCTGATGGTCGAGCCGGTGGACCGGCTGATCCCGGATTTCGCCGACGCCGGGGCCAGCCTGATCAGCTTCCATCCCGAGGCCAGCCGCCACGTGCACCGCAGCATCCAGCTGATCAAGTCGCACGGCTGCAAGGCCGGCCTGGTGCTCAATCCGGCCACGCCGGTGGACATCCTCGATTGGGTGCTCGACGACCTGGACCTGGTGCTGGTGATGTCGGTCAACCCGGGCTTCGGCGGGCAGGCCTTCATCCCCTCGGCGCTGGACAAGCTGCGCGCGATCCGCAGCAAGATCGACGCCAGCGGCAAGCCGATCCGGCTGGAGATCGACGGCGGGGTCAAGCCGGACAACATCGCCGCGATCGCCGCCGCCGGCGCCGATACCTTCGTCGCCGGTTCGGCCATCTTCAATGCGCCGGACTATGCCGCGGTGATCGCGCAGATGCGCGCCGCGGTGGCGGCGCGCTGACATGGCCGCACTGCACATCCGCCCGGCCACCGCCGACGATGCGGCGCTGATCCTGCGCCTGATCCGCGACCTGGCCCGCTACGAGCGTGCCGAGGACGCGGTGCAGACCGACGAGGCCGGCCTGCGCGCCAGCCTGTTCGGCCCCGGCGCCACCGCGCACGCGCTGATCTGCGAAGCCGACGCGCAGCCGATCGGCTATGCGGTGTACTTCTACAACTATTCGACCTGGCTCGGCCGCAACGGCCTGTACCTGGAAGACCTGTACGTGGACCCGGAACACCGCGGCAGCGGCGCCGGCAAGGCCTTGCTGCGGCACCTGGCCCGGCAGGCGCTGGCCGAGGGCTGCGGCCGCTTCGAATGGTCGGTGCTGGACTGGAACCAGCCGGCGATCGACTTCTACGAAGCCGCCGGCGCGCGGGCGCAGGACGAGTGGACCGTGTATCGCCTGCAGGGCGAAGCCCTGGCCAGGTTCGCGGCCGGCTGAGCGGCGCGCACAAAGAAAGAACCGCACTGTCGCCAGTGCGGCCCCTGGGAGAAATCGGAGGCTGATCCTGCCTCCATCCATCGTCCTTGCTATGGTCTTCCATGTTCCGGGCGATCGGTGACGCGGATATGACACCGCGGCGAACATCGGGTTGCGTGCCGGGGCTCCACCAAAGGCGGATGCGTGCGCGCTGGTGCCGAGTGCGGCGCGCCTTGCCGCGTGCCGGGCGCAGTGCTCGCGGCACCGGCGCTGCGCATTCACGATGTCCGCATCCGCCGCCGGCTAGGCTGCAGGCCTGAGCTCGGGAAGGTCCGCATGGCAGCACCGCATTGGCGTCTGATCCTCAACGGCAAGTCGGCGGGCGATGAGCCGCTGCGCGAGGCCGTGTCCGCGCTGCGCGAACGCGGCATCCAATTGCAGGTGAGGGTGACCTGGGAAGAGGGCGACGCCGAACGCTACGTGGCCGAGGCCGTGGCCGACGGCGCCGACTGCATCGTCGCCGCCGGCGGCGACGGCACCTTGAGCGAGGTGGCCAGTGCGCTGGCCCACCACCACGCCGCCGCCGCGGCGCTGCCCGCGCTGGGCCTGGTGCCGCTGGGCACCGCCAACGATTTCGCCACCGCTGCCGGCATTCCCGACACCCCGCTGGCGGCACTGGAACTGGTCGCGCAGGCGCCGGCCGTGGCCATCGACCTGCTGCGCATCGAGGCCGAGCACGGGCCGCACTGGTGCGCCAACGTCGCCAGCGGCGGCTTCGGCACCCAGGTCACGGTGGACACCGACGAGGGCCTGAAGAAGATGCTAGGCGGCCTGGCCTACCTGATCACCGGGATGGGCAGGCTGGGCCAGATCGATCCGATCCAGGCGCGGTTCGAGGGGCCGGAGTTCGCCTGGGAAGGCGAGTTCATCGCGCTCGGCCTGGGCAACGGACGCCAGGCCGGCGGCGGCCAGGCGCTGTGCCCGGACGCGCTGCTCGACGATGGCCTGCTCGACCTGACCATCGTCCCGGAGATGAGCGGCGAAGTCGCCGCGACCCTGGGCACCCTGGTCACCTCCGGCAAGCAGGCCGCGCTGGAGCGGGTCGCGGTACGCGCGCAGTTGCCCTGGGTGCGCATCGACGCGGCCATGCCGCTGACCTTGAACCTGGACGGCGAACCAGAAACCTCGCGCCACTTCCGCATCGATTGCGTTGCCGGCCGCCTGCGCATGCACCTGCCTGCGGATTCGGCGTTGCTGCGCGGCCGGGCGGGATAGCGGCGCGCCGGTCGCCGGCCTGGATGAGCTGCCGCGTCGCGACTGAAGTCGCTCCCACAAGGACTCGCGACCGGCGTTCTGGCGCACTGTGGGAGGGACTTCAGTCCCGACTGCATCCAGCCCAGGCAGTGCATTCGCTTCCAGGCTGCAGTCGCTCCCGCAATGGGACTTGCGGCGCGGCGGCTGGGTGCACTGTGGGAGGGACTTCAGTCCCGACTGCATCCAGCCCAGGCCGTGCTTTCGCTTCCAGGCTGCAACAGCCCATGCAGCGCAGCGCAGATGGTCCCTTCTGCAACCGTTGCCAGTCGCCGCAGTTGCGGTAAAGTAGCCGCCGTGTCCAGCCTGACGACCCCGCGTTCCCTCACTTCCGCTCGCCGTGCGTGGCGATGGTGGCCTGCAGCCGTCGTCCGCCCCGCCACCGAGTCCCGGAAGGAAAGTCGTCTTGATCACCCGCGAGCTGTTCCAGCGCTACGCCGCTGAAGGTCACACCCGCATCCCCGTCGTCCGCGAAGTGCTGTCCGACCTGGACACGCCGCTGTCGGTCTATCTCAAGCTCGCCGACGCCCCGCATACCTACCTGTTCGAATCGGTCGAAGGCGGCGAACGCTTCGGCCGCTACTCGATCATCGGCCTGCCGGTGCGCCGCGTGTACACGTTCCGCGGGCATACGCTGGAAGTACGCGATCACGGCGAGCTGATCGAGCGCCGCGAGGTCGCCGATCCGTTCGCCGAGGTCGAGGCGCTGCGCTCGGCGCATTCGGTGCCCAGGCTCGACGGCGTGCCCGGCTTCACCGGCGGCCTGGTCGGCTGGTTCGGCTTCGAATGCATCGGCTACATCGAGCCGCGCCTGGCCAGCGGCGACAAGCGCAACGAGCTCGACACGCCCGACATCCTGCTGATGCTGTCCGAAGAGGTCGCGGTGTTCGACAACCTCAAGGGCCGCCTGTACCTGATCGTGCACGCCGATCCGCGCGAGGCCGACGCCTGGGAACGGGCGCAGGCGCGGCTGGACGCGCTGACCGCCACGCTGCGCCAGCCCGGCGCCGGCTACCCGGTGCCGCTGGCGCGCGACGTGCTCGACGAAAGCGACTTCGTGTCCGGCTTCACCCGCGAAGGCTTCATCGCCGCGGTGGAAAAATCCAAGGAATACATCCGCGCCGGCGACATCTTCCAGGTGGTGCTGAGCCAGCGCCTGAGCGTGCCGTTCAGCGCGCGCCCGGTGGACGTGTACCGCGCGCTGCGCGCGTTGAATCCGTCGCCGTACATGTATTTCCTCGACGTCGGCGACACCCAGGTGGTCGGCTCCTCGCCGGAGATCCTGGTGCGGCTGGAAGCCGGCCAGGTCACCGTGCGCCCGATCGCCGGCACCCGTCCGCGCGGCAAGACCGTGGAAGAGGACCTGGCGCTGGAAGCGGAGCTGCTGGCCGATCCGAAGGAGCGCGCCGAGCACCTGATGCTGATCGACCTGGGCCGCAACGACGCCGGCCGCGTGTCGCAGGCCGGCACCGTCGCGGTCGGCGAACGCTTCGTGATCGAGCGCTACAGCCACGTCATGCACATCGTCAGCGAAGTCACCGGCACGCTGCTGCCCGGGCTCAGCTATGCCGACGTGCTGCGCGCCACGTTCCCGGCCGGCACCGTCAGCGGCGCGCCGAAGATCCGCGCGCTGGAAGTGATCCGCGAACTGGAGCCGATCAAGCGCAACGTCTATGCCGGCAGCATCGGGTATCTGGGCTGGCACGGCGATGCCGATACCGCCATCGCGATCCGCACCGCGGTGATCAAGCACGGCCGCCTGCACGTGCAGGCCGGCGCCGGCATCGTCTACGACTCCGATCCGCAGAAGGAATGGGACGAGACCATGAACAAGGGCCGCGCGCTGTTCCGCGCGGTGGCCGAGGCGGCGAAGGGGCTGTGAGCGTGTCCGCGCCGAGCCCGCGGATCAGCTTCCGCAACGACTACAGCGAAGGCGCGCATCCGCGCCTGCTGGCCGCATTGGCCGCGGCCAGCGCCGAGCAGAACGGCGGCTACGGCCTGGACCGGCACAGCGAACGCGCCGCGCAGCTGATCCGCGGCGAGATCGCCTGCGCGCACGCCGACGTGCACCTGCTGGTCGGCGGCACCCAGACCAACCTGGCCGCGATCGGCGCCTTTCTGCGTCCGCACCAGGCGGTGATCGCCGCCGCCAGCGGGCATATCGCCACGCACGAGACCGGCGCGATCGAGGCCACCGGGCACAAGGTGTTGACCGTGGAGACGGCCGATGGCCGGCTGAGCCCGGCGCTGATCGCGCCGCTGCTGGCCGAGCACGGCAACGAGCACATGGTGCAGCCGCGGTTGGTGTACGTGTCCAACACCACCGAGCTCGGCACCATCTATCGCAAGCATGAACTGCAGGCCTTGCGCGACGCCTGCGACGCGCATGGGCTGTGGCTGTTCCTGGACGGCGCGCGCATCGGCAGCGCATTGACCGCCGAGGGCAACGACCTGAGCCTGGCCGATGTCGCCGCGCTGACCGATGCGTTCTATATCGGCGGCACCAAGAACGGCGCGCTGCTCGGCGAGGCGCTGGTGATCGTCAATCCGGCATTGCAGTCGGATTTCCGCTACCTGCTCAAGCAGCGCGGCGCGCTGCTGGCCAAGGGCATGGTGCTGGGCACGCAGTTCGCCGCACTGTTCGAGGACGGCCTGTTCTACGAACTGGCCGCGCATGCCAACCGCATGGCCGCGTGCCTGCGCGTGGGCCTGGCCGCGGCCGGTGCGCAGTTCGCGTCGGATTCGCCGACCAACCAGCTGTTCGTGACGCTGCCGGCCGACGCCGTCGAGGCCTTGGCGCAGCGCTACGACTTCGAGCGCTGGCAGGCGCTGGCCGACGGCCGCTGGGTGATCCGTTTCGTGACCTCATGGGCCACGCAGGCCGATGCGGTCGACGCGCTGTGCCGCGATTTCGCCGCGCTTTCGTACCCCGGCGCGCAGCGCGCGGCCGGCTGACAGTCACCAAGGAGAGGAAGATGAAGACGAATACGCTCGGTCGCTGGGTCATCGCCGCGCTGCTGGCGCTGCCGTCATTCGCCAGCGCGCAGGTCAACAGCCTGCCGTCGCAGCCGCACCTGCTGGTCAAGGGCGAGGCGCAGCGCGAGGTGGTGCCGGATCGCTTCGGGGTCAAGATCACGCTGAGCGCAGTGGATGCCGACCCGGGTGCGGCGCGCAAGCGCGTGCAGGCCAATGCGGCGAACGTACTGGCTGCATTCAAGCAGCAGCATGCGCTTGCCGACAGCGTGCAGGCGACCACGCTGTCGATCCAGCCAGAGCGGCGCTACGAAGACAACAGGCAAGTCTTCGAAGGGACCCGGGTGCAGCGGACCTTGTCCGCCGACTTCGGTTCGCTGGATGACGTACGCGGCTTGCTAGGCAAGCTCAGCACCAGTGAAGAACTGCAGGTGTCCGGCATCGCACCGCACTACAGCGGTGAGACTGCGTTGCGCGCCGAGCTCAAGCGCCAGGCGGCCGAGCAGACCCGCACCTCGGCGCAGGCACTGGCCAAGGCTTACGGCGTACGCCTGGGCAGCCTGTACACCATCTCTGAGGTTGCGCCGAACTTCGCCTACGGTATCCAGGCCGGCCGCTGGCCGACAGAGCGGGTCGCCCTGCAGGTAGCGAGTGCGCCGGCTGGGCCGCGATTGGATTTCGCAGAACCTCGTGCCGCCGATGGCGTGGCCGAATCCCTCGAAGCCGGCAGCCTCACCCTTTCCGAAAACGTCTATGCGGTCTTCCTGATCGCGCAATGAGTCCCTCGCCATGCTGCTGATGCTCGACAACTACGACAGCTTCACCTACAACCTCGTGCAGTACCTGCAGGCGCTCGGCGCCGAGGTCAAGGTGGTGCGCAACGACGCGCTCAGCGTGGACGAGATCGAGCGCCTGGCGCCGCAGCGCATCGTGATCTCGCCCGGCCCGTGCACGCCGAACGAGGCCGGCGTGTCGCTGCAGCTGATCGAACGGCTCGGCCAGCGCACGCCGATCCTCGGCGTATGCCTGGGCCACCAGAGCATCGGCCAGGCCTACGGCGGCCAGGTGGTGCGCGCCGGCACCATCATGCATGGCAAGACCTCGCGCATCCGCCACGAGGGCCGCGGCGTGTTCGCCGGATTGCCGGACCGCTACGAGGCTACCCGCTACCACTCGCTGGTGGTGGAGAAGACCACGCTGCCGGACTGTCTGGAGGTCACCGCCTGGACCGAGCACGAGGACGGCAGCATCGAGGAGATCATGGGCCTGCGCCACCGCGAGTTTCCGGTGGAGGGCGTGCAGTTCCATCCCGAGTCCATCCTCACCGAGCACGGCCACGCGCTGCTGAAGAACTTCCTGGAGCGATGAGCATGCGTCTGTTCCCCTCGCGCGTGGTGATTGCTGTGATCGCATTGCTGGCGTGCGCTCCGTGTTTCGCGGCGCCCGCGGCCAAGCCGGCCGCGCCGCAATGCGCTGCGGAGGCGCTGAAGCAGGCCGCCAAGCTGCTCGCCTTCCACTCCGGCAACGACGAGCGCGCCGAAGTCGGCGACGAAGTCGAACGGCTGCCGTCCATCGTCAATCCGGCCAACCCCAGGCAGCGCTTCGAGGTGCTGCAGGTGTGGGGATCCATCTACAAGGGCGAGTACCGCATGCGCCTGCTCTACTACCCGATGCGAGACGGTGACTGCGTGCTGATGGGCCAGGAAATCCTCGAGCACGCCAGTCTTTGAACGTCCAGGAACCGCCATGACGCTGACCCCCCAGCAAGCCCTGCAACGCACCATCGAACACCGCGAGATCTTCCACGACGAGATGGTCGGGCTGATGCGGCAGATCATGCGCGGCGAAGTGTCGCCGATGATGACCGCGGCGATCCTCACCGGGCTGCGGGTGAAGAAGGAGACGATCGGCGAGATCGCCGGCGCGGCCGCGGTGATGCGCGAGTTCTCGCGCACCGTCGAGGTCGCCGACCGCACCCACATGGTCGATATCGTCGGCACCGGCGGCGATGGCTCGCACACCTTCAACATCTCCACCTGCGCGATGTTCGTGGCCGCGGCGGCCGGCGCCAAGGTGGCCAAGCACGGCAACCGCAGCGTCTCCTCCAAGTCCGGCAGCGCCGACGCGCTGGAAGCGCTGGGCGCGGCGATCGAGCTGCAGCCCGAGCAGGTGGCGCAGGCGCTGGCCGCCACCGGCATCGGCTTCATGTACGCGCCGGTGCACCATCCGGCGATGAAGGTGGTGGCGCCGGTGCGGCGCGAGATGGGGGTGCGCACCATCTTCAACATCCTCGGTCCGCTGACCAACCCGGCCGGTTCGCCGAACATCCTGATGGGCGTGTTCCACCCCGACCTGGTCGGCATCCAGGCGCGCGTGCTGCACGAGCTGGGCGCCGAGCGCGCGCTGGTGGTGTGGGGCCGCGACGGCATGGACGAACTCTCGCTGGGCGCCGGCACCCTGGTCGGCGAGCTGCGCGACGGCCAGGTGCGCGAGTACGAAGTGCATCCGGAGGACTTCGGCATCGCCATGTCGGCCAGCCGCAACCTCAAGGTGGCCGACGCCGCCGAATCGATGGCGATGCTGCTCGGCGTGCTCGACAACGTGCCCGGGCCGGCGCTGGACATCGTCGCCTTCAACGCCGGCGCGGCGCTGTACGTGGCCGGTGTGGCGGCCGAGATCGGCGCCGGCATCGGCTTGGCACGCGCGGCGATCGCCGATGGCCGCGCACGCGCCAAGCTGGATGCGTATGTGGCGTGCACGCGGCGGTTGGCTGCTGGTCGGGACTCGGGACTCGGGACTCGGGACCCGGAGAGTCCCGCCGCCTGAAGGGTGCGCGCGCACCATGCCGCACGCGTGTCCTTCGCGCTTGCCAAGAACGAAACGCCGCCTACGCTGTTGCCGAGTCCCGAGTCCCGAGTCCCGAGTCCCGCCAGCCCCCCCGCAGTCACGACCGCTGCGCCCAACTTGGCCGATAATGGCCGGCCCCAGGATCCGAACCGCCAATGAGCAGCGACATCCTCCGCACCATTCTCGCCCGCAAGGTCGAAGAGATCGCCGACCGCAGCGCGCGCGTGCCGCTGGCCGACCTGGTCGCGCGCGCCGAGGCGGCGCCGCCGGTACGCGGTTTCGCCCGTGCGCTGCAGGCCGCGATCGCCGACGGCGGACCGGCGGTGATCGCCGAGGTCAAGAAGGCCAGCCCGTCCAAGGGCGTGATCCGGCCCGACTTCCACCCGGCCGACATCGCGGTCAGCTACGAGTTCGGCGGCGCCGCCTGTCTGTCGGTGCTGACCGACGTGGACTTCTTCCAGGGCCACGACCGCTACCTGCAGCAGGCGCGCGAGGCATGCACGCTGCCGGTGCTGCGCAAGGACTTCACCGTCGACCCGTACCAGGTGTACGAGGCGCGCGTGCTCGGCGCCGACTGCATCCTGCTGATCGTCGCCGCGCTGGACGACCTGCAGCTGGCCGAGCTGTCGGCGCTGGCGCTGCAACTGGGCATGGACGTGCTGGTCGAGGTGCACGACATCGACGAACTGGAGCGCGCCATCCAGGTGCCGGTGCCGCTGATCGGCATCAACAACCGCAACCTGCGCACCTTCGAGGTGTCGCTGCAGACCACGCTGGCGATGCGCGACGCGGTGCCGCGCGACCGCCTGCTGGTCACCGAGAGCGGCATCCTTGGCCCGGCCGACGTGGCGACGATGCGCGACGCCGGCGTGCACGCATTCCTGGTCGGCGAGGCCTTCATGCGCGCCGAGGAACCCGGTGAGGCGCTGCGCCAGCTGTTCTTCGAGCCATGACCGGCGCCTATCCCGCGCCACGCGCCGATGCGCCGCTGGTGGTGTTCGATTTCGACCACACGCTCTATGACGGCGACTCGGGCAGCCATCTGTTCGCCTGGCTGATCCGGCGCAATCCGGTGCGCCTGGCCGCTGCGCTGCTGGCCACGCCGCTGCTGGGTCCGCTGGTGGCGATGCTGCCGACCCGGCGCGCCGGCATTTCCGGCTATGTGTGGATCGCCAGCTTCGGCCTGCACCGCGCCCGCGAGTTCAACCGGGTGATCGACCAGTACGTGCTGCAGCACGAAGCGCAGATCCGCCAGCGGCTGCTGCCGCAGGCGCTGGCGGTGTTCGCCCGGCACCGCGCCGCCGGCGACCGGGTGGTGGTCGCCACCGGCGCGCCGCCGGAACTGGCGCGCGCCATCCTCGGCTTCGTCGCCCACCAGGACGTGCCGGTGGTCGGCAGCCTGATCGGCCCGCGGCTGGGCGCGGTCACCGCCACCCGCCACTGCCACAACGAAGAGAAGATGCGCATGCTGCGCGAGCTGGGCTATGGCGAGATCGCCACCGCCTACTCCGACAGCACCGCCGACCTGCCGCTGCTGCACGCCGCCGCGGTGCCGGTGGTGGTCAATCCCAAGGCCGCGGCCGTGGCCCGCTTCCGCCGCGAACTGCCGTCCGGCACGCCGATCCTGAACTGGGGTTGCCGCGACCGCGCCGGCGACTAGCGCGTTACTGGCCTATCGCCGCCGGCGCAGTCAATGGCTGCGCCCGGAATACGCGCTGTCGCTGGACACCAGCGCCCGGTGGAGCGGTTCGATCCAACGCCCATGGTCGATGTCGTAGGTCCCGAAGCTGCCCTCGAATTGCCAATACGCCCAAGCGAAATGGCGTTTCTCGGCGGCGTTGACCACCGCCGTGGTCCAGGCCAGGCGATCCGCGGCCGGTGCCTTTTCGTAGGTCCCGAATTCGCCCAGCAGAATCTGGCGATGATGGGCCGTCGCCCAGTCCGCGATCGCATCGAACTGGCGATAGAGCTTTGCCCGGTCGGCCTTGCCGCCCCAGGAGACGCCGCTGCTGTCCTTTATTTCGGTGCGCACCCACGGCGCGCCTTGATGGGTGAAAGCGAACGGGTTGTAGTAGTGGACAGTGACCAGGATGTTGGGATCGTCTTCGGGCAGGCGCAGATCGCCGAGCGCGCTGAAATAGTTGCCGTTCGCCGGGCCGATCACCACCGTTCGCTCTGGATTTTCCCGGCGGATGATCTGCAGCGCATCGCCCAGCAGGGCGTTCCAGTTGGCGCTGGTCAGTTCGCCGTTGGGTTCGTTCAGTATCTCGAACAGCACCGAGGGCGGGGCGTTGCGGTAGCGCGTGGCGATCTGGCTCCAGAACGCCAGGAGCCTGACCCGGCAGTCCGCCGCGTCGTGGGCGCAGGGGTGGAAGTCGTGTTCGTCGAGGATCACGTTCAGGCCGGCCTCGCTGGCCTGTGTCACCTCTGTATCCAGGGTGTGCAGCCAGGCCGGATCGAGCCGGTTCGAGCCGTCCATGTGCGCGAACGCCTGGAGATTGATGCGCACGGTCCGGAAGCCCCCGTCGCGGATCACCCGGTACAGCACAGGGCGGAAGCGCGCCTTTGCCGGGTCGGTCCACAGAGGGTCGTAGCCGAGCACATTGACCCCGCGGCCCAGCCGGGCGAAGGCATCGGCATGTGCCGACGGCATCAGGAGCGCCAAGTACGCCACCGCGGCGATGCTGAGGATTCTGATGGTGCGGTTCATCGCGCTCTCGCCAGCCAGGGACTCGAAGCTGTTTCGATGCCGGATCGCGACAGTCCGCCTGGACGGCTGCGCCCGAACCGCGCGCTGGCGACATCGACGCTGCCGATCATCGCGCGCATCGACGCGAACAATCGGAACCTCCAATAAACACGACCGCACCGCGCAGTTCCGCAAGCAGGGGCGTTGCGCGTTACGCCAGGCCGCTTGCCTGCACTTTCCGCATGCCGACACGGCGTTTGAGTGCGCCGACCGCTAGGCCCACCAGCGAGACAGCGCGCTGCCGATCTGGGACAGGCTGATCCCGAGCACCAGCACGCCGACCGCCACCAGCACCCAGCGTTCGCGCACGCGCTTGACCAGCACCGCCGCCAGCGGCGCGGCCAGCATGCCGCCGACCAGCAGCCCGAGCACGATGTCCAGGTGCTGGACGCCCATCGTCAGCAGGAAGGTCAGCGAGATCGACAGCGTCACCAGGAATTCGGCGGCGTTGACCGTGCCGATCGTGGTGCGCGCCTGGCCGCCGCGCGCCAGCAGGGTCGAGGTCGCCACCGGTCCCCAGCCGCCACCGCCGCTGGCGTCGAGCAGGCCGGCGACGAAGCCCAGCAGCGGCACCCGTTGCACCTGCTGCGGCGGCAGCGCACGGCCGGCGGCGCGCAGCAGGATCAGCACCGCCAGGCCCAGCAGATACAGATGCACGAACGGACGGATCACATCGCCCGGCAGCTGGGTCAGCACATAGGCGCCGAGGATGCCGCCGGCCATGCCCGGCAGCGCCAGGCGCAGGAACAGGCGCTTGTCGACATTGCCCAGCGCCAGGTGCGACAGGCCCGAGGCGCCGCTGGTGAAGACTTCGGCGCTGTGCACGCTGGCGCTGACCGCCGCCGGCGGCAGGCCCATGCTCAGCAGGACGGAAGAGGACACCAGGCCGAAGGCCATGCCCAGCGCACCATCGACCAGCTGCGCCGCCAGGCCGACCAGCACGAACCAATAGAACGTCTCGCTCAGGACCATCGCGGGGGGCCGCCGCCGCCAGCGCGGCGCGCGGTCGCGGCCTTGCGCTCAGCGCGCGCCGTACAGCACCACGGTCTTGCCGCGGGCGTGCAGCAGGCCGTCGACCTGCAGCTTCTTCAGCACCCGCCCGGCCATCTCGCGCGAGCAGCCGACCAGCCGCGCCAGCTCCTGCCGCGACACGCGCAGCTGCATGCCCTGCGGGTGGCTCATCGCCTCCGGTTCCTGCGCCAGGTCGTGCAGGGTGCGCACGATGCGGTCGGTGACGTCCAGGAACGCCAGGCGGCTGGCCTTGCGCGAGGTGTCGAGCAGGCGCTTGGACAGCTGCACGCCGATCGCGTACAGCACCCGCGGCGCATCCGCCGACAGCGAGCCCAGGAACAGCTGGTGCAGCCGTTCGTAGCTGATCTCGGCCAGTTCGCACGGGGTGCGGGTGCGCAGGATCACCTCGCGCTGGTCCGATTCGATGAACAGGCCCATCTCGCCGACGAACTCGCCGCTGCCGAAATAGCCCAGCACCAGCTCGCGGTCGTCATCTTCCTCGGCGATGATGCTGACCGAGCCGCTGACGACGTAGTACAGGGTGCCGGCCGGATCGCCGGGCCTGAACACGTCGGTCCGCGCCGGATAGCGACGCCGATGGCTGTGCGCCAGGAAGCGGTCGATGGTGGCGGTGTCCAACGTCAGAGGACTTGGAGCGATGCGCACAGGGGTTGCAGTGGAGGTGTTTCCGGGACTCATGGCGGCTTCGCTACTACGTGAGTCCCGAAGCTTAACGGGACGCGTTGTCTGCGGCAAACGAGCGCCAATCCCCACGTTTCGCTACGGGCGCGTTTGGCCCATAATTGCTGCCCTTTCTACCCCATCCATCTTTTAGAGGATTCACGCCCGTGGTCAAGCCGTTGCCTCGCCTGAGGCTGCAAGGTTTCAACAACCTCACCAAGGCGTTGAGCTTCAACATCTACGACGTCTGCTACGCGGTTTCGGAAGAGGAGCGCCAGCGCTACATCGAGTACATCGACGAGCAGTACGACGCCGACCGGCTGACCGAGATCCTCACCGATGTGGCCGAGATCATCGGCGCCAACATCCTCAACATCGCGCGCCAGGACTACGATCCGCAGGGCGCCTCGGTGACCATCCTGATCTCCGAAGAGCCGGTGATCGACAAGAAGCTGGCCGGCAAGGAGATCATCTCCGACGCGGTGGTCGCGCACATGGACAAGAGCCACATCACCGTCCATACCTACCCGGAAACCCACCCGCAGCACGGCATCGCGACCTTCCGCGCCGACATCGACGTGGCCACCTGCGGGGTGATCTCGCCGCTGAAGGCGCTCAATTACCTGATCGAGCGGCTGGAATCGGACATCGTGATCATGGATTACCGCATCCGTGGCTTCACCCGCGACGTGAAGGGCAAGAAGCACTACATCGATCACAAGATCAATTCGATCCAGAACTTCCTGGCCAAGAACATCAAGGCGCGCTACGAGATGTTCGACGTCAACGTCTACCAGGAGAACATCTTCCACACCAAGATGCACCTGAAGGACTTCGACCTGGACCAGTACCTGTTCGAGGAAAAGGCCAAGAACCTGTCGTTCAAGGAGCGCATGCGCATCGAGGCGCTGCTCAAGCGCGAGATCGAGGAACTGTTCCACGGTCGCAATCTGGCCGAGTAGCACGTCACATTCGGCGGGACGGCCCGCCCCGCAGCGTTTGCGCTGCGAACCCTGCCGACGGCGGCCCGATGTGTAGACATCGGGCCGTTTTTGTTTTCATTTGTCTACGGAGACAGACAATGCCATGGATCTACCTGCTGCTCGCCGGCCTGTTCGAAATCGGCTTCGCGCTCGGCCTCAAGTACAGCGAAGGCTTCACCCGGTTGTGGCCGACGCTGGGCACGCTGGCCGGCGCCGGCATCAGCCTGTGGCTGCTGACCCAGGCCTTGAAGCACATCCCGCTGGGCACGGCGTATGCGATCTGGACCGGGATCGGCGCATTGGGCACCGCGGCGCTGGGCATCGCGCTGTTCGGCGACAGCGCCGCGCCGGCGCGGCTGGCCTGCATCGGCCTGATCGTGGCCGGCGTGACCGGCCTGAAGCTGGTCCAGTCCTGAGTGCTGCCGGGGCGCAGCCCGAGAAGAAGGGGTGCCTCAAAGAGTAAAGAGTGCGCAGCTGCGTCGGTTCGGCGCTCGCCGCCCGCGAACGGCTCAGGCCACGGCGGGACGGCGTGCGCCAAGCACGCGTCCGATCAGCACTTGGTGCGCGGCCGCGGCCAGCAATGCGGCGATCGACAGCGCGATCGCCAGGCGGGTCAGCACGCCGCCGAGGTTGCCGGCGTGCTGCAACTGGTCCAGGCGGCCGAAGCGCGACGGGTCGGCATTGGCGTAGGCGATCTCCACCGTCGCGCCGTCGAGCAGCAGCGGCGCGGCCTCGGCGCCGCTGGCCTCGAACGTGCCGCGGTGCAGCCGGCCCTTGCTCTCGAAGACATAGTGGAAGCGGTAGTGCACCAGCGGCTCGGCGTGCACGCCGAAGGCGCCGTCGGCGATCACCGGCACCGTGGCCACCGAGTGGTCGGACAGGATCGCGCTGGCGTGGCGGTAGTCGCCGAGCAGGTGGTACAGCAGGGCGCCGCCACCGAGCGCGAACAGGCTGGCGAACAGCAGGCGCGAGAGCCAGCGGGTCAGTGGCGAGGGAATGTGGCTGGCGCGTGCGGGCATGTCGGTCGGAAAGGCGAGCGCAAGCGGCATGGCTCGGCGCAATGGCGCATCGGGTGCAGGCGGTGCCGGGATGGAACCGCCGGTCGCTGGAACAGGGAAGGCCGACGTGGAATCAGTCAGCATTCGTTCACTTTAACCCGAATGCGCCGGCAACGCCAGCGCGACCGTCCGCGGCATGCGCGGCGCGCCCCGCTCAAAGCCGGTAGGCGACCGCTTTCATCAGCCGCGACGCGGCGGCCATCAGGGTCGGAATCGGCGCCGGCAAGCGCCGCGCACCGGCCTGTTCGGCATGCTCGGCATGGCGCGCCTCGTCGGCCTTCATCACCTTCAGCACGTCGCGGCTGCGCAGGTCGGCCGGCGGCAGCGTCTGCAGGTGCTCGTCCAGATGCGCCTCGACCTGGCGTTCGGTCTCCACCACGAAGCCGAGGTTCCAGCCGTCGCCACGCAGCCCGGCCAGGGTGCCGATCGCATAGCTGCCGGCGTACCAGACCGGGTTGAACAGACTCGGGCGGCTGTCCAGTTCGCGCAGCCGCGCCGCGCACCAGGCCAGATGGTCGGTCTCTTCCTGTGCCGCCTCCAGCAGGTGCGCGCGGGTCGCCGGATCGCGGGCGACCGCGGCCTGGCCGAAGTACAGGCCCTGTGCGCAGACCTCGCCGACATGGTTGATGCGCATCAATCCGGCGGCGTGGCGGCGTTCGTCCGGCGCCAGCACCACGTCGGCGGTGGCCGCGGCCGGGTAGGGGCGCTGTGCCGGCGGATTGCCGAACACCGTCTCCAGCGCGCGCTGGGCCTCGACCAGGGCGCGGTCGAGCGGGGTATGCAGGCGGGGAGCCGTCATCGAGGGGCCGGGAGAGATGGGGGAGTCGATTTTCCCCTCGGGCCGCCGCGATGCCAAGCGCGGCGGCCGTGCCTGGCGGCCTTGGCAGGGGTGGACTTGCAAGCGGCAGCGGCGGCGCGTAGAATTTCGCCTCTTGCGTTTTTGCAATTCACAACGCGTGGCAAAGTTCAGGCAGCGTGCTGCCGGAATCCGCCCGACCAACCGAGTCTTCCAATGAGCACCTTCACCGCTAAGTCCGAGACCGTCCAGCGCGACTGGTATCTCGTCGACGCCGCCGGCAAAACGCTGGGCCGGCTTTCCACCGAATTGGCCCGCCGTCTGCGCGGCAAGCACAAGCCGGTCTATACCCCGCACGTCGATACCGGCGATTACCTGGTGGTGATCAACGCCGAGAAGATCACGGTCACCGGCAACAAGCTCAACGACAAGAAGTACCACCGCTTCACCGGCTACATCGGCAACCTGAAGACCGAGACCTTGGCGCAGGCGCTGGAGCGTCATCCCGAGCGCGTCATCGAGATCGCGGTCAAGGGCATGCTGCCGAAGGGTCCGCTGGGTCGCGCCATGTACCGCAAGCTCAAGGTCTACAAGGGCTCCGAGCATCCGCATACCGCCCAGCAGCCGCAAGTTCTGGATATCTAATCATGGCGATCACGCAAAACTACGGCACCGGCCGCCGCAAGTCCTCCACCGCCCGCGTGTTCCTGCGCAAGGGCACCGGCAACATCACCGTCAACAACCGTCCGCTGGACGAGTTCTTCGGCCGTGAGACCGCGCGCATGATCGTGCGCCAGCCGCTGGAGCTGACCAAGAACACCGAGAGCTTCGACATCTTCGTCACCGCCGCTGGCGGCGGCACCACCGGCCAGGCCGGTGCGATCCGCCTGGGCATCGCCCGCGCGCTGGTCGAGTACGACGAAACCCTGAAGTCCGAGCTGCGCAAGGCCGGCTTCATGACCCGCGACGCCCGCGAAGTCGAGCGCAAGAAGGTCGGTCTGCACAAGGCCCGCCGCGCGACCCAGTTCTCCAAGCGCTGATCCACCGCGCCTGGCGTGGAATCCTTCGGGATTCCCCTGGAAAATACGCAAAAGCCCGGCTTCGGCCGGGCTTTTGTCGTTTCGGAGTTCGGGTCCGTGCCTTTGTGGTCGGCGCCCCATCGAGATGGGTCATCCAAGCAGTGGCGACGGTTATGGGTCGCCCGCGTCCGATCCCAGTGCCCAGGGCGATGTGTCACTCAATGGTATTTGCCGCCGGGCACGGCGCCCGCCGAGGCTTTGCGTCCTTTGCGTCCAATCTGCATCAACCGTCTGGTGAAAAGCCCCCTTGGAGTCCAAGGGGGCGCGCCGACAGGCGCGGGGATGTGGGGGCGGAAGGGCTGGTTGCGCAGCAAGGTGTGGGGCGCAGGCGCAACGCGCCTGCGCGAACCCGCAGCCAAACACACAAAAAAGCCGATCTTTCGATCGGCCTTTTTTGTGTGTTTGGCTGCCCCGGATGGATTCGAACCACCGAATGCCTGAGTCAGAGTCAGGTGCCTTACCGCTTGGCGACGGGGCAATGTCGCGAATCGCAATTATCGCACGCCTGCTGCGTGGACACCATGGTGGCTATGGGTGGACTCGAACCACCGACCCCAGCATTATGAGTGCTGTGCTCTAACCGGCTGAGCTACATAGCCTTGGTGAACCGCCAATTCTTATAGTAAATGGGGCGGCTGTCAACGGGTTTTTGCCGCGCTTGTGGGCCGGGCGCAGCCATGGCAGAGTCGGAGCCAGTAGATTTTTCAGGAGTCCGCATCGTGATCGATCCGGACGGTTATCGACCGAACGTGGGCATCGTGCTGATGCGGCCGGACGGTCAGGTGTTCTGGGCACGTCGCGTGCGCCGGGATGGCTGGCAGTTCCCGCAAGGCGGCATGAATACCGACGAGACCCCGGTCGAGGCCATGTACCGCGAGTTGCGTGAAGAGACCGGGCTGTTGCCCGAGCACGTCGACGTGCTCGGCGCCACGCCTGGCTGGCTGCGCTATCGGCTGCCCAGCCGCGCCATCCGCCGCAACGAACGCCAGGTGTGCATCGGCCAGAAGCAGGTCTGGTTCCTGCTGCAGATGCGCTGCGACGAGAGCGAGTTGAACCTGGAGCTGACCGAGACGCCGGAATTCGACCATTGGCGCTGGGTCGACTTCTGGTACCCGGTGGAGCACGTGGTGCTGTTCAAGCGCGGCGTGTACGCCCGCGCGCTGCGGCATCTGGCGCCGTTGGCGCAGAGCATCGCCGGGCCGGGCATCCGCGCCATGCCGACCCTGGCGCAGGAAGCGTGGATGCCCGGCAACAATGCCGGCCACGAGCGCCCGCGCAAGCGTCCGCGCAAGCGTGGCGGTCCCTGGGTCGCCCGTATTAATAACGATTAACACCCGGAATTGACAACCATTCTCACTTTGGGTTGAATGGCGGCAGGTGCAGTCCGCACCGTTCGCCGCCAACGCCATCGTGTACGTCTGTATCTGCAATGGGGTCACCGATCGTCAGATCCGCGAAGCCGCCGACGCCGGCTGCCGCAGCGTGTCCGAACTGACCATGCGCACCGGTTGCGGTGCCAGCTGCGGCTCCTGCCTGGACATGGCCGGCGATCTGCTGCAACGCGCGCTGCGGCGCGACCTGCCGCTGCCCGTGCTGGGCGGCCTGGCCCGCGCCGCCTGAGGCCGCGCGCTGCCGCCGTGCGGATGCGCAGCGGGATGATCACGATTCGCGTTCCTTCACGGCCGCGGCCGATTCGCTAAAGTCTGCGCTTTCCACGCATGGGCGAGCGCTGCGATGAAGGGCGACAGCAAGGTCATCGAGTTCCTCAACAAGGTCCTCTACAACGAGTTGACCGCGATCAACCAGTACTTCCTGCATGCCAAGATGCTGAAGAACTGGGGGCTGAAGGAACTGGCCGAACACGAGTACAAGGAATCGATCGACGAGATGAAGCACGCCGACAAGTTGGCGGACCGCATCCTGTTCCTCGAGGGACTGCCCAACTTCCAGGCGCTGGGCAAGCTGCGCATCGGCGAGAACCCGAAGGAAATCCTCGAGTGCGACCTGGCCCTGGAGCAGGACGGCACCACCACCTTGCGCGAAGGCATCGCCTACGCCGAGTCGATCCAGGACTACGTCAGCCGCCAGCTGCTGGCCGACATCCTGGAGTCGGAGGAAGAGCACATCGACTGGCTGGAAACCCAGCTCGATCTGATCGGCCGCATCGGCGAGCCGAACTACCTGCTGACCAAGCTCGAGGACTGAGCGGCGACGGCGGCTTCTTGCGGCTGACGCCGGCGCTTGCTGGCGGGCGCGCTGGCAGTGCTCTGGTCGCTTTGTCCGGCTTGATGCTCCGTCTTGAGTGGAGTTGCCCGATCCGGGCAAGGAGTCCCGGATCGGGATGTCCCAGCCGCACGCAGAGCGAGGCATGCAGGGCACGGCCGTGGAGCCGTTCCATCAAGGTGTTTGCAGCCGGCTGGGTGGTGCGGGAGCGACTGAAGTCGCTCCCGCGAGGTCCGGTCGACTCTGAAACGGAAAGAAAACCGCCCTACGGCGCGGCGCTTTCCGCGGCATCGCGCAAGGTATTACGGTAGCCCTTCAAGGCCAGCCGGGCACGCGCGAATTCGGCGATGACCAGCGCCACCGCGACTGCGGGACGCTCCAGCTGATGGGCGCGCACGCCGGCTTCGATGCGTGAGGCCGCGGCCGACAGCGCCAGCGCGCCGACGTTGGCGGCCGAGGACTTCAGCGTGTGCGCCGCGTCGCGCAACGGGTCCAGTTGCGGAATCGCGGCGGCCTGCTCCAGGCGCTGGATCAGCTGCGGCGCATCGTCCAGGAACAGTTCGACGATCTGCGCGGTGGTCGCGCTGCCGGCGAGTTCGCGCAATTCGTCGAGCACGGCGATATCCAGCACCGGCAGCGGCGTCGGCGTCGGCGTCGGCGGCAGCATCGGCGCCGCATCGGCGACGATGGCGACGGGCGTTGCCGCGACGTGCGCAGATGGCGGCATCGGCATCTGCACCGGCACTGGCACTGGCACTGGCGGGATCTCCGCCGCATCCGCATCGGTAGCCAACTGGATCGCGGCGGCTGCGGCGGCCGGCGCGGCATCGGCGGCGCGATGCGGCAGCCAGCGTTGCAGGCACTCCGCCAGCTGTTCGCGGTTGACCGGCTTGGACAGGTAGTCGTCCATGCCGGCCTCCAGGCAGCGCTGGCGGTCGCCGGCCATCGCGTTGGCGGTCATCGCCACGATCGGCAGCCGCGGCCGTGCGTCCGCCGCTTCGGACCGGCGCCATTGGCGGGTGGCGGCGTAGCCGTCCAGGACCGGCATCTGGCAGTCCATCAACACCAGGTCGTAGCGCTGCGCGTCCAGTTGCGCCAGCGCGGCGGCGCCGTCGGCGGCGCTGTCGCTGCGGTAGCCGAGCACGTCGAGCAGCTTCTGCGCGACCAGCAGGTTGACCGGGTTGTCCTCGACCAGCAGCAGGCGGTAGTCGGCGGGCGGCGAGGCCGGGGCGGTCGCGGCGTCCAGCGCCGGTTCGCCAGCCGGGGCCGATGTCGGCGCCGGCTCGGCAATGGGCTCGGGTGCGGACGCGGGCGAGAGCAGCGCGGCAAGGGGCGCCGAACCCGCCGCCGGCGCCAGCGCCAGCATGCCGCGCAGGTCCAGGTCGGCCGCCTGCCGCGACAGCAGCGCGCCGTGCGCGCGGATCTCATCGGGAATCTCCACTTCCCCGTACAGCCAGATCAGGCGCACGCCATGCGGCGCCGGCAGGCGCCCGACCGCGCGCTGCAGGGCGCGTGCGCTCTGGCGCAGGCCGTCGAGGTCGCCGATCACCAGGTCGTAGGGCGGCAGCGCGGCGCCGCCGGCGCGCAGCCGCTCCAGCGCTTCCTGGGTCGAGTCGACCTTGCTCAGCTGCACGCCCCAGTTCGGCAGCAGCCCTTTCAGGCGCTGGTACAGGCGCAGGTCGGCGCCGACCAGCAGCGCACGCAGCCGCGGCAGGCCGCCCTGGAGCTGCGGCAGGTCGCCGATCACCTTCAGCAGCGGGATCTCGAACCAGAACGTGGCGCCCTGGTCGCTGCCCGATTCCACGCCGATGCGCCCGCCCATCAGGTCGACGATGCGCTTGCAGATCGCCAGGCCCAGGCCGGTGCCGCCGTACAGGCGGGTGGTGGAGGCATCGGCCTGGGTGAAGGAGCGGAACAGCCGTTCCTGTTGCTCGGCGCTGATGCCGATGCCGGTGTCGCGCACCTCCAGGCGCAGCAGGTGCTGCGCCGGGGTCTCGCCGAGGCGACGCACGCGCAGGTCCACGCCGCCGCGCGCGGTGAACTTGATCGCGTTGCCGATCAGGTTGCTCAGCACCTGCCGCAGCCGTACCGGATCGCCGCGTACCGGCAGGCGCACCGCCGGATCCAGCTGCAGGGTCACGCGCAGGCCCTTGGCCTCGGCCGAGCGCTGCATCAGTTGCAGCACGCCGTCGAGCAGTTCGCGCAGGTTGAAGCTGGTGATCTCCAGCTCCAGCCGGTTCGCTTCCAGCTTGGAGTAGTCGAGGATGTCGTCGACGATGCGCAGCAGTTGCAGCGAGGAGTCGTTGGCGGCGCGCAGCATCTCGCGCTGCTCGCTGCCGAGCTGGCCGCGCGCGATCAGTTCCAGCATCGGAATGATGCCGTTGAGCGGGGTGCGGATCTCGTGGCTCATGGTGGCCAGGAATTCGCCCTTGGCCATCGCCGCGGCCTCGGCGGCCTGCTTGGCCTGCACCAGCTCCCGTTCCAGGCGTTCGCGCAGGTGTACGTCGCGCTGCAGCGCGTCGCGTTCGGATTCGGCCAATGCGGCGCGCGCCAGCGCCGCGTCCAGCGCGCCGGCCTGCTGCTGCGCGCGCCAGCCGGCCACCACCGCCAGCAGCGCGGCGCTGCCGATGCACAGCGGGGCCAGCAGATGCCACGGCGGCGGCGCCAGTACCGGCACCGCCAGCAGCGCGCCGGCGACCGCGCTCGCCGCGCTCGACGCGGCCAGCCACGGCAGGGGCCGGCGCCGGCGTGCGGGCATCGCTACAGCACCGCGTTCTGGAAATCGAAGTTCAGTTCGTCGCCGACCGACTGCACCAGGTTGCCCTGGATGAAATCGACCCCGCCCATCCACATCGCCGCGGCCGCCTGCGCTTCCTCGATCTGCTGGCCGATGATCAGCAGCCCGGCGCGGTGCGCCAGGTCGATCGCGGCGCGCAGCTGGTCGCGCAGTCCGGCATCGGCATGCGCGTTGGCGAAGCGCGCGGACAGGCGCAGGTAGCCCAGCGGCAACTGGTTGAGCAGCGCCTCGGCCTCGGCGCCGGGTTCGAACTGGCTGAGGCAGAACTGCACGCCCAGCGGCATCAGCCGGGCGCAGAACTGCTGCAGCGTCACCGTGTGGATCAGCGCATCGTCCAGGCGCAGGTCGATCACCAGCGAGGTACCGGTGACGCCGCGGCGGCCGATCGCCTCGACCAGCCACTCGGCGAAGGCGCCGCGCGCCAGCGTGCGCGAGGACTGCGACACGAACAGGCGCAGCGGCGGCGTGGCGTGCTGGTACAGGTGCAGCAGGCCGAGCGCGTGGTCCAGCACCTGCTGGTCGAGGTCGGCGATGCGCCCGCCGGCCTCGGCCGCGGGCAACACCTGCCCGGCCGACAGCAGCGTGCCGTCGCGCTGGCGCAGGCGCAGCAGCACCTGGTACTGCGCGGTATCGCCGCCGGCGACGGCGACGATCGGCTGGTAGGCCGGCTCCAGCTGGCCTTCGAACATGGCGATGCGGCCCAGGTCCTCGTCCTCGCGCGGCGGCGCGTACGCGGCCACGCCCTGCGGGTGCAGGCGCGCTTGCAGCGCGGTGCGTTCGACCGCTTCCAGTGCGCTGCCGGCGTCCTCGAACCCTTGCGCCAGGTCGGCATAGCCGATCGCGCAGCGCAGGTGCACGGCTTCGTCGTCGCGCAATGGGAAGGCATGGCTGGCCAGGGCTTCGCGCAAGGCCTGCGCGCGCTGCCGCAGCGCGTCCAGGTCGCTGTCCGCGGCCAGCAGCAGGAAGCTGTTGTCGTTGAGCCGGGCCAGTGGCTGCGGCGCGGTGACGCTGGCCAGGCGGCGCCCGGCCTGGGTCATCAGGCGTTCGAACGCGGCGTAGCCGTAGCGTTCGCGCAGGCCCAGCGCGCTGGCGATCTCGATGAAGAACAGGCCGCCGCCGGCGCGCGTGCGCAGCGACTCGCCGAGCAACTGCAGCACGTGGCTGCGGGTCGGCAGGCCAGTCTCGGGATTGTTCAGCGGCACGCTGTCGCTGGCGCTCTGCTGCGCCTGCTGGCGCGCGCGGCGGATGCGGTTGGAGACCGCGGCGATCAGGTGCCGCGGCCGGATCGGCTTGGTCAGGAAATCGTCGGCGCCGCTGTCGAGCACCTCGTATTGCAGCTCCGGATCCGGGTCGCCGGTCAGGAACACGATCGGCAGCAGCTGGTGCTGCGGTTGCTGGCGGATCAGCGCGGTCAGGCGCATGCCGTCCAGGCCGGGCATGTGCAGGTCCATCAGGATCAGGTCGGGGCGGTAGTCGGCGATCGCCTGCTGCACGCCTTCGGCCTGCATCTCCACCTGCGCCTGCATGCCGGCGCCGTGCAGCACGCTCTGCGCGAACAGGGCCTGCGAGCGGTCGTCCTCGACGATCAGGATGCGATACGGCGCGTCCAGCGGTTGCGGCGGCGCAGCTGCGTCGCTGGCCGCGCTCGGCGCTGCGGGGGGCGCAGTGTGGGGGCCGGCGGCAGCGGCGGCTGTGCCGTCTTCCGCGCTCGGCGCCAGGGCCAGCTCGGGCGCCGGCGCTTGCGGGGCGGGCACGGCGTCGGCGGCCCAGCGCCGCCAGTAGTGCGGCGGCGGGGTCTCGGCACGGACGTTGCGCGAACGCGGTTCGTCGCGGCTGGAAAATGGTGCGGTGTCTCTTGCGGCCATCGCGTCTTTCATCCTGGTGCGCGCCCAATTATGCGATGAAGTTCACGAAGACAGGGAGCCTTCTCGGCTCGGCCTGGCGACGGCGGCGTCCGCGGGCGCTGCCAGCAAACGGCGGACGCCGCGCCACAGCGTGCGCCACACCCACCACACCAGCAGCGCACCCAGCACGCTCGCCCCAAGCAATACGGCCAGCGCCAGCCACGGATGCACCAGGGCCAGCGCGAGAGTGGCGAGCACCACCGAATCCTCGGTCAGCGAGGCGATCCAGTTGCTGGCCGGTTCCGGCGAGGTGTTCAGCAAGGCGCGCGAGCCGGCCTTCAGCACGTGGCTGGTGAGCGCGACGCCGGCGCCGGTGGCGAGCGCGCCGGCGCCCAGCTGGCCGTCCTGGGACAGTGTGGCCGCGGCCAGGAACGCCCCGGCCGGGATCCGGGTCAGGGTCTGCAGCAGGTCCCAGACCGAATCCACGCCGGGAATCTTGTCGGCGAAGAACTCGGCCAGCGCCAGCGCGCCGGAGGTGCCGAGCACCCACCACGACGCGGTCGCCTGCAGCGCCGGCGGCAACTCTAGCCAGCCGCACAGGCCGGCCACGCCGATCCCGAACACGGTCAGGTAGACACGGATGCCGGCCAGCCAGGCCAGCAGGATGCCGATTGCGAAGAGGTGGGCGTCGGTCATGGCAAGGCGCTCCTGCAGATGCGCGGGTGGCGGCCACTATCGGCCAAGCGTGCGGTGAAGGCCAGCATGTGCGCTGCGGCTGGGCGGCGACGCCGACGGTAACAGTCAGCGCCCATGCGTGGCTTACACTAACGGGCCGGCCTACCCTCCGCGAGGATCGACGCCGCTGCCTCCTCGGTGGCGCGGTTGTGGCGATGAACCGACCCGTACCCCGTTTCCAGATCGTGCCCAACGGCGCCGCGCCCGTGCGCGGACGCGGCCTGTGGTTGCTGCTCGCCATCGTCTGGCTGCTGTCGCTGGCGGGAACCTGGCTGCTGGCCAGCCGCCGGGCCGCGCCGCAGCTGGGCGAGGTCAGGACGCAACTGCGGCAGGCCGAAGCCAGGCTGCAGGCGCAGCAGCGGCAGATCGACACGCTCAACCAGCGCCAGGCCACCCTGGCCCGCTCCGACCAGATCAGCCGCGCCGCCAACAACGAGGTGCAGAGTTCGCTGGCCGAGCGCGACGAGGAGATCGCCGGGCTGCGCGCCGACGTGGCCTTCTACGAACGCCTGGTCGGCGCCACCAGCCAGCGCAAGGGCCTGACCGTGCATTCGGCGGAGTTCTCGGCCGAGGCCGGCGGCACCTGGCACTACAACGTGGTGCTGACCCAGAACCTCAACCGCGGCGCGATCAGCCAGGGCCAGATGCGCCTGGCGGTGGAGGGCGTGCGCGGCGGCAAGCTGACCAGCGTGGGCTGGGACGAACTGCACCAGAAGAGCGGCGTGCCCGGCCAGGACTATTCCTTCCGCTATTTCCAGCAGTTGGACGGCAGCGTGATCCTGCCCAAGGATTTCACCCCGCAGCGGGTGCGAGTATCGCTGTCCGGCGGAGGGGCGCCGGTCACCCAGAGTTTCGATTGGACACTGGCCGGCAACGGCAAAGGGGAATAGGCAGCTTATGTTCGGAAGCAAGAACGGCCGCAGCAGCGGCCAGACCGTGGTGGATACCCTGATCGGCGCGCAGGTGGTGATCCGGGGCGACCTGGTGTTCAGCGGCGGCCTGTACGTGGAAGGGCGCATCCTGGGCAAGGTGCTGGCCGAGGACGGCGCGCCGGCGACGCTGACCCTGTCCGAGCACGGCAGCATCGAGGGCGAGGTGCGCGCGCCGATCGTGATCATCAACGGCCAGCTGACCGGCGACGTGCATGCCGCCGAGCGCGTGGAACTGGCGCCGAAGGCGCGGGTGCAGGGCAACGTGCACTACCAGGTGGTGGAGATGAACGCCGGTGCGCAGCTGACCGGGCGGCTGATCCATGCCGGCAGCATGGCCGCGCTGGCGCCGCCGGAGCGCGTGCACGAAGAACCGCAGGCCGAGCCGGCGCAGCGCGCGCTGACCGCGGCGGATGCTTGATTCGGCTCCCGGCCGCCCCCATCCTGCCGCAATGAGTACTCTCGTTTCCCTGCCCAGTGCCGCGCCCGCGCCCGACTACCAGTCGCTGGAGCGGCCGCTGAACTTCACCCAGGCCGCCGCGGCCAAGGTGCGCGAGCTGATCCGCGAGGAAGGCAACGACGCGCTGGCGTTGCGCGTGTACATCCAGGGCGGCGGCTGTTCCGGGTTCCAGTACGGCTTCGAGTTCGACGAGAACCGCGCCGAGGACGACCTGTCGGTGCGCACCGACGAGGTCACCCTGCTGGTCGACCCGCTGAGCCTGCAGTACCTGATGGGCGCGGAAGTGGATTACAGCGAAGGCCTGCATGGCGCGCAGTTCGTGATCCGCAATCCCAACGCCAAGACCACCTGCGGCTGCGGCAGCAGCTTCAGCGTGTAGACACGCTGCGGCTTGCCGGATGCGCGGTTTGCCTGCACCCTGCGCCGCATGCCCGACCTGACGCCTGTTTCCTTCGCGTTCGCCGACGCGGTCGTCGACCGCGCCGACTCGCTGCGCAACGATCCCGAAGCCCTGCGCCGCGCCTGGCCCGCCGCGCGCCTGCTGCTGCTCGATGCCGATGGCAATGCCTACGCCGATGCGCACGGCCAGCCGCTGGCGCTGACCGGCGCGGCGCTGGGCGACGTGGTCGAGCAGGCGATCTTTCTCGGCCTGCGCGATGGCGATGCCTGGTTCGCGGTGGGGGCGGGCATGCGCGACGCCGACATCGATCCGCCGCAGCGCATGGACCTGCGCCGCGCCGCGGCCGAGTGGCCGGCGCTCGCCTCGGGCCTGTTCGCCTATGCCCGCGGCATGCTGCACTGGCAGTCGCGCACGCGCTTCTGCGGCGTCTGCGGCGGCGCCATTGCGTTTCGCCGCGGCGGCTTTCTCGGTGTGTGCACGCAATGCGCCAGCGAACACTATCCGCGCGTGGATCCGGCGGTGATCGTGGCGGTCAGCGACGGTGCGCGGCTGCTGCTGGGGCGCCAGGCGAGCTGGCCGGCGCGGCGCTATTCGGTGATCGCCGGCTTCGTCGAGCCGGGCGAGTCGCTGGAGCAGACCGTGGCGCGCGAGGTGGCCGAGGAGACCCAGGTGCGGGTCCGGCCTGGCAGCTGCCGCTATTACGGCGCGCAGCCCTGGCCGTTCCCCGGCGCGCTGATGCTCGGCTTCCGCGCCTTGGCCGAACCCGACGCGCCGCAGGTAGATGGCGAGCTGGAGGATGCGCGCTGGTTCGAACGCGACGAGATCGGCGCCGCCCTGCAGCGCGCCGCGGCGCAGGGCGACAGCGCCGACGACGGGCACGGCCTGCGCCTGCCACCGCGGATCTCCATCGCGCGCGCGCTGGTCGAGGACTGGTACCGCCGCGGCGGCGACCACGACGCCTAGCCGCACTGCCGTGCCGGCGCCCGCCGCGGCACACGCTTCAGAACGGTCCCGGAGGACCTGCATGTTCACTACCCTCGTCGCTGTGATCGTTGCCCTGGTGCTGGGCCATGTCGCGCCCGGCATGGTGGCCTCGCTGCGCCGCTTCGATGCCTATGGCGACTGGCTGTCGTGGCTGGATGCGCACGCCGGCGAAGGCAGCGGCTGGCGCGGCCGCTACGGCATCGCGCTGGCGTTGCTGCCGGCCTTGCTGCTGGTGGGCCTGCTGCAGTGGCTGCTCGCCGCGCCGCACCTGGGCCTGCTGGCGCTGCTGTTCGGCGTGCTGGTGCTGGCCTTCAGCTGGGGGCCGCGCGACCTGGATACCGACGTGGAAGCGGTGATCGAGGCCGACGACGTCGCCGCGCGGCGCGTGGCGGTCGCGCAGCTGCAGGCCGATGGCGGACCGCCGCGCGAGGATCCGGCGGGACTGGTGGAGGCGGTGGCGGTCAGCGCGTTGCGGCGCTGGTTCGCGGTGCTGTTCTGGTTCCTGCTGCTGGGGCCGTTCGGCGCGCTCGGCTATCGCCTGCTGGCGCTGGCCGCGGTCGGCCCGTATGCGCCTCGGCTGCCGCTGGCCACCGCACTCGGTGCGCGCACCGTGCTGGCCGCGATGGAATGGCCGGTGGCGCAGCTGATGACCTTCTCGCTGGCGCTGGTCGGCAACTTCGAGACCGTGTTCGGCGCCTGGCGCGCGGCCGGCGGCAATCGCTGGCAGCTGGACAGCGGCTTCCTCGGCCCGGTGGCCTGCGCCAGCGTGCGCGGCGAACTCGACGAAGAGGCGCACGACTACAGCGATGCCGGCATGGTGGTGCCGGTGCTGCGGCGCTTGCCGGAATTGCGCGATGCGATGAGCCAGATCTGGCGGGTGCTGCTGCTGTGGCTGGTGGTGCTGGCGCTGCTGGTGATCGCCGGCTGGGTCAGCTGAGGCGTGCGTCGCGCTAGCCCGGCGCCAGCAGCGTGAACGGGTACCACGGCAGGTTGCGCAGCACGGCGTAGCCGAGCAGCAGCCACAGCCACAGGCGCGGGTCGGCGAGGATCTTCAGCAGCGGCGCCAGCGGGCGCATGCGCAGTCCGGCGGCATTGAGCGCCATGATCGCCAGCAGCGGCAACGCCACCACCAGCAAGGGATTGCTCGCCAGCGCGTGGGCCAGGTCCAGGTGCACCAGCGCGTGCAGGCAGCGGGTGCTGCCGCAGCCTGGGCAGTACAGGCCGGTGAGGGCGTAGAACGGGCAGGCCGGCAACGGATTGCCCGGCACGTTGGGATCGACCCGGCGCAGCACCAGCGTGGCCGCCACGGCGGCGCCGCTCATCGCGGCCAGCGGCAACCAGCGGGGCAGGGAGCGTCCGCGCAGGAGCATGGTGTGCGGAATCGGAGGCGATCAGCGCGGGCCGCCGCTGCGCGCGGCAGCGGCGGCCCCGGTTCGATCAGTACGACGAGGACTGCTGCATCATGCCCAGGCCGCCCAGGGCGAAGATGAAGATCAGGTACAGCACGACCAGCACCACCCAGGCGATGGCCGAGTAGATCGCCCACTTCTTGGCCTTGTCGGCCGATTCGCGGGCGCCGGCGACGTCGCCGGCGGCGAGCTTGGTGTTGACCTGGGCGGCGAACACGATCGAAACGATGCCCAGCGGCAGGCAGCAGAACAGCGTGCTCAGGATCGCCCAGACCAGATTGTTGGACACTTGCGGTGCGGTGGTATTCATCCGTGTTACTCCGGTTGCGTGGTGGAACGAAGAAAAAACGAGAAAGCGGGCGGACTCACTGCCCCAGCGCGCTGCTGAGGATCGCGATGCCGCCGAACAGCAGGAACCACAGCCCGAGCAGGATCGGCGCGGCGAGCGCGGACCACATCGCCCACAGGCCGGCCTTGCGCGAGGCCTCGCGTGCGCCGGCCACGTCGCCGGCGGCGCGCTTGCCGTCCACCTGCGAGGCATAGACGATCGACACCACGCCCAGCGGCAGGCAGCAGAACAGCGTGGACAGGATCGCCCACACCAGATTGTTGGGGACGTAGATGCCCGCGCCGTTGGGCGGTGGTGGCGGCAATGCCTGACTCAACTGATCGACCCCTGCAATGGACGCCGCTGCAGTACGCAGGCGTCTCCCCGGCGCCTAATCTACCCGAAGCGGCGTTTCCAGGCACCTTGCAGGTTCATGCGGCATCCCCGCGCAGCTGCCGCACCTGCGTTTCCAGCAGCTCGGCGCTGGCCTCGGCGGCCGCCACCGGCGCGCCGGCGATCACCTCCACGTGCGCGCGGAAGCGCCGCGGCACGCGCATGCGCCGCAGCCGCGAATCGCGCTTGCTCCACATGCTGGTCCACATGTTGCGCAGCGCCATTGGCACGACCGGCACCGCGCGGCGCTCGAGGATCTTCTCCACGCCGGACTTGAACTTGGCGATGTCCCCGTCCTTGGTCAGCGCGCCCTCGGGGAAGATGCACACCAGTTCGCCCTCGGCCAGCGCCGCGTCGATGGCGTCGAACGCGCGCTGCATCAGCGCCGGGTCCTCGCGCGCGCCGGCGATCGGGATCGCCTTGGCGGTGCGGAAGATCCAGCGCATCACCGGGATGTTGAAGATGCGGTAATACATGACGAAACGCACCGGACGCGGGATCGACGCGGCCAGCACCAGCGCGTCCATGTAGCTGACGTGGTTGCACACGATCAGCGCCGCACCCTCGTCGGGCACGTGCCGCTCGATGCCGTGCAGGCGCAGCCGGTACAGCGCGCGCACCATCACCCAGCTGAGGAAGCGCATCAGGAATTCGGGGACGATGCTGAAGATCCAGATCGCCACCACCGCGTTGGCGATGGCCAGCGCCAGGAACACCTGCGGGATGCTCAGCCTGGGCATCGGCACACGCACGCCGAACAACGCCAGCTGTTTCATCTGCAGCGCGATGCCGACCATCGCGGCGATGACGATGAACATCGAGTTCTGGATGTTGAGCCCGGCGATGACCCGCGACAGTTCCGCCTTGGGCGTGCGGCTCTGGATCAGCGCGAACAGCGGCACCACGAACAGGCCGGTGCACAGGCCGATGCCGACCAGGTCGAGCATGATCCGCCAGCTGCCGGCCTGGTGCACGAACTGGCCGATGCCCAGCCCGGCCTGCAGCGCGCCGCCAGGGCGGGCGAAGTACAGGTCGAGCATGAATGCGCTGATGCCGAACGCGCCCAGCGGCACCAGGCCGATTTCCACGGTACGCCCGGACAGCTTCTCGCACAGCAGCGAGCCGGTGCCGGTGCCGATCGAGAACAGCGCCAGCGCGAAGATGTACAGGTCCTGCGCGCCGCCGAGGTTGAGTTCGGCGTAGGTCGGCAGCTGCGCGGTCAGCACCGTGCCGATGAACCAGAACCAGGACACGCCGAGCACCGCGTTGCGCACCGCCAGCTGGCGCCGGGTCAGGCGCATGATCGCCAGCGACTCGGGCAGCGGATTCCAGTTGATCTTCAGCTCCGGCGCGCCGGCATCGACCTTGGGAATGAGCCGCGCGACCAGGTTGCCGGTGACCGCCAGCGCGATCACCGCGGTGGCCGCGGCGACCGGGCCGTGGCTGCCGGCGATCTGGAAGATCAGCCCGCCCAGGATCATGCCGCACAGGATCGAGATCGAGGTGCCCATCTCGACCAGGCCGTTGCCGCCGGTCAGTTCTTCCGGCTTCAACACCGACGGCAGGATCGAGTATTTGACCGGGCCGAACAGGGTCGATTGCAGGCCGGTGCAGAACAGCGCGACCAGCAGCACGGCCATGTTCTCGGTCAGGAAGCCGACCGCGGCCAGCGACATGATCGCGATCTCCATCGTGGTGGTGATGACCACCAGCCGCGATTTCTCCAGCTTCTCGGCGATCTGCCCGGCCAATGCGGAGAACAGGAAGTACGGCAGGATGAACAGCGCCGGCGCCAGGTTGGTGTACAGCGTGCGCTGCTCGGGGGTGACGCCCAGATAGAACAGCAGGCCGATGATCGCCTGCCGGTAGACGTTGTCGTTGAACGCGCCCAGCCCCTGGACCACGAAGAACGGCAGGAAGCGGCGCTGTTTCAGCAGGGCGAACTGGCTATGGCCGGACATGCAGGCTCCTTTGCGAACCGGCGCAGCCTAGCAGGTTCGTTGCGGGAGGGAGGCGGTGCCGCGGAGCAGGGCGTGCCGCGATGCGACCTGTGTCGGCGGTGGCGTCTGCGGGGGTGTACGCGTGCTGCCGCTTTTGCGGGCGGGGCCATGATGTTGTGCTCCGTTCGTCGCGGCTGAAGCCGCTGCTACAGAGGGTGCGACGGGCGCGGCTAGCCGGTTTCGCCGGCGTCCGCCTGCCGCAGCAGCGCGATCAGCGCGCGTGCGGCCGGAGTCGGGTCCGCGCGCCAGGTAGCGTAGGTCAGGAAACGGAAGCGCTCGCGCAGCGCGATCACCGCCACGCCGTGCATCGCCGCGGCCATGGTCTGCGGCACGATCGCCAGGCCCAGGTCCTCGACCACCAGCTGCCGCTGCAGGTCGGCATGGGTGACCTCGTATTGCAGCCGCTGGCGCAGGCCGGCCTCGGCGAAGGCGCGGTCGATGATGCCGCGCACGCCGGCGCCGGCGATCAGCCCGGCCATCGGCGCGTCCTCCAGTTCGTGCAGGGACACCTCGGCGCGCGCGGCGAAGCGGTTGCCGGGCGCGGCGATCAGCGCCAGCGGCTCCTCGTGCAGCAGCAGGCGCTGCTCGGTCAGGACGATGTGCGGGCCGACCCCGACCAGGGCCACGTCCAACCGGCCTTCGCCCAGCTCGAGCAGCAGCGCATCGCTCATGCCGGTGCGCAGGTGCACGTCCACCGCGCTGTGCGCTTCGCGGAAGCGGCGCAGCAGGGCCGGTACCTGCACCGTGGTCAGCGAGGAGATCTGGCCGATGTGCAGGCGCCCGCGTACGGTGCCCAGCGCCTGCGCCATCTCTTCGTGCAGGCGCTCGGCCGCGCGCAGGGTGGCGCGGGCGTTGTGCAGGAACACCTCGCCGGCGGCGGTCGGCCGCACCTGCCGCGCGCCGCGCTCGAACAGCCGCGCGCCCAGCGCCTCCTCGATCTTGGCGATCTGGTGGCTCAGTGCCGACTGCACCGTGTGGCAACGCCGCGCGGCGGCGGTGAAGCTGCCTTCCTCGGCCACGGCGACGGCGAACTCGAGTTGGCGCAGGGTCAGCATGGCATCTGGAAAGGAGATGGGTCGATTGAAAACAATACATTGGAAAGATCGATGGTGCTTGCCCAGACTGGCGCCATTCCTTCCGCACCCTTGGATTCGGCTCATGGACACGACCCCGCACCCCCCATTGCATCGCGGCCTGGTGCTGCTGATGGCCGCCGCCACCGGCCTGGCGGTGGCCAGCAACTACTACGCGCAGCCGCTGCTGGAAGTGCTGGCGCAGACCTTCGCGATCGACGTGCGCAGCGCCGGCGCGGTAGTCACCACCGCGCAGCTGGCCTACGCCGCCGGCTTGCTGTTGCTGGTGCCGCTGGGCGACCGCTTCGAGCGCCGCAGCCTGATCGTCGGGCTGTACGCGCTCAGTGCGGTGGGCCTGCTGATCAGCGCCGCCTCGACCAGCTTCGCGCTGCTGCTGCTCGGCACCCTGGTTACCGGACTCAGTTCGGTGGCCGCGCAGATCCTGGTGCCGTTCGCCGCCACCCTGGCCGCGCCGCACGAACGCGGGCGTGTGGTCGGCACGGTGATGAGCGGGCTGCTGCTCGGCATCCTGCTGGCGCGCACCGTGTCCGGGCTGCTGGCCGGCGTCGGCGGCTGGCATACAGTGTACTGGGTGGCCGCGGCGCTGATCCTGCTGGTGGCGGCGCTGCTGTGGCGCGCGCTGCCGCGGCATCCGGGCAATCCGCGGTTGTCGTATCCGCACCTGATCGGTTCGGTGCTGGCGCTGCTGCGCGACGAGCCGGTGCTGCGCTCGCGCGCCATCCTGGGCGGGCTGATCTTCGCCGGCTTCAGCATGTTCTGGACCACGCTGGCGTTCCTGCTGTCCGGGCCGAGCTATGGCTACGGCACCGCGACGATCGGCCTGTTCGGCCTGATCGGCGCCGCCGGCGCGTTCGCCGCCAACCTGTCGGGCAAGCTCTCCGACCGCGGCGCCGGGCACTGGGTGGGCTGGGGCGGGCTGGCGATGCTGCTGCTGTCGTGGTTGCTGCTGGCCGCCGCGCCGCATTCGCTGTGGCTGCTGATCGCCGGCGTGCTGTTGCTGGACGTGGCGGTGCAGGGCGTGCACATCGGCAACCAGCACGTGATCTACCAACTGGATCCGAAGGCGCGCAACCGCATCACCTCGGCCTACGTCACCTGCTACTTCATCGGCGGCGCGATCGGTTCCAGCCTCGGCACCGCCGCCTACGCCTACGCCGGTTGGCGCGGGGTGGTGGTCGGCGGCGCGGCGCTGGCGGTGGCGGCGCTGCTGTGGATGGGGATCAGCGTGCGGCCGGCACGGCCGCCGGCGGCGCTGGCGCCGCTGCCGGAGCGGTGACCGCATGCGCGGCGGCGCGCAGCTTGGGCAGCAGGCGCAGGGTCAGCGCCAGCTGGTTGCGCACCAGCCGCCGCTTGGCCTCGTCGATCCCGTCCTCGTGTTCCAGCGCATCGGCCATGCCCAGCTCGGCCGATTCGTCGGCCGGCGGTAGCGCCTGGCGCTGCGCCAGCGCGTCGGCGATCGCGCCCAGGGTGTCCTGCAGGTAACCGCCGGCGCGGTCGATGGCCGGATCGGCCTCGCCGGCCAGCGCGGCGCGGTGCGCGCCCAGCGCCGACAGATAGCCGAGCAAGGTGTTGGACAGCGCCAGGAAACGGAAGCCCGCATCCAGGTTGCGGCGGTAACGGCCGGGCTCGCGCAGCATGTTGGACAAGGCCACCGACAGCGCGGCATCGGCGTTGTGCATGTCGCGCCGGGCGATGCGGTAGGGCAGGTCGTCGCGCATGCCGCTGCGGTACTGCTCCAGCACCTGCGCCAGGTAGCGCGCGCAGCTGGCCAGCACCGTCGCCATCACCTGGTTCAGGCGCCGGCCCTGCCAGTCGGGCAGGATCAGGAACGAGGCCGCCGCGGCGATCGCGCAGCCGATCAGCGTATCCACCAGGCGCGGCCAGATCAGCACGAAGCCGTCGCCGAGCAGGTTGAAGCAGAACAGCGCCATCACCGTGATCGCGGCGGTGGCCAGCATGTAACGGTCGGTACGGGTGACGAAGAACAGCAGCGCGCCGAACAGCGCGAACAGCAGTTGCAGTTCGGTACCGGGGAACAGCTGCATCAGCGTCCAGGTCGCGACCAGGCCGATCAGCGTGCCGGCGATGCGCTGCGCCAGGCGCAGCCGGGTGGCGCCGTAGTTGGGCCGGCACACGAAGGCGGTGGTGAGCAGGATCCAGTAGCCGTTGCTGGCGTGGATGGACTGCATGATGGCGTAGCCGACCACCAGCGCGATCGCCATGCGCAGCCCGTGCCGGAACAGCACCGAACCGGGAGTGAGCTGCTGGCCGACGCGCACCAGCATCTCGCGCAAGGTGTGCGGCGAGGAGTCGCGCAGGCGGGTGTCGAGGGTGTCGCTGGTGGTGTCCGATTGCGCGGCCTCGGACAGCCGCCGCTCGATGCTCTGCAGGTTGGTGACCAGCAGTTCCAGCGAGCCGAGCAGCCGCGCCTGGCGCGGATCGGCCTGGGCATGCAGGAAGTCCAGCGACTGGCGCAGGTCGGTGGTGGCCTGCTGGGTCTGCTCGCCGTATTCGAACGGCTGGCGCAGCCGGATCGCTTCGCCCAGCGCGGCGCAGGCCTTGCCCTGCAGGGCCAGCAGGCGCTGGCAGCGGTACAGCACGTCGCTGTGGAAGAACGCGTCGGTCAGCGCCTCGTAGGGATAGTGCGAGGAGCTGGCGCGTTCGTGGAAATCCTGCGCCATGTAGTACAGGCGGAAGTACAGGCCGGACTGCACGCCGGGCCGGCCGGAGCGGCCGAAGCGGCTCATGATCGCGGTCTTGGCCGCGTTCAGCGCCGCCACGACCTGCGCGTTCTGTTCGGCCAGCGCCAGCCGCCGCGCATGCAGGTCGCTCTGCCGCACCGGTTCGAACAGCGCGGCCTTGAGCCGCAGGTAGCGGCCGAGTTCGAAGAACAGCCGCGACAGCCGCTCGCGCACCGGGCGGTTGGCGAACAGGAGCGTCCACAGGATCGACAGCAGCCCGTACCAGGCGGCACCGAGCATCAACAGGCCGATGCCGTGCCAGGCGCTGCCGCCGACGTGGCCGGAACGGCCGCCATGGTCGATGCCGATCATCGCGTAGATCGCCAGCGCCACCGTGGCCTGGGCGATGGAGGCGTAGCGTTCGCCGAGCGCGCCGAGCAGGGTCAGGGCGAAGGTGGACAGCGCCATGCCGGCGACGAACGCCAGCGGATACGGGAACAGCAGCACCACCGCGGCCGCGGCGGCGGCGAAGCACAGCAGCGACAGCAGCACCGACTTGATCCGGCCCAGCCAGTTGTCGTCGGTCTCGGCGATGGCGCTGGCGATGGCGCCGAGGAAGATCGCCGGCAGCGCGGTCAGTTGCTGCTGCTGCCAGCACACGCCCATCGCCACGCCCAGGGCGATGAACACGCGCAGCCCGTAGCTGGCCTTTTCGTGGGCCCACAGGCGGCTGAGGCGGGTTTCGATCGAGGATTTCGGCACGGCGACACGATAACGCAACGCTGGCCGCGATGATGCTTGCCGACGCCGAAGTGGGTCGGCGAGCATCGGCGCTGCGGACGCGGTGCGGCCGTCGCCGCTGTCCTGCGGCCGTCGCTGCGCCCTGCCGCGGCAAGGCGCAGCGCGGCGCTCAAAGTTCGAACGTGGCGCTCAGCGACCAGGTGCGCGGCTGGCCGTAGCCGTTGCCGTCGTTGCTCCAGTAGCGGCGGTCGGTGAGGTTGGTGAGTTCGCCGCGCAGCGTCAGCGGCGTGGCGCCCCAGTGCGTGCGATAGCCGAGGCCGGCATCGAGCAGGGTGAAGGACGGCAGCTTCAGGTCGTACAGGTCGTTCCACATCGACGCGCCGTAGGGCTGCGAGCCGTAGTGCTTGGCCGCGGCGTGCACGCTCAGCCCTGGCACGGCGTCGAATGCGTACGCCGTGTCGAGCGTGGCCTGGAACCTGGCCACGCCGGCGGGGGTGCGGCCGACCGCGGCGGCCTCGTTGCGCAGGTATTCGGCGTCGACCCAGGTCGCGCCGGCGCCGATGCGCCAGTTCGGCGTGGCCTGCACATGGCCGCTGAGGTCGAATCCCTGGTAGCGCACCTCGCCGTCCTGCACGTAGTAGTTGGCGGCATTGCCGTATTCGGCGCCGCGCTCGATGCGGAACCAGGCCGCATCCAGCGCCCAGCGCGCACGCTCCAGCTTGTAGCCCAGCTCGTACTGCTTGCTTTCCAGCGGCGGCAGCAACGTGTTGCGGTTCTCGTAGAGCTGGCCGACGGTGCTGCCCTGCTCCAGCGATTCGACGTAGCTGGCGTACACGGTCTGGTCTTCGCGCGGCTTGAACAGCAGCGCCACGGTCGGGGTGTTGACCGATTTCTGGTAGCGGGCGGTGTGCGTGCCGTCCACGTCCCAGCTGTTCTGTTCGTAGCGGGTGTGGCGCAGGCCCAGCAGCAGCGACCAGTGCGCGCCGACGCTGAGCGTGTCGCTGGCGAACAGCGCGTTCTGCTCGACCCGGTCGCTGCGGTAGGTGTCGCGCGAATGGGTGCTGTGATAGCTGAGCGCGCTGTCCTGGTACAGGTTGGAGGTACCCAGCTGGTACCACAGGTTCTGCTTGGCCCAGCCGCTGTCGGCCTGTTGCCAGCTCGCGCCGGCGACCAGCTGGTGGTCGATCGGGCCGGTGCTGAAGCGGCCTTCGAGCAGGCCCTGCGCCAGGTAGTTCTCGGCGAGGTTGCCCAGGTCGTAGATATACGTGTCGGTGTCGCCCTCGCGGTTGAGCACGTAGTCCCAGATCTTGTTGATCGAACTGCGGAACTTGCTGTAGCTCAGGTCCAGGCGCGCGTTCCAGGCGTTGTCGATCCGCCAGCGCAGGCCGGTCATCGCCGACTGCATCTCGGTGTTGAAGAAGGTGTCGCGGATAGCGCGGTCGCGGCGCGGGTCCAGGCGGCGCGGCAGCGCGCTGTCGCCGTAGCCGTAGAAGGTGATGGTCGGCGCTTCGTTCTCCAGCTTGCGGTCCTGGTAGAGCAGGTCGGCGGTCCAGGTGAGGTCGTCGCTCAGGCGCGCATCCAGCCCCAGCGAGGCCAGCGTGCGCTCGACATGGGTGTCGTTGTAGGTATCGCCCTGTTCGCGCAGCAGGTTGAGGCGGTAGCCGAAGCGGTCGTCCGCGCCGAAGCGGCGGCCGTTGTCGAGCTGCGCGCTGTACACGCCGCCGTCGCGGTAGCCCACGCTCAGGTCCAGCAGCGGGGTGTCGGTGGGCTTCTTGGTGATGTAGTTGACGATGCCGCCGGGGGCGCCGAAGCCGTACATGAAGCCGCTGGCGCCCTTGAGCAGTTGCACTTGCTGCATGGTCTCGCTCGGCCACTCGGCGCCGTAGGTGTACAGCGGCATGCCGTTGAGCTTGTAGCCGTTGCTGTAGCTGACCGGCAGGCCGCGCACCTGGATGGTGGTGTACCAGCTGCTGTTGTAGGCGCCGACGTTGCCGGAGACCGACGGATCGGTCATGAACATCTGCGCCAGCGAGTTGACCTGGCGCTCCTGCAGGGCGTCGGCATCGATGCGGGTGATCGAGAACGGGGTATCGCGCGCGGGCCGTTCGCCCAGGGCGCCGGCTGGCGCCTCGGCGCGCTCGGCGTTGACCCGGACCGCGTCCAGCTCCGTGGCCTTGCGTTCGGCGGGGTCGGCGTCGGTCTCGGCCGCTGCGGCATGGGAGGATGCGCAGAGCGCGGCCACCAGCGCGAGCGGCAACAGGGAATGGCGTGGGAGGCGGGTGGACATGACGGGTTCCGTTGGTCGGGGAAGAGGGCGTCGTGCCTTGCCGCTGGGGCTGGGTGGACGAAAGGCGCGGCGGCCGCTGCGCAGGCCGCCGCGCGGTTCACAGGTCGAACTGCACGCTCAGTGCATAGGTGCGCGGTGCGCCGACGCTGTTGGTGATCCAGTACTTGCGGTCGGTGAGGTTGTCGATGCTGGCGCGCCAGGTGAGCGGGTGCCCGTGCAGGTGCATGCGATAGCCGGCGCCGAGATTGGCCAGCGTGTAGTCCGGCAGCTTCAGCGTGTTGGCGGTGTCGTACCAGACGTCGCCGAAGTAGCGCAGCGCGGCGTAGACGCTGAGTCCATCGATGCCGGGGAACGCGTAGTCCACGTGCGCCACGCCTTGCCAGCGCGCCGCGAAGCTGACCCGGTGGCCCTGGTCGGCGGCGTTGTCCGGCGACAGCTTGTCGTAGCGCGGATCCAGCCAGGTGGCGCCGCCGCCGATGCTCAGTTGCTCGGTGAGGCGGTAGTCGCCGCTCAGTTCGATGCCGTCGTACAGGGTGACGCCGTCCTGTTCCAGGTACTTGCCGGTGGCGGTGATGCGGTCGATGCTGGCGCCGCGCTCCAGCCGGAACGCGGCCGCGTTGGCGTTCCAGCGCGGGTAGGCGAGCTTGGCGCCGATCTCGTACTGCTTGCTGATGGTGGGGTCGAGCACCTGGCCGGCGTTGAGGTAGTCGTCGCCGACGCGGCCGCCGGCTTCCAGCGACTCGATGTAGCTGGCATACAGCGTCACTGCGTCGACCGGCTTGTACATCAGCGCATAGGTCGGCGTCACCGGATAGGTGTGGTACGTGCCGACCTGTTCGTAGTCGTTGTAGCGCCAGCCGGCCAGCAGCGACCAGCCCGGCGCGAAGGCGACGGTGTCGCTGACGAACAGCGCCTTCTGCAGCGTCTCGCTGCTGCGGGTCATCACCCGCGAGGCGCTGCTGTAGTGGGTCAGGCCCTGCCAGTCGTAGAGGTTGCCGCGGCCGATGGTCTGCCACACGTAGGGGCGGTCCCAGCCGGTGGCGTCCTGGCGCGAGACGCCGGCCACCAGTTGGTGGCGCAGCGGCCCGGTGGCGAAGCGGCCCTGCAGCATCAGCTGCACCAGCTTCCACTCGCTCCTGCCGCCCAGCTCGTAGGCGTTGACGGCGTAGTCGCCGTTGCCGTCGTCGATGTAGGCGAAGATCTTGTTGACGTCGTTCCACGAGGTGGTGACGCCGTAGTTCAGGCTGGCCTTCCAGCCGTCGGCGAAGCGCCATTCCAGCCCGGTCGACAGCAGGCGCGAGCGGGTGTCGTAGTACGAACCGGTCACCGAGCGGTCGACGTCGCCGCCGATCGCGCGCGGCACCGCGCTCAGGCCGATGAAGTAGTACTGCGGCGCTTCCTCGGACAGCTTGCGGCTCTGGTAGACCAGGTCGGCGCTCCAGGTGAGGCGATCGCTCAGGCGCGCGTCCAGCGCGGCCGAGACGACCTTGCGGTCGACCTCGCCGCCGTTGTAGGTCTCGCCTTTCTCGCGGAAGACGTTGAGGCGGTAGCCGAACATGTCCTGGTTGCCGAAGCGCCCGCCCGCGTCGAGCTGGGCGCTGGCGACCGCATCCGAGCGCCAGCCGAGCCTGGCCGACAGCGTGGTGTCGTCTGTCGGTTTCTTGGTCAGGTAGTTGACCAGGCCGCCGGGCTGGCCGAAGCCGTACAGGAACCCGGCCGGGCCCTTCAGCAGCTCCACCTGCTCCATCGCTTCCAGCGGCCATTCGCTGCCCCAGGACGACACCTGCAGGCCGTTGACGCGGTAGCTGTCGTAGCTCAGGCCGAGGCCGCGGTTGATGATCGGCGAGCTCCAGCCGCTGGAATAGGCGCCGACCTGGGTGACCACCGACGGATCGTTGAAGAAGGCATCGCCCAGCGACACCACCTGGCGCTTGTCGAGGTCGTCGCGGTCCAGCACCTGGATCGCGAACGGCGTGTCCTGCACGTTGCGTTCGCCCAGCGCCCCGGCGTTGGCGTGCACGCGTGCCGCGGTCACGCTGACCGCGTCCAGTTCGGTGGCCTGGTCGGTATCGGCGGCCTCTGCGTAGGCGTTGCAGGCCAGCAGCAGCGCGGCGGCGAGCGCGGCCAGGCGCACGCCGCGATGGAAGCGGCGGGGTGGAACGTGCGCGCGGTGCACGGACGGACAAGACATCGGCAGCATCCTTTTCTGCGGGCAGCAGCGTGCCGCCCGCGATCGGCGAAAGCGGTGGAACAGGAGGGGATGGCTGACCGCTGGATGTCCCGGAGGCGGGAGACGGCTCCGTCGATGCGGAGCCGCGCGCTGGCTAATGCGAATTGTTCTCTTTTGTGAAGCCCAGGTCAACGGATCGTTGCATCGGCGTGATTCGGCACGGCGGCCGGCGCGGGCTGCGCGGGCGCTCCGCGCTCACACCGCCAGTTGCTGCAGGCGCGCGTCGAGCAGCGCAGGGAAGCGTTTGAACCAGGTCTGGTTGAGCGGCGAAGGGTGCGGCAGCGGAGACAGCCGGAAGCATCGCGCCGCGCCGGTCTCGGTCTGCAGGCGGACCTCGAGGTGCGCGCTGAAGCGCGCTGCGCTGGCCCAGAACGCGTCCAGCTGCGCGCGTACGTCCTTGGGCTGGCCGATGCCGAACCACAGGAAGGCTTCGCGGCCGAGGGTGACGATCTCGTGGCCGTGCCATTGCGCGATCAGCAGGCGCCGCATCAGCGGATGGAAACGCCGCTTCGCCTGCATCGACCAGGTCTTGTTGCCGATCGGCTTGTACGGCACGGTGTTGATCCAGAAAACATCGCGGCCGACCGCGAGCGAGGCGGCGAAATCGGGCATCGGCTGGCCGCCGTGCAGATGCCGGTACAGCGCCTTGCGCAGCAGCTGCCCGCCGCTGCCGACGAAGGGTTCGCCATGTTCGACCTCGCTGCGGCCCGGGTCGCGGCCGAAGAAGCACAGCCGCGCCGTCTTGGGGCCGAGCCCGATGATTGGCTCGAGTGGATCCTTGGCGTAGTCCTCGTAGACCTTGGTATCGATGCCGTCGGTCTGCGCGGCGAGCGTGCGGAACTGCTTGCGGATGTCGGGAGCTAGCGGCATGAATGTCCTCGGAGACCGATCGCGACGTAGCCTGGATCATCTGGATCATCTGGATCCGGATGGTGTGGTGTGGGAGCGACTTCAGTCGCGACGGGCGTCACCGGTAAGGCCCGTCGCGACTGAAGTCGCTCCCACAAATACTTCGATGGTTCCCCGGGCTGGGTGCAGAGTCGGGGTGTCGCACTGCGTGACAAAACAGTGCTGCGGCATCGATCTTCGCCCGGCAGTGCGCCTATTCGCCGCGTTCGCGCGCGATCGCGCGCCAGCCGATATCGCGGCGATGGAATTCGCTGGGCCACCGGATCTGCGCCACGCCGGCATACGCATTGCGCTGCGCCTCGGACACGCTGTCCCCCAGCGCGGCCACGCACAGCACGCGGCCACCGGCGCTGAGCACGCGGCCGCGGTCGTCCAGCCGGGTGCCGGCGTGGAACACCTTGGCGCTGCCCGGCACCTGGTCCAGGCCGGAAATCGCTTCGCCGGTGACCGGCGTTTCCGGGTACGGCGCCGCCGCCAGCACCACGCCCAGCGACGGGCGCGGATCCCACTGCGCCTGGGTCGCGTGCAGTTGCCCGTCGATCGCCGCCTCGACCAGGTCCACCAGGTCCGACTGCAGGCGCAGCATCACCGGCTGCGTTTCCGGATCGCCGAAGCGCACGTTGAACTCGATCACCTTCGGCGCGCCGCTGGCGTCGATCATCAGTCCGGCATACAGGAAGCCGGTGAACGGCACGCCGTCGGCGATCATGCCCTGCACGGTCGGCTCCACCACCTCGCGCATCACCCGCGCATGCACGTCGGCGGTGACCACCGGTGCCGGCGAGTACGCGCCCATGCCGCCGGTGTTGGGGCCGGTATCGCCATCGCCGACGCGCTTGTGGTCCTGGCTGGTGGCCATCGGCAGCGCGGTGGCACCATCGACCATGGAGATGAAGCTGGCTTCCTCGCCGTCGAGGAATTCCTCGATCACCACGCGCGCGCCGGCATCGCCGAACGCATTGCCGGAGAGCATGTCGCGCACCGCGGCCTCGGCCTCGTCCAGGGTCATCGCCACGATCACGCCCTTGCCTGCGGCCAGGCCGTCGGCCTTGACCACGATCGGCGCGCCTTTGTCGCGCACGTAGGCCAAGGCCGCGTCCACCTCGGTATGCACTTCGTAGAACGCGGTCGGGATGCCATGGCGGGCGAGGAATGCCTTGGCGAAGGCCTTGCTGCCTTCCAGCTGCGCGGCCTGGGCGCTGGGGCCGAAGATGCGCAGGCCGGCGGCGCGGAAACGGTCGACCACGCCCAGCACCAGCGGCACTTCCGGGCCGACCACGGTCAGCGCCACCGCTTCGTCCTGGGCCAGCGCGAGCAGGCCGTCGAGGTCGTCGACCTTGACCGCCACATTGCGGCACTTGGTTTCAGTGGCGGTGCCGGCATTGCCCGGGGCGACCAGCACTTCGCTGACGCGCGGGGACTGGGCCAGCTTCCAGGACAGGGCGTGTTCGCGGCCGCCGGAACCGATGACGAGGATTTTCAAGATATTAGACCTAACAGATACGTAGTTGCACCAATGAGCATCGGCTTGGCACTAGCTACTTGGGTGGCGTTCGCGAGAAGTTCTAGTCCTTCTTTCACTGTGGAATAAAACTTCGAGTTTCGAACGGTGTCTGGTTGTTCTTTTGCAGCAACCGAAAGCTCGGCAGCCAAAATCTTTGCGGAGTCTAATACAGCTGCTGGGCTTACAAAGCGATAACGTCGTATTAGCGCTTGTAGCTGCTCTATGCGGTTTAATATAACTTCCTTTGCCTCGTTGCTGAGTTCTAGCTCCATCAAAAAAGACGTGGCTTCCTTTAAAAGCTCATCAATTTTCTCGAATTCTTCAGCATTTGCATCGCGGGATGGAGTCTTCATCTCCAATAGTGCCGCATGAGTCTTCAACGTAAAGATAGTTACATCGTCGATGTGTTGAACGAACTCTGCCCAAGGCCTTGCTAATGCCGTTGAGTGGAAGCCATTGAAGATTCTGGCTTTCCAATATTCAACTCCAGAATCGTCCTTGTGTATTGCCAAAATTTCTTTTGAAGCACTTTCCGCTAGAGAGAAAAATTCTCCGAATGCGCCAATCAATTTCGTGTTTGAATCGACTGAAAGAACGTCTTTCCACGTCTCTGTGCACGAGCGGCCGTTAGGTTGCTTCCGGCAATTTTCAAGAATGGCTAGTAGTTTGCTGGCAGAATTGTTCACCCGCGCTCCTTGGGTTGATTGCTAAGTAAGCCTATCCGCTCAATGGCGGAAATGCCGCACGCCGGTGAACACCATCGCGATGCCGTGCTCGTCGGCGGCGGCGATCACCTCGCTGTCGCGCATCGAGCCGCCGGGCTGGATCACCGCCTTGATGCCGGCGGCCGCGGCCGCGTCGATGCCGTCGCGGAACGGGAAGAACGCATCGGAGGCCATCACCGAACCTTGCACCACCAGCTCCGCATCGGCGGCCTTGATGCCGGCGATGCGCGCCGAATACACCCGGCTCATCTGCCCGGCGCCGACGCCGATGGTGCGATGGTCCTTGGCGTAGACGATGGCGTTGGACTTGACGTACTTGGCTACCTTCCACGCGAACAGCAGGTCGGCGAACTGCGCCTCGCTCGGCGCCAGCCGGGTGACCACCTTGAGCTCGTCGCGGCTCACCACGCGGTCGTCGGCGCTCTGCATCAGCAGGCCCGAGCCGATGCGCTTGGTGTCGACGAAACCGCTGGACACCGGCGCCAGCGGGATGCGCAGCACGCGCACGTTGGCCTTCTTCTTCGCGTACTCCAGCGCACCTTCTTCGTAGTCCGGGGCGATCAGCACCTCGACGAACTGGCGGTCCAGGATGACCTTGGCGGTGGCCGCGTCCAGCGTGCGGTTGAAGGCGAGGATGCCGCCGAAGGCGCTGGTCGGATCGGTCGCATACGCCAGTTCGTAGGCATCGCCGCAGGCCGCGCCCACCGCCACCCCGCAGGGATTGGCGTGCTTGACGATGACGCAGGCCGGCGCGTCGAACTGGCGCACGCATTCCCACGCCGCGTCGCTGTCAGCGATGTTGTTGTAGCTCAGCTCTTTGCCCTGCAGCTGCTGGAACGTGGCCAGCGACCCCGGCGCCGGGCACAGGTCGCGATAGAACGCGGCGTGCTGATGCGGATTCTCGCCGTAGCGCAGGTCCATCACCTTGACGAAGGTGCCGTTGGCCTGCGCCGGGAACGCGGCACGCACCGGCACTTCGCTCGCAGGGTCGGTCACCGTGGACAGGTAATTGCTGATCGCCGCGTCGTACTGCGCCACGCGGTTGAACGCGGCCACCGACAGCGCGAAGCGCTTGGCCGCCGACAGCTGGCCGTCGTGCGTCTCCAGTTCGGCGAGCAGGTCGGCGTACTGCGCCGGATCGGTGGCCACCGCCACGCGCGCGAAGTTCTTCGCCGCCGAGCGCAGCATCGCCGGGCCGCCGATGTCGATGTTCTCCACCGCCTCGGCGAGCGTGCAGTCGGCCCTGGCGGTGACCGCCTCGAACGGATACAGGTTCAGCACCAGCAGGTCGATCGGGGCGATGCCGTGTTCGGCCATCACCGCGTCGTCGGTGCCGGCACGGCCGAGCAGGCCGCCGTGCACCAGCGGGTGCAGGGTCTTGACCCGGCCGTCCATCATTTCCGGGAAGCCGGTCAGCTCGGACACGTCCTTGACCGCCAGCCCGGCCTCGCGCAGCGCCTTGGCGGTGCCGCCGGTGGACAGCAGTTCCACATCGCGCGCGGCCAGCGCACGGGCCAGATCGATCAGGCCGGTCTTGTCGGAAACGGACAGCAATGCCCGGCGCACGGGCAGGAAATCGGAGGACATGGGGGCAGGGCACACATCGGAGCGGGGAGCCGATATTGTAGGCTGCGCCGCCCCGGCATGGACCCTCAGGACCCCGCAATGGTTTCGATCTACGCACTGAAAGGACGCTTCCAGGACCTGCTGCGTCCCGGGGTGCGCGGCCTGTACCGGCTCGGCGCGAGCGCCAACCAGGTCACCGTGGGCGCGGCCGCGGTGTCGCTGCTGGTCGCCGCCTGGGTGTTCTGGCGCGCGCCGGCGCAGCCGCTGTGGTACGCGCTGCTGCCGGCGTGGATGCTGCTGCGCATGGCCTTGAACGCGGTCGACGGCATGCTGGCGCGCGAGTTCGGGCAGCAGTCGAAACTGGGCGCCTACCTCAACGAATTGAGCGATGTGATCGCCGATGCGGCGCTGTACCTGAGCCTGGCCAGCGTGCCCGGGGTGGCGGCCGGCTGGCTGTGGGCGCTGGCGCTGGCCGCGGCGTTGACCGAGTATGCCGGGGTGTTGGGGTTGATGGTCGGCGCCGGCCGCCGCTACGACGGGCCGATGGGCAAGAGCGACCGCGCCTTCGCCATCGGCCTGCTGGGGTTGCTGCTGGCCGGTGGCTGGGTGGGGGCGAAGACGGTGGACGGGTTCGCGATCGTGCTGGCGCTGCTGTGCGCGGCGACGGTGCTGCGGCGCGTTGCCGCCGGCCTGCGCGAGGCGGCGTCGCGCTGAGCCGCGCGGCGCAGGCCGCGGCAACGACACGGAAGCGGTAGCGGCACTCACGGCAACGGCAAGTACGAACGACAGGGAATCGGCAACGGATGCGGCAGGTCAGCGAAAGCGAGTTTTGCAGTTTCGACGGAACGCGGTTGTTCTACCGGCATTGGCCGGCCATGGCGCCGGCGGCGGTGCCGCGTGCGGTGGTGCTGCTGCATCGCGGCCACGAACATTCGGGGCGGGTGCTGCACCTGGCGGACGAACTGGGGCTGGACGACTGCGCGATGTTCGCCTGGGACGCGCGCGGCAACGGCCGCTCGCCCGGCGTGCGCGGCGATGCGCCCGGCTTCCCGGCGCTGGTGCGCGACCTGGACCGCTTCATCGCCCACATCGGCGAGGCCCACGGCATCGCGGTGCAGGACATCGTGGTGATCGCGCAGAGCGTGGGCGCGGTGATCGCCAGCACCTGGGTGCACGATTACGCGCCGCCGCTGCGCGCGCTGGTGTTGGCCTCGCCGGCGTTCAAGGTCAAGCTGTACGTGCCGTTCGCGCGGCCCGGGCTGGCCTTGCTGCACAAGTTGCGCGGCAATTTCTTCGTCAACAGCTACGTCAAGCCGCAGTGGTTGACCCATGACCCGGCGCGCGTGGCGAGCTACCGCGACGATCCGCTGATCACCCGGCCGATCTCGGTGCGGGTGCTGCTGGGCGTGTACGCCGCCGCCGACCGCGTGGTCGGCGATGCGCAGGCGATCACCGTGCCGGTGCAGTTGCTGGTGTCCGGCGACGATTTCGTGGTGCACCGCGGCCCGCAGGACCGTTTCTACGAGCGGCTGTCCTCGCCGGTGAAGGAGCGCCACCTGCTGCCCGGGTTCTTCCACGACACCCTGGGCGAGCGCGACCGCGCGCCGGCGCTGGCGCAGATCCGCCGCTTCGTGCGCGAGCGCTTCGCCGAGGCGCCGGCATTGCCGAGCCTGCTGCAGGCGCACCGGCGCGGGCCGACCTTCGAGGAAGCCGAGCGGCTGTCCTGGCCGCCGCAGAAATACAGCCTGCAGGACCTGCGCTGGCGCTTCGTGCGCGCCAACCTGCGCTTCGGCGGCACCCTGTCCGAGGGCGTCGCGCTGGGCCTGCAGACCGGCTTCGATTCCGGCAGCACGCTGGACTACGTGTATCGCGACCGCGCCAGCGGCAAGGGCCCGCTGGGGCGCTTCATTGACCGCAATTACCTGGATGCGATCGGCTGGCGCGGCATCCGCGTGCGCCGCACCCATCTGCACGAACTGCTGCGCCTGGCCATGCAGCGGCTGCGCGACGCCGGCGCGCCGGTGCGCGTGCTCGACATCGCCGCCGGCCACGGCCGCTACGTGCTGGAAGCGCTGGCCGGCGGCGAACAGCGCGCCGATGCGATCGCGCTGCGCGATTTCAGCGCCTTGAACGTGGAGCGCGGGCGCGCGCTGATCGCCGAACTCGGCGCCGCCGACATCGCCCGTTTCGAGCAGGGCGACGCCTTCGACCGCGACGCGCTGGCGGCATTGCAGCCGCGGCCGACGCTGGCGGTGGTGTCGGGCCTGTACGAACTGTTCCCCGACAACGACCAGGTGCTGCGCTCGCTGCAGGGCGTGGCCGCCGCGGTCGAACCGGGCGGCTATCTCGCCTACACCGGCCAGCCGTGGCACCCGTAGCTGGAATTCATCGCCCGCGCGCTGACCAGCCACCGCGGCGGCGCGGCCTGGGTGATGCGCCGCCGCACCCAGCAGGAGATGGACGAATTGGTGCGCGCGGCCGGCTTCCGCAAACTCGAACAGCGCATCGACGAATGGGGCATCTTCACCGTGTCGTTGGCGCAGCGGATCGCGCCGTGAGCGAAGCGGCGCCGCGGCCGTGGCGGCGGGCGCTGGCGTGGCTGGCGCTGCTGGGGCCGTTCTTCTTCCTCAGCTACGGCCTGGCCAATACGCTGGCCGAGCGTCGCGCCTACGTGCCGTCGCTGCCGTTCGCGTGGGAAACGCAGATCCCGTTCTGGCCGTGGACGATCGTGCCGTACTGGTCGATCGACCTGTTCTACGTGATCTCGTTCTTCGTCTGCCGCACCCGCGCCGAACTGGATACCCACGCCCGGCGGTTGCTGACCGCGCAGCTGCTGGCGGTGGGTTGTTTCCTGCTATGGCCGCTGCGTTTCAGTTTCGAACGGCCGCCCAGCGAAGGCGTGTTCGGCTGGCTGTTCGCGGTGCTGCTCGGCTTCGACAAGCCGTTCAACCAGGCGCCGTCGCTGCACATCGTGCTGCTGGTGGTGCTGTGGGTGCGCTATGCGCAGCATCTGCACGGGCTCGCGCGCGGCGCGCTGCACGCCTGGTTCGCGCTGATCGGGCTGTCGGTGCTGACCACCTACCAGCACCATTTCCTGGACATTCCCACCGGCCTGGCCGCCGGCTGGCTGTGCGTGTGGCTGTGGCCGCAGCGCATCGCGCCGCCGTGGAGCGCGCTGGCGTTGGCGCGCGATCCGGCGCGTTGGCGGCTGGCCGTTGCCTACCTGCTCGGCAGCGCGGCTTGCGCGGCCCTGGCTTACGCATTCGGCGGGACGGCATGGTGGCTGCTGTGGCCGGCGCTGTCGCTGCTGCTGGTCGCGCTCGACTACGCGTTGCTTGGCGCGCTCGGCCTGCAGAAGCGCGCCGATGGCCGCCTCAGCCTGGCCGCGCGCTGGCTGTACGCGCCGTACCTGGCCGCGGCCTGGCTCAATGCGCGCGCCTGGACCCGGCGCGATCCGGCGCCGCGCGAGATCGCCGACGGGGTCTGGCTGGGGCGCCTTCCCGGCCGCGGCGAGCGCGCGGCGTTCGCCGTGGTGGTCGATGTCTGCGCCGAACTGTCGCTGCGCGACGCCGGTGCGCACGACCGCAGCGTGCCGATGCTGGACCTGGTCGCACCGCCCGCGGCGGCATTGCGCGAAGCCGCCGCCGCGATCGAGGCCGCACGCCGCCATGGCCCGGTGCTGGTGTGCTGCGCACTGGGCTATTCGCGCAGCGCCGCCGCGGTTGCCACCTGGCTGCTGCACAGCGGTCGCGCCGGCGATCTGGATGCCGCGCTCGCGCTGCTGCGCGCACGCGCAGCGCGGGTGGTGCTGGGGCCTGCGCAGCGCGATGCCGTCGCCGCGGCGTGCGCTGCGCCGCACGTACCGCCGCGCGCCCTGGAGTTGCCGGCATGAGCACGCCGCTGGAACTGCGCACGATGGCCGCGCTGCTGCGGCAGGCATCGCCGCTGGACCGGCTGTCGCTGGTGCTGTTCGCTGTCGCGCTGCTGCTGGGCGCGTGGTACGCCAACGTCGGCGCGTCGCTGGCGGCGATGCTGTGCCTGCTCGGCGTGCTCGCCGGCGTGGTGCAGCGCTACTGGGCCGCGCGCGTCGGCCTGGATGCCGTGCTGCTCGACGCGGTGCTGGCCGAAGCGGACCTGGACCAGGCCGGCTCCGATCTCGACGCCGCCCTGCACCGGCTCGGCCTGCTGCGGCGCTTGCCGCCGCCGCGCGACTGGCAATCACGCTGGCGCGGCATGCGCGGCTTGTTGTTGCGGCAGATCGCCAGCTTGGCGCTGCAGCTGCTGGCGCTGCTGGCGGCGCCGATCGCGGCGCAGTTCGCATGACGGAGCGCAGGCCATGACCGCATCCGCCGATCCGGCGCCGCTGCCCCACGCCGACGCCGCGCAACAAGCGCTGTGGCAGCGGCTGCAAGCCTACCGTTTCGGCGAAGCCGACGACGCCTTGCCGGTGTTCGTGCGCCGCGTGGCCAAGGAAGCCAAGGTCTCCCTGACCATGGCCGCGCAGGCGATCGAGGAATACCGGCGCTTCTGCTTCCTGGCCTGCAGCGGAGCCAAGGACGTCACCCCCAGTGCGCTGATCGACCAGGTCTGGCATACCCATCTCACCGATACTCGCGAATACTGGCAGCAGTTCTGCCCCCACGTGTTGCAGACCACCCTGCATCACCGGCCCGGCCGCGGCGATGCCGCCGACGCCGCGCGCCACGCCGCGCAATACCGGGCCACGCTGGCGCGCTACCGCTGCTATTTCGGCGAACCGCCGGCGGCCTGCTGGCCGGCACCGGCCGGGGAGCGCGCCGCGCGGGTCGCCACCGCCGACGATCTCCACGCGCGCCGCTGGGACAGGCCGCGCGCATCCGGCAAGGCGCTGTGGCTGTGGGCGGCGGCCACGCTGCTGCTGGGCTGGTGGCTGGGATTGGACAACCCGGCCGTCTCGCCGCTGCACTGGCGCGGCAGTGCCTTCATCGTGCTGTTCCTGGCGGGGATCGGCCTGGCCTGGGCGCTGGCCGCGCGGTTGCGGCGCGCGGTGCGCGGCGTCGGCCAGCGGCACGCGGCCAGCGTGGTCGATCACGCCGAGCTGGCGTTCCTGGCCGGCGGCAGCGAGCGCGTGGCTGACCTGCACCTTGGCTTGCTGCAGATCTGCGGCGCGGTGCAGCTGCGGCCGACGTTGTCGACGCTGACGCGCCGCCGCAGTGATGCGACCGCGCTGCACGTGGCGGACGGCGTGGCGGTGCCGGCGTCGCTGCAGCGCGCCCTGCAACTGGTCCGCGCCAACCCGACCTTGTCGCTGGCGCTGCAGGCGCTGCGCGACGACGCGATACCGCTGCGCCAGGCGCTGATCGGCAAGCGCCTGCTGCTCGGGCGCGGCCAGGCTTGGTGCGCGCGCCTGCTCGGCGCCGCGCCGCCGGTAGCGCTGTGGGTCGTGGGTGCGCTCAAGATCGAGATCGGCTTGCAGCTGCAGCGCCCGGTCGGCTTCCTGGTCGCGGCGATGGTGGCGGTGACGCTCATCGCACTGGGCTTCCTGCTGACCCCGCCGCGCCGCAGCGTCGCCGGCGACCGGCTGCTGGCCACGCGCGATGCGGCATGGCGCGCCGGGACGGTGCTCTCCTCCACGACGCCCGGCACGCACCTGGCCACGCCGCTGGCGCTGGGCGGCACCGGCGTGCTGATGAGCACGGCGTGGGCGGACTATCACGCGCTGCGATCGCCAGTGATCGCCAGCAACGGCGGAAGCGGTGGCGGCAGCAGCTGCAACACCGGCGGTGGCGATGGCGGCGGCAGCAGTTGCGGCAGCAGCTGCAGCAGCGGCTGCGGCGGTTGCGGTGGCGGTGCCGACTGATGGCCCGAGCGACCCTGGCACAACGCCGCGCGCAGTGGCGGGCGCGCCTGGCGACGGCGCTGCGCGCACGTGGCGCCACGCCCAACGGCCTGTCCTGGACCGCCACCGGCTTCGCCGCGCTGGCGGCGCTGATGTTCTATTGCGCCTGGCGCGAGCCGCCGCGAGATGCGGCCGGCTTGCTGCTGCTGGCCGCGCTCGGCCTGCAGGGGCGGCTGCTGTGCAATCGCCTGGACGGGCTGATGGCGCGGCAGGCGCAGATGGTCGGCCGCGCCGGCGAGGTCTACAACGAAGCGCCCGACCGCCTGTCCGACGTCGTCGTGTGCCTGGGCGTGGGCTACGGCCTGCAGCACGTGCTGAGCTGGGGCGCCGACCTGGGCTGGGCCGCGGCCTTGCTGTGCGTGGGCACCGCCTACGTGCGCATGCTCGGCCTGGCCTGTGGCGTCAGCGAGCCCTTGCAGGGGCCGATGGCGCGCGTGCAACGCATGCACTGGCTGTCGCTGGCTGCGCTGCTGGCGGCCGTCGTTCTGCTGCTGCACTACACGGCCGTCGCCGAAATGATTCTGGTCGCGACCATGGCGCTGCTGATCGGCGGCGCGGCGGTGACCATCGTGATGCGTCTGCGCGCCATCGTGCGCGAACTGGAGTGGACATGATCGAACGTCTGATCGCCCGCGGCTGCAGTGCCGCGATCCGCATCCTGACCGGCGCGCGTGCGTTCTGGCGCGGCTGCATTCCCTCCAGCGAGCGCCGCGTGTACTACGGCAACCACGCCAGCCACGGCGACTTCGTGCTGATCTGGTCGTCGCTGCCGGCGGCGCTGCGGCGCGAGGTGCGGCCGGTGGCCGCAGCCGAGTACTGGCAGCGCGACGCGCTGCGCCGCTACCTGATCCACGCGGTGTTCAACGGCGTGCTGATCGAGCGCGAAGCCGCGCAGCGCAGCCGCGATCCGATCGAATGCCTGTGCGAGGCGGTCGATGGCGGCGGTTCGCTGATCCTGTTTCCGGAAGGCACGCGCAACACCGAGGAAGGGGTGCTGCCGTTCAAGAGCGGCATCTATCACCTGGCGCGGCATCGGCCGGAACTGGAATTCGTGCCGGTGTGGATCGACAACCTCAAGCGGGTGATGCCCAAGGGCAAATGGCTGCCATTGCCGCTGCTGTGCACCACCACCTTCGGCGAGCCGCTGCGGCTGGGCGCCGGCGAGGACAAGCAGGCGTTCCTGGAACGCACGCGTGCGGCGCTGCTGGCGCTGTCGCCGGAACGGATGGAGGCCGCACGATGAACGCGATCGCCTTCAGCGACCATCTGCAGCAATCCTCGCTGCGGCAGCAGACCATCTGGCTGTTCCTCGGCATCGCCGCGGTGCTGCTGCTGGCCACGCTGATTTCCGAAACGCTGCGCTGGCGCGCGCGCGGGCGCCCCAGCGCGGTGCTCGACAACCTGGTGGCGCGGATCCGCGCGTGGTGGGTGATGGCCGCAGTGGTGGCGCTGGCGTTCGTGTTCGGGCGCATCGGCGTGATCGTGCTGTTCGCGCTGGTGTCGCTGTTCGCGCTGCGCGAGTTCATCACCCTGGCGCCGACCCGGCGCGGCGACTACTACGCGTTGCTGGCCGCGTTCTACATCGTGCTGCCGTGGCAGTACTGGCTGGTGTGGAGCGGCTGGTACGGGCTGTACACGCTGCTGATCCCGGTCTATGCGTTCCTGGTGCTGCCGATCCTGGCCACCATCGGCGGCGACACCACGCGCTACCTGGAGCGCACCGCGAAAGTGCAGTGGGGACTGATGATCTGCGTGTTCTGCATCTCCCACGTGCCGGCGCTGCTGAACCTGGAAATCCCCGGCTACGAAGGCCGCAACCTGCTGCTGTTCGCGTTCCTGGTGATCGTGGTGCAGTCCTCGGACGTGCTGCAGTACGTGTGGGGCAAGCTGATCGGCAGGCACCTGATCGCGCCGAAGCTGTCGCCGTCCAAGACCGTGGAAGGCTTCGTCGGCGGCATCCTGTCGGCGAGCCTGCTCGGCGCGGCCTTGTGGTGGATCACCCCGTTCTCGCCGCTGCAGGCGTTCGCGCTGGCGCTGGTGGCCAACCTGATGGGCTTCTTCGGCGGCCTGGTGATGTCGGCGATCAAGCGCGACCGCGGCATCAAGGACTGGGGCCACATGATCGAAGGCCACGGCGGCGTGCTCGACCGGCTGGACTCGGTGTGCTTCGCCGCGCCGGTGTTCTTCCACCTGATCCGGTATGGGTGGGTGTGAGGGGGAGCCGGGACTCGGGACTGGGGACTCGGGACTCGGGACTCGGGACTTTCGCAAGTTCGCAGCTTCTGCGCTGTTCTGTGGGAGGAGGGGCTGAAGCCACTCCCACAGAACAGCGGTTGCGCCGGAATCGCAAAAAAAAGAAGGCCGCATTTTCTAAAAAAAAGCGGCCCTTTTTTGCATCAAATCGCTTGACAAGGATTTGCTCCGGGACATCATCACCGAGTCCCGAGTCCCGAGTCCCGAGTCCCGGCCTCACGCCAACCCGTATTCCTTCAGCTTCTTGCGCAGCGTGGCGCGATGGATGCCGAGCATCGCCGCGGCGCGGCTCTGGTTGCCTTCGCAGTGGTTGAGCACTTCCACGAACAATGGGATCTCCATCTCGCGCAGCACGATCTCGTACACGTCGTCGGCGTCGCAGCCGTCGAGGTCGCGCAGGTAGCGGCGCACGGACTGCGCCACGTGTTCGCGCAGCGGCGGCTTCGGCGCGCCGCGACTGGAGTCAGGACGAGTGGTGGCAGCGTTCAAGTTCGGCGGGTCCCCGGATGACGGCGGCGCCGGAGGGCTGGAGGGCCGGCGCGGGGGGACGAGTCTAGCGCGTGGCCTGCCTCGCTGCCATGGCGGATCGTGGTGTCACAGCGTTTCAGTGGAAGTCGAAACTGAATGCCGCGGTTCCCGCGGCCGGTTCGCGCACCTGGAACGCCACCTGCGCGCTCTGTCCGGGCGCCAGCGTCGGCGCATCCGGGCGGGTGCGGCCCAGGTACTCCTCCGGGCGCAGCACGCGGCTGCCGATGGTGCGTCCGTCGGCGTCGGCCAGCGACAGTTGCAGCAGCGGCCAGGCCTGCGCCCAGCGCGCGTCGTTGCGGAACGTGGCCTGGATCTGCAGGGTGCCGGCGCGGCCAGGCAGCGGCCGCACTTCGCGGCTGAGCATGGTGAACGCGCTCGGCTCGCGCCACGGCGGCAGGCTGCAGCGCAGCGCCTGGCACACCCCGGCCACCCACGGCCGCCAGCGCGCGTCGGCGCCCAGCCGTTGCCGGTCGGCGACCAGGATCTGCAGCGCCAGCAGCAGGACCAGCCCGGCCAGCGCGATCCATTGCCAGGGCGCAGCGCGCAGTACCGGCCGGCGTGGGGCACTGGGCTGCATGAAGCTGGGGGCGGCGCTGGCTGCGGTGGCGGTTGCTGCGGAGGTCGGCTCCGGCTCATGTACCGGCGGCAGCGCCAGTTCCGACTCCAGTTCCGACTCCGGTTCGAGTGCAGCAGGGGCTGTCGGCGCGCTGGCTGCGGAAGCGGACCCTGCGGATGCCGCGTCCGCGAGCGAGGTCTCTGCGGCCGGCATGGACGCCGGCGCAGGCGTGGTCAGTGGTGCGGTGGCCGCCTCGGCACGTGGCACAGCGCCGTTACCGGTGTTGCCCGTCGCGGCTGGACCGGCGGCCGCGTCCGCACCGGGACCTGCTGGCGCGACGGCATCGGCCTGTTCCGGCGCCGGCCGGTCGGGCTGGCGCAGCAGGGTCGCGAGGCTGGGGCGGGGCGGGGTGGGATCGGGCATGCGTGAAGGCGGCGACGGCAACGAGAGCGCTATTCAAGCACGCGCGGGAGCGGGCTGCAGCGCAGTGCCGGCGTGCTTGCACTCCTCCGCTTGCCAGATGGGGAGGGTTCGGGACTCGGGCCATCGCTCGCGATCGGCATTTCCGGCAAGGCCCTGTCGCGACTGAAGTCGCTCCCACAAGTATCAGCGCCCGACGCGCAGCGGCAGCAGCGGCATCGCAGCTATGGGGCGCCCCGCACCGCCCCGGCGCCCCGCTCAGCGCCGGTGCTTGCCGGCGCCGATCAGGTCCAGCAGGCCGGCGCGCTGGCGCGGGCTCAGGGTCTCGAAGCTGTCGAGCAGGCGTGCCTGCTGGTCGGACAGTTGCCGGTAGTGCGCGGCTTCCTCGGCGACGGACAGCGGTTCGCCGAACACGCGTTCGCCGCGGCCGGTGGCCAGGTATTCGAAGGTCAGCCCGCTGCGGCGGGCCAGGGCGATCAGGTGCTCCACCGCCGGCGCGGTGCCGTCGGCCATCTCCCACTGCGCCACGGCGCTGCGGGTCACCGACAGGTCCAGCGCGAGCGCTTCCTGGGTCAGACCGGTCAGCTTGCGCGCTTCGCGCACCCGTTCGTACAGCCTGCTGCTCACACTCACCTCCGCGGGGGAGGCGAGATATAGCCGCGCCGACTGGGAAAGTTGGTTCGTACGGCTTTCAATGAAGACTTTGTTGTTGATACTGTCGTCGGCGATGGCTGTGCGCAGTGAAGACGCCGCATCGTCCGCGCCGCCGCGCGCGCGCCGCCGCCCGCGGCCGCCGCCGGGGATCGGCGCGCACCGCTACCGGATCTGGGCCGATGCCGGCGATGGCCGCCGCGCGGTCAGGCAGGGCTGGTCGTGGCGGGTGTTCGCGCTGCCGTATCCGTCCGCGCCACCGTCGCGGGTGCCGGCGCTGCCATGGTTGCTGCTGCATGCCGCGGGCTGGGTGGCGCTGGTGCAGGCGCTGGGCGCGGCGGCGCTGGTCGGCGTGCTGCTGGAACTGGCCTGGCGGCTGCCGCAGGCGCGGCGCGGCCATCGCTGGCACGAGCGCCGCCTGCGCGCGCAGGGCTGGCGGCCGCGCACGCGGGTGCTGGCGATCCATGCCGAGGCGGCGTTGCTGACCGCGGCGATCCGCAGCCTGGCCGCAGGGCGGGGCTGAGGTAGCGGCCGCGCGAGCGTGTGCGCGGACGCGCGCGTGGCGTGCCTCAGCCGCGGCGCACGCCGTCGATGCGCATCCAGTCGCCGTCCCGTTCCGTGCGCAAGTGTTCGAACCAGGCTGCGTAGCGCTGCAGCAGCTCCTGTTCCTGGCCGTGCAGGATCCCCGACAGGGCGATGCGCCCGCCCGGCGCGACGCGTTCGGCCAGGGTCGGCGCCAGCGCGTCCAGCGCCGAGGCCAGGATGTTGGCGACCACCACCGGATAGGTGGCCACCGGCTCGTCGGCCGGCAGGTGCACCGCCAGGCGCGCGCCGACGTCATTGCGCTCGGCGTTGTCGTGCGTGGCCAGCAGCGCCTGCGGATCGTTGTCCACGCCCACCGCCGCGGCCGCGCCCAGCTTCAGCGCGGCCAGCGCCAGGATCCCGGAGCCGCAGCCGAAATCGAGCACGCGCGCCTGCGCCAGCGTGCCGTCGGCGGCCAGGGCGTCGAGCCAGCGCAGGCACAGCGCGGTGGTCGGGTGGGTGCCGGAGCCGAACGCCAGGCCCGGGTCCAGCCGCACCACCGCGGCATCGGCGCCGCGCGCTTCTTCCGGCAGCTCGTGGTTCCACGGCACGATGAAGGTGCGCGTGCCGAAGCGCATCGGCTGGAACTGGTCCAGCCAGGCGCGTTCCCAGTCCTGGTCGGCGACCTGGCGGAACGCGGCCTGGGCCCAGTCCAGGCCAGGGTCGAACGCCTCCAGCGCGGCCAGCAGCAGCAACGCGTCCTGCTCGGCGGGGAACAGCGCGCTGAGCACCAGGGTGCCCCACAGCGGGGTCTCGCCCACGCCCGGCTCCAGGATCGCGCGCTCGTTGCTGGTGTCGGCCTCGGCGTCGAGCAGGGTGACCGCCAGCGCGCCGACGTCCTCCAGCGCGTTCTCGTAGCGGGGCTGGGTGGCGTCGGTGCAGCGCACAGTCAGTTCGAGGAACGGCATCGGTCGGGCACAAGGAGGGAGGAATGACCGCGCATCTTAGACGACCGCCGCGGCGGCCCGGCGCGGCACGGGCCGCGCGCGCCGTGACCGTGGCTGGCAGCGTGTGTCCTGGCCCGCCATCGGCTGCGCTAGACTGCGACATTGCGGCGGCCCCGACTCCCGGGCGCTGCCGCCATCGCCGCCTGCCGCCCTCATCGCCCTCGCGCATGCCTCTCGCCGTGTCCCGCAAAACCTGGCTGTTGCTGGCGCCTGCCGCGCTGCTGCTGGGCGTGGTCGGCTACCGCGCCGCGGTGCTGGCGGCCGCGCCGGCGGCGCCGGTGGCGGCGGCCGCCAGCGCCGCGGTGCCGGCGGCCACGGGCGTGCCGGGCCAGGACCAGCGCAGGCGCACCTCGGTGCAGGTGCCGCAGGTGCCGTCGCCCGACCGCCGCACCGCCCTGGAGCGCAGTCCCGACCTGTACCGCACCGCGCAGCAGCTGTCCGCCGCCGCCGCGCAGGGCGATGCCGATGCGTCCTGGCTGCTCAGCCGCATCTACGACTATTGCGCCGGCTATGCGATGAATCCGGCCGGCTATGCCGCCGACACCCGCGCCATCGATGCGGCGCAGCTGCCCACCTCGGGGCGCATGGTCGCTGCGCGCGCGCGGGTCGGCCGCCGCTGCGCCGGCTTCGTACCCGGCGATGGCCTGACCCGCCAGGCCATCGTCGCCCAGCGCGTGCAGGCCGCGCGCGGCGGCAACCTGGCCGCGGAGGCGGCGCTGCTGGCGCTGGGGCAGCCCTTGCAGCGCTCGGCCGGCTACAAGCGCGACCTGGTCGAACGGGTCCGCGCCTCCGGCGATCCGGATGCCTACATGGCGCTGGCCCCGGCGATGGGCCTGGCCGCCAGCGGCGACGACAGCCTGGACGAGCGCATCGCCGGCACCGCCTTCACCGAACTGGCCTGGCAGCTGGCCGCCTGCCGGCTGGGGCTGGATTGCGGCCCGGACAGCGAGTTGATGACCCGCTATTGCGCCAACGGCGGGATCTGCTCGGCGGACCCGACCCAGGATTTCAGCAGCTTTGTTTACGACGCCGCGGTGCCGCGGCAAGGCACGGACACGATGAACGACATGGTCAACCGTCTGGTGGATACGACAGGAGCGGGCTCATGAATTACCGGCGATGGCTGCACGGCGCCAAGTTCTGGTTCTGGGTGCTGGCCCTGGTCGCCTATTCGGCGGCGGCGGCCGGCTTGCTGATGATCGACACGGCCGAGCAGCGCTACCGCGGCCTGTCCAAAGTCGAGCTGACCACCACGCACGCCGACCCGGACCTGCGCCGCGCCGGCGCCGCGCAGGTGGCGGCGATCTACCGCGCCCGCAGCGGCATGCCGTTCTCCACGCTCGGCCCGGGCAGCACGTTCCAGATCGTGTGGCCGGACGGCTCCACCGAGACGGTGATGATCGTCAGCCCGACCTCGACCCTGGGCGCCGAACCGGTGCCGGGGACGCAGACGAAGTAGCCGGGATTCGGGATTGGGGATGCGGGATTCGCAAAAGCGGATCCCGATCTTTCACATGCGGCTGGGGCAGCAGCGACCCTAACCCCGACAAGGTCAGCGGGCCCCTATCGAAGCCATAATCTTCGCGCCCGCCGGCATCGGTCCGAAGCCGGCTCTAGCGAATCCCCAATCCCGAATTCCCAATCCCGGCCCCTCACACCAACGCAATCGACTTGTTCTTGCGCTCGGCCAGGCGCTTTTCCAGGTAGTGGATGTTCTGCCCGCCGGCCTGGAAGCCCTTGTCGCGCATGATCCGCTGCTGCAGCGGGATGTTGGTCTTGATCCCGTCCACCACCATCTCGCTCAGCGCCACGCGCATGCGCGCGATCGCGGTCTCGCGGTCGGGGCCGTGCACGATCAGCTTGCCGATCATCGAGTCGTAGTTCGGCGGCACCTTGTAGCCGCTGTAGATGTGCGTGTCCACGCGCACGCCGGGGCCGCCGGGCGGATGGAAACCGGTGATCAGGCCCGGGTTGGGCATGAAGGTTTCCGGGTCCTCGGCGTTGATGCGGCACTCGATCGCATGGCCGCGCAGCACGATGTCGCTCTGCTTGATGCTCAGCTTGTGGCCGGCGGCGATGCGCAGCTGCTCGCAGACCAGGTCGATGCCGGTGATGCGCTCGGTCACCGGGTGCTCGACCTGGATGCGCGTGTTCATTTCGATGAAGTAGAAGCGGCCGTCCTCGAACAGGAACTCGAAGGTGCCGGCGCCGCGGTAGCCGATGCGCACGCAGGCATCCACGCAGACCTTGCCGATCTCGCTGCGCAGCTGCTCGGTGATGCCCGGCGCGGGCGCTTCTTCGACCACCTTCTGGTGGCGGCGCTGCATCGAGCAGTCGCGCTCGCCCAGGTGGATGGCGTTGCCCTGGCCGTCGGCCAGCACCTGGATCTCCACGTGGCGCGGATTCTCCAGGAACTTCTCCATGTACACCTGGTCGTTGCTGAAAGCGGCCTTGGCTTCGGACTTGGTGGTCTCGATCGCGGCCTTCAGCGCCGCCTCCGAATGCACCACGCGCATGCCGCGGCCGCCGCCGCCGCCGGCCGCCTTGATGATCACCGGGTAGCCGATCTCGCGCGCGATCTTGGTGTTGGCGACGATGTCCTCGCCCAGCGGGCCGCCGGAGCCGGGCACGCACGGCACGCCGGCGGCCTTCATCGCGCGGATCGCCTCGACCTTGTCGCCCATCAGGCGGATGGTGTCGGCCTTGGGCCCGATGAAGATGAAGCCGGACTGCTCCACGCGCTCGGCGAAGTCGGCGTTCTCCGACAGGAAGCCGTAGCCGGGATGGATGGCCTGCGCGTCGGTGACCTCGGCCGCGGCGATCAGCGCCGGGATGTTGAGGTAGCTCTCGGCCGAAGACGCCGGGCCGATGCACACCGACTCGTCGGCCATCGCCACGTGCTTGAGGTTGCGATCGACGGTGGAATGCACCGCGACCGTGCGGATGCCGAGCGTATGGCACGCGCGCAGGATGCGCAGCGCGATTTCGCCGCGATTGGCGATGACGACTTTATCGAGCATGGGAAGGCCGGGAATGGGGAATGGAGAATCGGGAATGGGGGATGGCGTGCATCGTCAATCTCCGCGCTTGCTCAGGACATTCATCAATGCGGTCAACTTGGCGAAGATCGTATCGATCAATCCGTCGAGCGCCGCGATGTCGCCGGTATAGTCGAGCCGGCGCGCGATCTGCAGATGCGTGCTTGCCTCCGACAGCGAGCCGCGCGCAATCGACAGGAAACGCAGGTATTCGGGAGTGGAGCGGCGTGCCGCGCCTTCGGCGATGTTGGCGGGAATGCTGACCGCCGCACGGCGCAGCTGCGCCGTCAATCCGAAGCGTTCCGTCGCCGGAAACGCATCAGAAAGGCGGTAGATCATTTCCACCAGATCCATGGAGTCGCGCCAGACATCCAGCCGCTCGTGCGGCCGCTTCGACGATTCCCCATTCTCCATTCCCGATTCCCGCGCATCAACCAATCACAAACAACGGCTGATCGAACTCCACCGGCACGCCGCTTTCGCTGAGGATGGCGACGATGGTGCCGGAGACGTCGGCTTCGATCGGGTTGAACATCTTCATCGCCTCGATGATCGCCAGGGTCTCGCCGGCCTTGACCGCCTGGCCGACCGTGACGAAGGCCGGCTTGTCCGGCGACGGCGAGGTGTAGAAGGTGCCGACCATCGGCGCGCGCAGCACGTGGCCCTCGGGCAGGGCGTTGCCAGGCTTGGCGGTGCCGCCGGTGGAGGCCTCGGTGGGCGAGCTCATCGGCATCGGCGTGGCGGCGGGCGGCGCGGCGGGGGCCGGCGCGGCGTACTGCGGGGCGCTGGCGATCATGCCCTTGGGCGTGCGCGCCAGGCGCACGCTTTCCTCGCCTTCCTTGATCTCGATCTCGGCGAGATTGGACTCTTCCAGCAGGTCGATCAGCTTCTTGATTTTACGGAGATCCATAACGGCCTCTTGAGGTGAATCGGGAAATGACCGGGCACGCGGCCCGGCGAACTCGGATAGGGGCGTACGCCGCCGCGGGGCGCGCGCGACGGGTGTTCATGCGGCCGCTCCCAGCCGCGTCAGCGCCGCGTCCATCGCGTAGCGGTAGCTGTCGGCGCCGAAGCCGCAGATCACGCCGAGCGCGTGGTCGCTGAAATAGCTGTGGTGGCGGAACGGCTCGCGGCTGTGCGGGTTGGACAGGTGGATCTCGATGAACGGGATCGCCACCGCCGCCAGCGCGTCGCGCAGCGCCACCGAGGTGTGGGTGAACGCGGCCGGGTTGATCAGGATGAAGCCGGTGCCGTCGCCGCGCGCGGCCTGCACCCGGTCCACCAGCACGTGCTCGGCGTTGGACTGCAGGCTGTCCAGCTGGTGCCCGGCGGCCGTGGCCTGCGCGAGCAGCGCCGCATCGATCTGCGCCAGCGTCGCGTGCCCGTAGACCCCCGGCTCGCGGGTGCCGAGCAGGTTGAGGTTGGGGCCATGCAAGAGCAGCAGTCGCGCCATGGAAGACAAACCAGCGGAAAGGGCGGCAGTCTGCGCGAAGCCGGGATTACTGTCCAGTTCGGCGAAGTTGCGCGTGTTTTAAACGGATGTTTGGTTCTGCGGCATGCGCCACGGGCGGTTCCGGCGCGAACGCGGGCGTCGTCCGCGCTGCCTGTGTGCCGCCTGGCCCGTCCCACCGGCCGACACGGCCCGAGATCGGGCGCGGCGTGCCGCGTCGAGGGTCGCGTGCGCGCAGGGCGGCGCCACGATGTGCGCTGTGCGCCGCCGCAGGCTCGGACATGCGACCCCGCAGGTCAAGCGCGGGGCGCCCGCGATCGCGAACATCGCCGTCCCGAGCCGGCATCGCTCAGCCGGCGGACCGCGCCTTGACCCACAGCCCGAACGCCTGCATCACCGCCACCACCGGTTCCAGGCGGCGCCCGTCCTCGGTCAGCGCGTACTCGACCTTGACCGGCACGGTCGGATGGACGGTGCGCTGGATCAGCCCCGCCTCTTCCAAGGCCCTGAGGTCCAGGGTCAGCATGCGTTGCGAAATGGCCGGAATGTCGCGGCGCAGTTCGTTGAACCGCTTGGGCCCGTCGAGCAGGTACGAGGCAAGCAGCAGGCGCCACCTTCCGCCCAGCAGGCGCATGGCCTCTTCCACGGAGCATCCGGAAACGTTGTCTTTCATCGCAGGCCCCTGCGGTCCGCACGCCAGGTATAAATTTTGTACCTAGACAACAGTATAGTGCCTTCTTCCTTTTCTATACCTGGTTTCTAGAATGCGTCGGGCCGCGCTCGCGAGCGCTGCGCCCACTTTCTGGAGATCGCAATGAAGCTGTACTACATCCCGGCTGCCTGCTCCCTCGCGCCGCATATCGTGCTGCATGAGCTCGGCCTCGAGGCGAAGCTGGTGCGGGTCGATCACCGCAAGCACCTGACCGAGGACGGCGCGGATTTCCATCGGGTCAATACGATGGGCTACGTGCCGGCGCTCGAACTCGACGACGGCAGCGTGCTGCGCGAAGGTACTGTCATCGTCCAGTACCTGGGCGACCTGAAACCCGAACGCGGCCTGGTGCCGCCCAATGGCAGCATGCAGCGCTACCGCCTGCAGGAGTGGCTGAACTTCCTGGCCACGGAGATCCACAAGGGCTTCATCCCCCTGCTGTACGCGCGGCTCGCCGGCCAGTACGTGGACACCGCCCGGCCGAAGCTGGAGCAGCGCTTCGCCTGGATCGATGCGCAACTCGCCGGGCGCCGGTTCCTGATGGGCGATGCCTTCACCGTCGCCGATGCCTCTCTGTATGCGCTGACCGGCTGGGGCCAGGCGTCCTGGCTGACCTCGCACTACAAGGCGGACATCCACTTCGACGCCTTGCAGAACCTGCAGGCGTGGTACCAGCGCGTGCACGCGCGGCCGTCGGTGCAGCAGGCGCTGAGCGAAGAAGGGCTGCAGTAGGCCGCCCGCTCATCGATCCTTGGGCATCTGCGCGCGATGCGGGAAACGCCTCATGGCGTACTGGCGAGTCCTTCGGATCGCGCGACGATCGTGCCGCCCAGCGCCAAGGTCCAGCGGACCCCGCTTATGGGCCAAACGCATGTGCTGATGCCCGATCGGCATGCACCAAGTGCCGCGCATTAACCGGCGATTTACACCCGCGGCCGGCATCCCGGGCACAAAGGATGCCCAGACCGCCACGAGTGCGAGCCATGCGAATTGCGATCATCGGCGCAGGATTCTGCGGCACCGTGCTGGCCGCGACGCTGGCCAGGCAGGGCGCCGCCCGCCGCATCACCCTGATCGGCGTGGCCGACACCTACGGCCGCGGCATCGCCTACGGTGCGGCGCGGCCGGAACATCTGTTGAACGTGCGCGCCAAGGATCTGGGCGTGGACCCGCAGGATCCGGGTGGCTTCGCCGATGCCTTGCAGCTCGACGCCGAACAGCGTCTGCAGTTCCTGCCGCGGCTGCAGTACGGCCGCTACCTGGAGCAGCATCTGGACACCGCGCTCGCCGCGTCGGCGGTCGAGGTGGCGCGGGTGAGCGAAGAGGCGGTGGCGGTGGAACGCGGCCCGGACGGTTTCCGCATCTTCCTGGCCAACGGCGAGGACGTGGTCAGCGACGTGGTGGTGCTGGCGATCGGCGCGCTGCCGCCGGCGGCGCTGCCCGGTATCGGTCCGCGCCTGGCGGTGCATCGCCGCTACATCGGCTGGCCGTGGCAGGACGGAGTGCTGGACGAGGTGCCGCCGCAGGCGCGGCTGCTGCTGGTCGGCACCGGCCTGACCATGGCCGATGTCGCGCTGACCCTGCGCCGCCGCGGCCATCGCGGCCCGATCACCGCGTTGTCGCGGCGCGGCCTGGCGCCGCAGGCGCATCTGGCCCAGCCGGGCGCGCCGGTGACGCTGCCGCCGAGCGTGGCGCAGGCGCTGCGCAACCACGATCTCGCCGGCCTGGTGCGCAGCCTGCGCCAGCTGACCACGGTGGTGGAGGACTGGCGCTGCGTGGTCGATGCGCTGCGCCCGCATCTGCAGCCGTTCTGGAAAGGCCTGGCACCGGCGGCGCGTTCGCGCTTCCTGCGCCACCTGCGCCCGTATTGGGAAGCGGCGCGGCATCGGCTGGCGCCGGCCGCGGCCACTGCGTTGGCGCAGATGCAGCAGCAGGGCCAGTTGCGCATCCGCGCCGGGCGCCTGCTGCGCGCGCGGCTGGGCGAGGCCGCGGTGGAGGCGGTGATCCGCGACCGTGCCAGCAGCAGCGCGCGCACCGAAGACTTCGACGTGCTGATCCGCGCCACCGGGCTGGACACCGACGTCGCCCGCACCAGCCATCCGTTGATCGCCACGATGCGCGATGCCGGCCTGCTGCAGGCCGATCCGCTGGGCCTGGGCCTGGTGGTGGACGAGCGCCTGCAGGTGCGCGACGGCAGCGGCCATCCGGTCGCCGGGCTGTACTGCCTGGGGCCGCTGCTGCGCGGCGGTTTGTGGGAGATCACCGCCGTGCCGGAACTGCGCGCCGGCGCGCAGCGCCTGGCCGCGGAACTGGCGGCGCTGCGGCGGGTGGGCGGCAGCCGCGTCGCGGAAGGCGCGGCCGCGAAAAGGCTGCGGCGTTGAGCCTGCGGCGCGGGCCGGGCGCCCGCCAGCCCGTCGGGCGCTGCGCCACGCCACAGCGGATGGCGACCCGGCAGGGGCAACCATGGCCGTTTCCGGACGCGATGGCAGGCCTAGTCGGCCATGCCGGCCACGCGTTCGGCCTCTACCCTGTGTTCGCAGCACAGCCCGCTGCCCTGCAGTGTCTGCTTGGCCATCTGCCGCAGTAGGGTGCGCGGATGCACGCCGTAACGTCGGGCGAGCTGGCAACTGGTCCAGCCTTGCTCGTGGCGCAACAGTGTCGCCTCCATGCATTGCTGCGCGGTCAGCGACGGGCGCCGGCCCAGCGGGCGGCCCTTGGAGCGCGCAGCGGCCATGCCGGCGCGGGTGCGCTCGCTGATCAGCGAACATTCGAACTCGGCCAGCGCCGCCATCATGTGGAAGATGAGGCGCCCGCCGGAAGAGTCGGTGTCGATGCGTTCGGTGATCGATTCAAACGAGATGCCGCGCTTGCCGAGGATGTCCAGCAGTTGCACCAGATGGATCAGCGAGCGCCCGAGCCGGTCGAGGCGCCATACCACCAGCTTGCCGCCGGGCTGCAGCCGCGCCAGCGCCATGTCCAGGCCAGGCCGCGATGCCAGGCGTCCCGAGATGCCATGGTCGGTATAGATCTGTACGCATCCGGCAGCCTCCAGGGCCAGTGTCTGTAGCGTTAAATGTTGATCTTCCGTTGATACTCGCGCGTATCCGATAATCAACGCTCGTCCGATCCTCGTAACAACACAGGCCGTATTAGGCGCGAACCAGTGACGTTCGTCCAGGTGTTTGGCGCAGAGTTGCGGCGGTCTTGTCAAGATGTCGTCGCGGCGTGCCGCAGTGGGCACGAAAATGCCATGCGCGATGGTGGTGTGACATATATTTGACGCCATCCATGCGCTTTTTCTGCATCTGCGCAACGTCAATGGCTAGAGTGCGGTGCCGAGCGCGCTCATGCGCTCCAGTCCGCGGCTCAGCGTGCGCGGATGCACGCCGAACCCGCGGGCGAGTTGCCGCAGGTTCTGGGTTCCTCCGTCCAGTGCGCTGCGTGCCTCGTACAGCTGCGCGTCGGTGAGTCGCGGCTTGCGCCCCACCTGACGCCCGTTCACGCGCGCGGCGGCGATCCCGGCGCGGGTGCGTTCGCTGATCAGCGAACGCTCGAATTCGGCCAACGCCGCCATGATGTGGAACACCAGGCGCCCGCCGGACGAGCGCATGTCGATGTGCTCGGTCGTGGAATGGAAGAAGATCCGGCGCCGCGACAGCGACTCCAGCAGTTTCACCAGTTGCTGCAGCGAGCGGCCGAGACGGTCCAGTCGCCAGACGATCAAGGTGTCGCCCGGGCGCAGTTGCGCCATCGCCCGGGCCAGTCCCGGGCGCGCGCTGGCGATCCCGGAAATCCCGTGGTCGGTATATATCTTGTCGCAGCCTTCGCGTTTGAGCGCCTGAATCTGCAGGTCCAGGTTCTGTTCTTCGGTCGAAACGCGCGCATAGCCAATCATCATCTGAGGTAACCCCGCTAGGAAAAGCGGGAGACGTCGTCCTTGCGCCGTTGCTGCGATCCATGCGCGAAGACGCCTGTCTTCGATGCGATATATCGGCCTCTCCCGCTGTTTGACAGAAAGGGTCCTTTCTGTCGTGGGGGGAATCACGCTAGGTTGGGCGAGGCAACCCTAAGCTAGGCGCGCAGTTCATCGATCGGGTCCGATGCTCACACAAAGGACCCCTTTTGTACGCAATCGACACTTCCGTCGCGTCACGAGCGCTGCTGCAGCGCCGGGGAATCGCCGCTGCGTGCGCCGGCGCGATGGTCCGGCCATGAGCGCGCTGCCGGTCCCGGCCGCAGACAGCGTCGGGCACATGCTCGTCGAACTGCACAACTACTCGCATCTGAGCGCGACCTACGGCCAGCGCTATGCGCGCGCGGCGTTGCAGGCGCTGCAGCTGAGCGTGCACGTGGCCGGGGGCTCGGTGGCGGTGGCCGGGCACAACCGCTTCATTGCGGTGTTGCCGGACACGGTCGCCGGCGTCGGCCATGCGGGCGCTCCGGTGCCGGCGTCGGCCGCCGAGCGCTGGCAACTGCAGTTCTGCGCCAGGCCGTTCCTGCACGAAGGCCAGGCCGCGTTGCCGGTGACCACGGTGGACGCGGTGCAGATCAGCGCCGGCGAGTACGCCGACGGCGGCCTGTACGAACCGCAGGAACTGGAACGGCAATGCGGCGCGGCGCCGTTCCTGCGCCCGGTGCAGTGCGGATGGAACTGGCGGATCGGCTACGAAGCCGACATGGCCCAGGCGCTGGCGTTCCACGACGCGTTGGCGAAGGGGCAGGTGAGCCTGGCCTTCCAGCCGGTGGTGCGCCGCAGCCGCTCCGCCAATGCCGCCGACCGGCGCCCGTTGGGCCAGCTGTACCAGGAGGCCCTGCTGCGCTTCGACGTGCCGCAGCTGTCGCCGGCGACGCTGGTGCCGGCGCTGGAGCGGCTGGGGCTGGTGCGCCTACTCGACCGGGCGGTGCTGGATGCGGTGATCGATCGCCTGGACGTGGAGCCGACGCTGCGCATCGGCTGCAACCTGTCCAGCCTGAGCCTGATCGGCGACGCGTGGTGGTGTGGGCCGTTGCAGCGCTTGCAGGCCAATCCCAGCCTCGCTGCGCGGCTGACCCTGGAAATCACCGAAACCGCGGCGCTGATCGACTTCGACAGCGCCGTGCAGTTCGTGCGCCGGCTGCAGGCGCTCGGCTGCCAGATCGCGATCGATGACTTCGGCGACGGCCACACCCGGCTGGACTTCGTGCGCGCGATCCAGCCACAGATCATCAAGATCAGCGGTTCGCTGCTGAGCGCGGCGGTGCGCAGCAGCGCCGGGGCGGAAGAGTTCTCGCACCTGGCCGCGTTGAGCGGCGCGCTCGCGCCGTACGTGGTGGCCGAAGGCGTGGGTTGCCAACAGCATGTCCTGGTCGCCCTGGTCGGCGGCGCCACCTGCCTGCAAGGCGATGCGGTGGCGCGTCCGGCCATGCTGCGTCCTTCGGTGCGGGTGGTCCTGCCCTCGATCTGCCCGGTGCCGCCATGAATCAGGTCAGTGCCGGACATGCGGCACCGTTGCGGCGCTTCCTGCTCGGTGCCGCGCATGCCTTCGCCCCGCGCTGGGTGCGCCCGGCCTGGCTGTGCGTGGCGATGCTGCGCGAGATGGATCCGCGGCGTGCGCCTTGCCGCGACGCGGCGGTCTGGGCGTATCGCATCGCCGAGCAGGCGCAGGACGTCATCGATCCGGCTGGCGTCGCGGATCCGGCAGGCGGCGATGCCCAGGCCATCCAGGCGTACCGCGACGGCGTGGCGCGCGGGTTCTATGCCGCGCACGAACATGTGGCGGCGCCGACGGCGCTGGTGCCGGTGGCCGGCTCGCGCTGGCGCCGCGCGCAGCTGCTGCGCTTGCGCGCCATCGGCATTGCGCATGGCGCATGCGTGAACCTGCAGTGCCAGGAACAAGAGTCATCGAAGTAAGGGGACGAACACCATGGGGCTGGCGGTCGGGTTGTCGCAGATGCGTTTGGCGCGCGCGTGCGGAGCGGGCAGGATCGCACTGCCGCGGCGGGTGGGTTTCGTCCTGTACGAAGGCTTCGATCTGGCCGACCTGGTGGCCGTGGTGAAGATGCTGCAAGCGGCCAATGCGATCGAGTGCGGCGCCGCGGGCCGCGGCGACTTCTACGAGATCTGCCTGTTGTCCAGCAATGGCGGCGGCATCTCCAGCGCCTTCAAGCTGGTGGTGGACACCGAGCCGCTGCAGCCGGCAGGCCGCGGCCCGCGCTTGCATGCGCTGTTCCTGGCCGGCGGCGGCGGCGCGCGGCGTGCGCTGGGCGACGAGCGCCTGCGCGCGTGGCTGCGTGATTGCCGCGAACGGGCACAGACCGTGGTGCCCATCGCCGAAGGCCAGGACCTGATGGAGGCGGCCGGGTTGTGCGTACCGTCGATGCTGGGGCAGGCCGGGAGCGGCGCGGCCGCCGCGTTGGCCGCCACCTTGCGCATGATCGAGCGCGACCTGGGCGAGGCGGTCGCGCAGCGGGTGGGCCGTTCGGGCCTGCGCGAGGTCGCGCCGCGCCAGGACGTCGCGCAGCTGGCGATGGCGTCGCGGGTCAGCGAACAGGTGCTGGCATCGGCGCGCTGGCTGGAAGCCAACAGCGACCGGCCGATCAGCGTGGGCGATGCCGCGCAGGTCGCGGCGATGAGCGAGCGCAACTTCCTGCGCCGCTTCAAGATGGAACTGGGGATCACGCCCTCGGATTATCTGCTGCGTATCCGGGTCAAGCGCAGTTGCCGGCTGCTGGCCGAAACCGACCTGCCGATCGACAAGATCGCGCGGCGTTGTGGCATCGGCGATGGCGGACGCATGGCCAAGATCTTCCGCAAGTACCTGGCCAATACGCCCAGCGCCTACCGTGCCGGCCTGCGCGGCGGCGGCGAAGCGGCCACGCAGGCGCCGGGGCCGGCGGCATGAGGTCCTCGCTGCCGATGCTGGCGGTGGAGGCGTTCGGGATGGCGTCGATGGCGCGGCTGTCGATGCAGGCGCTGCATGCCGCGCAGCGCAGGATCGTGCCGCGCCGGCGCTCGGTGGCGCTGGTCGCCAGCCCGGAATCGGTGTGCCTGTTGCCGCGACTGCTGCGCATGCGTGGCCACGGCTATCGCCTGGCCGCGGTCTACGACGCGGGCGCGCCGGAAGGCGGCCTGTGCGCCGGACTGCCGGTGGTCAACCGGTTCCAGACATTGCGCGTGCTGGTCAGGCAGCGGGCGATCGACGAGCTGTGGTTGCTCGGACCCCTGCACCAGTCGCAGCAGGCCGCAGACTTCGTCCGCGCGTTCCGGCACGATTTCGTCGATATCCGTTTCATCCCGGACCTGCGCGACTTCGCGCTGGCGCAGTCGGCGGCGGCGCTGGCCCCGGGGTTGCCGGTGATCGATCTGGCGGCCGCCGCGCGCCATGCGCATTGGCAGGGCGGCAAGCGCCTGTTCGATGTACTGTTCGCCGCCGCCGCGCTGCTGGCGCTGTCGCCGCTGATGGGCGCGATCGCGGTGGCGGTGCGGCTCGATTCGCCGGGTCCGTCGTTGTTCCGGCAAAAGCGCATGGGCGCGGACGGGCGCTGTTTCGAGATCTGCAAGTTCCGCACCATGCGTGCGCATGCGGAGGCGGCCGGAACCCTGACCCAGGCCCGCCGTCACGACCCGCGGGTGACCACGGTCGGCCGCTTCCTGCGCCGTACCAGCCTGGACGAGCTGCCGCAGTTCATCAACGTGCTCAAGGGGCAGATGTCGCTGGTCGGTCCGCGCCCGCACGCGCTGCAGCACGACGACCTGTACAAGGACCTGGTGCACGACTACATGTACCGCTACCGGATCAAGCCGGGCATCACCGGCTGGGCGCAGGTCCACGGCCTGCGCGGCGAGATCGACAGCATCGACAAGGTCGTGGCGCGCGTCGCCCACGATCTCCACTACATCCAGCACCGCAGTATGGCGATGGATCTGAAGATCATCGCGATGACGCTCTACAAAGGGTTCGTGCACAAGAATGCGTACTGACGACCAGCGCGGCCGCGCTCGCGCGACGGGCGGGGCCGCACGGCCGGCGCAGCGCTGTCGCGCGGCGCTGGCGGCGTTGCTGCTGCTGGGCGCGACTGCGCCGGCAGCCGCACAGCTGGCGACCGATCTTTCCGCGTCGGCCGCCTACACGCTGCGCCACACCGCATCCGGGCGCCCGCAGCGCGCGCCGCCTTCGCGCGACCCCTACCTGCAACTGATCCGCGCCAATGCGTATGGCGCCGACCCGGTGGCGACGGCGGCGCTGGCCGCCGCACTGGCGCCGTCGCCACGCCGCTCTTCCTCCGCCCGCGCTGCAGCGATCGGCGGCAAGGTCGCCACGCTGTCGCTGGCCACGCTGGGGTGTTCGGGACTGGGGGCGTCGGTCGCCACGGGCTGGCCGCGGCTGTCCGGCAGCATCGATCCGGGCGCGATCGGCAGCCAGTTGGCGGTGGCGACCTTGCCCGGCAGCACGGCGCTGCAAGCGCTGTCCAGCAGCGCCTGGTTGCAGGGCGCCGCGCTTACGCCGCCCTGCCGCTGAGCGGGCGTTCGTTGCTCCCTGGCGAATCCCAAGCGTTCATTCCCGCGCAAGCTGGCCTGGGCAACGCTGATCCGATCCTGCGCTGCTTGCGTGGCGCACCGTCCCGGTCGCGGCGCTGCCGGCCGCGTCGTGCCGCCTGACGGCCGGCGCATGCGACGACGGCAACGGCCGGATGGATCGCGTCATGCTGCCGGCGTGGCCGAAGCGGCGCGCAGGCGCGGATGCGCCTGCCGGTCGCCGCAGGGATTCACCCTTTGCCGGTGGCCTGGCGATAGCCATAGCCATAGCCGTAACCGTAGCCATATCCGTAGCCGAAGCGCGTGCTGCGGAAGCCGTTGAACACCTGTCCGGCGACGGTGGCGCCGATCTGGTTCAGGCGCTTGAAGGTCTCGGTCAGCTGCCGGCCGCTGCTGAGTTCGAAGCGCGAGACCACGAACACCGCGCCGCAGCTGCGGGCCAGGGTGACCGCGTCGCCGACCGGCAATACCGGCGGCGAATCCACGATCACGTAGTCGTAGCGCCGCCCTGCCTGCGCCAGCAGCGTCGCCAGCGCCGGCAGTTCGAGCAGTTCGCCGGGATTGGGCGGGATACGCCGGCCCGCCGGCAGCAGGTCGAGCCGTTCGTGGCCGGAGGCGATGATGGCGTCCGGCAGCGGCGCATGCCCGGCCAGCACGTCGGCCAGGCCGGACACGTCCAGCGCGGACGGGAAATAGCGGCCGAGGCCGGCGCGGCGCATGTCGCCGTCGACGAGCAGCACGCGTTCGCCGGACAGCGCCAGCAGGTAGGCGAAGTTGGCGGCGACGAAGCTCTTGCCGACGTTCTCGGTGGGGCCGGTGAACAGCACGATGTTGCTGTTGGCATCGTCCAGCGCGAACTTGAAGGTGCTGCGCAGCGAGCGCAGCGCTTCCACGCTCGGGTCGGACAGGAACTGGCTGGCCAGCAGCGGATTGTGCGGTTGCCGTTCGCGCAGGGCGGCGCGCGTCATCCGCATCTGCGCGATGCTGGCCGGCACCACCGCATAGACCGGCACCTGGCTGATCCGCTCCAGCTCCAGCGGATCGCGCAGCGCGCCGCGCAAGCCGGCCACGACCTGCACGCTCACGAACGCGATCAGCGCGCCGCCGAACAGTCCGCCGGCCAGCACGATCAGCGGCAGCGGCCAGCTGCGCTTTTCGGGCGTCAGGGCGATGTCGATGATCGAGACGTTGCCGGTGGTGCCGGCCTCGGCGACCTCGAGCTGCAGCTTGTTGGCGACCAGCGCGGTGTAGATCTGGGTATTGACCGCGACATCGCGGGCCAGGCGCAGATAGCTCTGCTGCGTGCCGGGGAGGGCGCGGATCTCGGTGTTGATCCTGGCCAGTTCGTCGGCGAGCGAGGCCTTCTGCGCCAGCAGCATGCGCATGGTCGGGTGCGCGGCGCGGAATTGCTGCGCATTGGCCTGCAGGTTCAGTTCGACCAGGGTCTGCTGGCGGGTCAGTTCGACCGAACGGGCGAGCAGCGCTTCGGTCTGCTGCTCCACGTCGATGGTATCGGTCTGCATGCGGTAGGCGTTGAGCGCGTCCTCCGAGCGGGTCAGTTCGGCCTGGAACTGCGGCAGCTTGCGTCCCAGGAACTGCAGGCTCAGGTGCGCCTGTTGCGCGCGGTGGCGGATGTTCATCGCCATGTACGCCTGCGCCAGGGCATTGGCGACGTCGGCGGCGCGTTCGCCGTCGTGGTCCTGGACCGACAGGCGGATCATCGAGGAGTCCTTCGAGGTTTCCTCGATCTTGATATGCCGCGACACCGCGTCCAGGGTCTGCTGCAGCGAGGACTTGCTCAGGTCGAAGCGCGTTCCCGGCCTGGCGCGCAATTCGCGCACGCGGATGCTGCCCTGGCCCGGGCCGAAGCGCGTGTCGATGGCGAACGTCACCTGTTCGCCGACGCGGCCGCGGGCGACGGTCAGCGCGTCCGGCGACTGCAGCGTCCAGGTGCCGCCGGCGCCGGCCAGCAACCGGAAGGTGTCGGTGTTCAGCACGCTGGGCACCTGGAAGTCGTCCAGGCGCAGCCGTTCGCCGCCCCATGCGAACCCGTCCAGCCCCAGCGGCGCCGGCGCCAGTCCGTGCGGCGGCGTCGCGAAGCGCGCATACAGCCGGCCCAGCACCGGAATGCTGTTGTGCACCTGCACGCTCAACTGCGCCTGCGTCGCCGCGATCGCCTTGGTCAGCACGGAGCGCGAGCCGAGGATGTCCAGTTCGCCATCGATCGGCTTGTTCAGGCTCAGCGCGCTGGCCACGTCGGACAGGGCGCCGAGCGCGGCGCCCTGGTCCTCGTCCACCTGGATCAGCGCCTGCGCCGTGTAGGTCGGTGTGGCCGCAAGCAGGTAGGCGATGGAGAGCAGCAGGATCGCCACGGCGATGGCCGCGAACAACCTGAGGTGGGTGAGGACATTGCGCAGCAAGGCAATCAGGTTGACGTCGCTGTCCGGCGCGTCGGCCGGTTCGGCCTGCATCGTGGTTTCGTGTTTCATGAAAGAGGGGGGTCGCTCTTTGTGGAGGTGAAGGAGGGGTGGGACAGCCAGCGGTCGACGCAACGTTCGATCAGCAGCAAGGTGTCGCGCAGCGGTTGCAGACCCGATCCGTGCGGATCGGGAATCTCGCAATCCAGCCAGTGGCCGAGCCGCCAGACCTTGCCGGCGGCGGCCGGGAAGCGCCGCAGCAAGGCGTGGCGCTGCTGCGCCTCCATCACCAGCACCAGATCGGCCCAGTGCAGCATCGGCTCGTTGAGCATCTGCGCGAACTGCGAGGGCACCGGCGGATAGCCGCGTTCGGCGAGCACGCGCTGGGTGCGCTCGTCGCGCGGCAGCCCTGCGGCGGGCGCCAGGCCCGCCGAACGGATTTTTTCCGCGGGCGTGTCGCGCAGCCGCGCGCGCAGCACCGCCTCGGCCATGGGGCTGCGGTAGACGTTGGCGCGGCAGACCAGGATCAGGTTCATGCACAGGCTCGCGCGCGCCTCCCGGCTCATTGGCTGATGGCGGCGCTGCCCAGGTACAGCAGGCTGGCCAGCGGCAGGATCTGCGAGATGGCGCGCGAGAAGCGGGTGACCTTGGCCGGATCGACGAACACGATGTCGCGCGGATGCAGCGCGAACTGGTCGCCCAGCGCCAACATGCCCGGGTTGCCGGTGTCGAGCTGATAGGCGTCGACGTGCCCGTCTGCGGCATGGCGGAACACGTAGATCTGCGATGCGTTGGCCGAGACCAGGTTGAGGCCGCCGGCATCGGCCAGGGCTTCGGACAGGGTGAACGGCCCCAGCGGCATCACCTGCGACCCCGGCTTGGCCACCTCGCCGAGCACGAACACCTTCTTCAGCCGGCGCTCGGGCAGGTTGAGCACGTCGCCGTCGCGCAGGCGCAGGTTCTGCGCCAGGTCGCCGCGATAGAAGAACGCGTAGAGATCCAGCGGCTGCGGGCGTCCGTCGCGGTTGAGCGTGGCGCTCTCCAGGTCCGCGCCTGTGGTATAGCCGCCGGCGCCGGCGATGGCGTCGGCGACCGTCATCGGCACATCGGTCAGGGCCAGTGCGCCGGGGTCGCGCACCGCACCGGAGACGTACACCTTCTGGCTGCGGAACGCGACCACCGCCACGTCCAGCTGCGGCGAGGGAATCACCGGATCCAGGCGGCGCGCGAGCAGGTCGCGGATATGGCCGATGTCCTGGCCGGCGACCTTGACCCGGCCGACGTAGGGGAAATAGATCGTGCCGTCGGGCTGCACCAGCCGCCCCTGCGGATCGAGGTTGCCGCCGGCGTTGATCTTCGGTGCCGTCGCCGCTTCCGCGCCGGCCGTGCTGGTGGTGCCCGTGCTCAACGCACTGAGGCCTGGATTGTTCAGTTCCGGGTGGTCCCAGACGATCACCCGCAGCGTATCGCCGCTGCGCACCAGGTAGGGCGCCGGCGCGGCCGCTGGCGGCATCGGCGTTGCTGCGACGGCCGCGTCGGCGGGCGCCTGGAACAACGCCGGCGCCGCGCCGCCGTCGAGACGATGCAAGCGGAAGGCGATCCCGTTCTGCCGCAGTTCCGACGGCGCGCCATCGGCGCCGACCGCCTGCGCTGGGTCCAGGTCGAGATGCGCTGCCGGCAGCAGCGCGCAACCGCTGGACAGCAGCGCACCCAGCGCGGCGACGGCGCAACGCAGGCGGGAACGGCGACGGGACAGCCCTGGCCGGAAAAATGCAGAAGCGGAAAAGCGCATGGTCGATCCGTGGAAGTGGCCGAGAGAGACAGCTGCCGCCACTGGCCGACCTTCCGGGCGAGCGCGTCCTGGCGAATCTCCAGGCGCCGGCATCCGAGTGACAGGGGGGTGCCGCCTCGTGGCCATGCTAGGGCCGATGCACCGGAGCGTTTCCGCCATTCGCTGGGTGTTGGCCGCCATCGCCGGCCGGCGCGCAAGTCGGCGGAATATGCGGCCACTGCGACCGATTCCGCCATGCCGCCGACGCGCATGCTGTGGGCCGCGGAACTCCTGCCGCGCGCTCGCCAACTCCGGGATTCGTCCAGCATCGTGCCCCATCGACAGCTCACCATTCTCGGCATCCGCGGCATCCCGGCGATGCATGGCGGATTCGAAACCTTCGCCGAACGCCTGGCCCTGCATCTGGTGCAGCAAGGCTGGCGGGTCACCGTCTATTGCCAGGGCGCGGCGACGCAGGTGCCGGCCGTGGTCGAGGACGAATGGCGCGGCGTGCACCGCATCACCCTGGCCGTGCGGCGCCAGGGCGCGCCGGGCACGATCGAATTCGACTGGGCGTCCATCCGCGACGCGGCCCGGCGGCGGCCGGCGCTGGCGCTGACCCTGGGCTACAACACCGCGGTGCTGTCCACGTACCTGCGCTGGCGCGGCATCGCCAACCTGATCAACATGGACGGACTGGAGTGGAAGCGGCGCAAATGGCGTCGGCACGCGCGGCTGTGGCTGTGGTTGAACGAGCGCGTCGGCTGCTGGACCGGCGATCACCTGATCGCCGACCATCCCGAGATCGCGCGGCATCTTTCCACTCGCGTGAGCCGCGACAAGATCGCGATGATTCCCTACGGGGCGGACCTGGTCGGCGATGTCGATCCGCAGCCGTTGCGCGCGCTGGGCCTGGAAGGGCAGTCGTACGGCCTGGTCATCGCCCGCGCCGAACCGGAGAACTCGCTGCTGGAGATCGTGCGCGCCTTCTCGCGGCGCCGGCGCGATGCGCGGCTGGTGGTGCTGGGCCGATACGAGCCGGAATCCAACGACTACCATCGCCAGGTGCTGGAGGCGGCGAGCGAGGAGGTGGACTTCCCCGGCGCCATCTACGATCTGGACGCGCTGCGGGTGCTGCGCCGCTATGCGCGCTTCTACGCGCACGGCCACACCGTCGGCGGCACCAATCCATCGCTGGTGGAGGCCTTGGGCGCCGCCAATGCGGTCATCGCCCACGACAACCCGTTCAACCGCTGGGTGGCCCAGGACGGAGCGCGCTACTTCCGTTCGGAAACCGAATGCGACATGCATATGTCGGTGCTGCTCGCCGACGGCGCGACGGTGCAGGCCATGCGCGCCTTGAGCCTGCAGCGCTTCGAGCGCGAATTCCGCTGGTCGGCGATCCTGACCCAGTACCAGGCGTTGCTCGAGAGCCATCTGCAGGCCCCGGCGCTGGCGCCGGCAGCGCAGCCGGCGTTGGCGTTGGCGCAGGCAATGACGGTCAAGCGCGGGCGCGAAGGTTGAGCGCCGGCGGCGCTTTCGGCGCGGGCGCGCGGCGTGCGCTGGCCTGCCTGCTGGTGTTGGCGCCGGCCGCGTGCCGGGCGCAGCCGGCGCCCGATCCGGCCGACTTCTACCGGGTCGAGGTCGCCGCTGTGGCGCCGGGATCGGTCGTTGATTTCGCCGCGCTCAACGCGCCGCTGGCGCCTGCCGATCGCCTGCGCGCCTGCGGTGGCGCGCTGTGCGCGCAGGGCAGCGCGACGCCGGTGCGGCTGTTCGGCGTCAACCTCGGCTTCGAGGCCGCATTGCCGGATGCGCCGCAGGCCGAGCGCCTGGTCGCCGACCTGCGCGGGCTGGGCGTCAACTTCCTGCGCCTGCATGCGCTCGACGCGGTGTCCGTGCCCGACGACGCGGCGGCCACCGGGCTGCTGTCGGCCGGACCGTTCCCGCGCCTGAATCCGGTCGCGGTGGCGCGGCTGCGCGGCCTGCTGCAGCGGTGCGCGGAGAACGGCATCTATGTCGATCTGAACCTGCACGTCGGCTATGCGTTCCGGCCCGCGATCGACGGTACTCTGGCGCTGGACGGCGCTGCGGCGTGGCCGGACCAGTCCAAGCCGTTCCTGCGCATCGATCCGGCGGCGCTGCGGCTGCAGGCGCGCTATGCGCAGATGCTGCTGACCGCGTTGCGCGGTGCAGGAACGCCGGCGCTGGCCATGGTCGAGATCGACAACGAGAGTTCGCTGGTCTACGCCTGGATGGACGGCAGCCTGGCGCGCCTGGCGCAAAGTCCCGTGCGCGAGGCCCTGCTGCAGGACTGGCGGGCATGGCGGCAGGCGCATGCGCCGGCGCTGGCGGTGGATGCCGATGCCGTGCCCGCGCTGGACGCCGCCCCGGCCCTGGCCGCCGCGTTTCTCGACTTTCTGGTCGAGCGCGACCGCCGTTACGTGGACACGGTGCGGGCGGCGATCGCGCAGGCCGCTCCCGAGGTGCTGGTGCTGGGCACGCAGATGAATTTCGGCGGCCTGGCCAACGTGCGCGCGCTGGCCGGCATGGACCTGTTCGACGGCCATTTCTACGTGGACCACTACCGTTTTCCGCAGGCGCCCTGGCAGTGGGACGCATGGCGGATCAGCGACAGCTCGAACCTGCGCGATGGAGTGGAACCGCTGCTGGGCATGGCGTTCTACCGCTCCTTCGACAAGCCCTTCCTGGTCACCGAGTTCAACCAGCCGTGGCCGAATCGGCAGGCGGCCGAGATCCTGCCGGAAACCGCGCTGCTGGCCAGCCTGCAGGACTGGTCGGGGGTGGCGTACTACGACTACGCGCACCGGCGCGGCGCGCAGACGCCCAGCGTGCCCTACGAGTTCAGCCTGGCCGGCGATGCGGCCAAGCGCGCGCAGTTCGGGCAACTGGCCTGGCTGTTCCGCAGCGGCGCGATCGCCGCGTTGCCGGAGGCGAGCGGCTATACGCCCGATCGCGCGCTGCAGTTGCGCGCGGTGCAGGCGCGCGTCACCACCCGGCTGGCGGCGTTCCTGCAGGCGCAGGGCGTGCTCGAGCGCAGCAGCGCGTTGACGCGCCGGGTCGGCATCGGCGCACCGGTCGCGGCGCGGGCAGCGACCGCACCCGCCCAGGTGCGCTTCGATCTGGACGCGGGCCAGCTGCGCGTCGCCGCGCCGACGGTGAACGGCATCGTCGGCCATCTGCTGCCGGGGCGCCGCTATGTCAGCGGCGCGCTCGCGGTGCGGGTGGACGCCGCGAACGGCATGACCGCGCTGCTGCTGTCCTCGCGCGATGGGCGTGCGATCGCGCAGTCCACGCGGCTGCTGCTGACCCTGCCCGGCGAGACGCTGGGATCGGTCCCGGATGCGCCGACGCCGGCACCGCTGGACCTGGTCGACGTCGCGGAACCGGCGCTGCAGCGCGTGGACGGTGCGCTGCGCGCGGTGCCGGCCTATACCCTGCGCGATCCGGCCAGTGGCGCCGGGCTCAGTCTGCGCGAAGTGCAGGCGCCGCTGTGGATGCGGCGCCGGCCATGCACCGTCGACGTGCGCAGCGATGCGCGGCGCCTGTCGGTCTATCCGCTGGATGCCGCGGGCCGTCGCGGTGCGCCACTGGACGCGGCGGACGTGCGCAAGACCGCGAACGGATTCCAGCTGCAGTTGCAGGCGCGCGGACACGCCGCCGCACCCTGGTACGAACTGGTGGCCGAACAGTGATGCCATTTCCCCCGCCGGTCGCGTCGTCACCGTGAATTTCCTGCTCGCCCTCTATTGCACGTGGCTGTCGCTGTCCAACCTGCGCCGGCTGGTGCTGCTGTTTCCGGTCCTGTGCCTGTTCACGCCCAAGGGCCTGGGCCTGATCGACGTGGCCAGCCTGCCGTACCTGTCGGTCAACCGCGCCATCGTCCTGCTGATGCTGGGCGGCTGGCTGCTGCACCTGCTGGCGTCCGGGCTGCGCATCCGGCCGGTCGGCTTTCCGTTCGCCGCGCCGTTCGCGTGGCTGGCGCTGGCCTATTTCGCCTCCTTCGCGCTGCAGCCGGCCACCTGGTCCAAGGACATGGTCACCGCGGCCATGGAATTCCTGGAGCTGTTCCTGCCCTGCTACCTGACGTTCCGCTTCTGCACGCAGCCGCGCCAGGCCGAGTCGATCCTGCGCCTGTTCTACCTGGTGGCGGTGGCGGTGTCGCTGTACGGCACGCTGGCCTACCTGCTGCATGCCAATCCATATTTCGATTACCTGCGCCACACCACGCCCAGCGGCCGGGTCATGGCCAAGGACTATGGCGAATCGGTGCGCGGCCTGCGCGCGGTCGGGACGCTGTCGCATCCGATCACCTACGGCGCGTTCCAGGTCTATGCGTTCCTGGTCGGCGTGTTCCTGATGCGCGACAACCGCACCGCCAGGCGCATGGGGGTGTTCCTGGCATTGCAGCTGGTGCTGTTCGCCGGCATCGTGGTGACCAACTCGCGCACGCCGGTGGTGTTCCTGCTGCTGGCGCTGGCGGCTTTCTACTGCCTGGCCAGCGGCCGCGACCGGCGGCTGATGGCGCAGATCGCGGTCGTCGCGCTGGCGGTGGCCTGCGTGGGCGGCCTGGAGTACGTGGAGAAATTCACCGACTTCGTGGCCTCGGTGTTCCGCAACGGCGACGCCACCAGCCAGAACGGCAGCTCGCTGCAGATGCGCGTGGGCCAGCTGCTGGTGGCGTGGAGTTTCTTCGTGCAGTCGCCGCTGTTCGGCGGCGGCGTGTCGCAAACCCGCGAGATCGTCGCCTCCGACAAGTATCCGGACTTCTACAACGCCGAGAGCGCGCTGTTCCAATGGGCGATCGATCTGGGCCTGCTCGGCCTGCTCGCCTATGGGCTGTTGTTCGCCAGCATCTACCGTTGCGCGCGCCGCCAGCTCGACGATCGCTTCAGCTACGCCATGGTGCATGCATCGACGACCGGGTACCTGGTCTTCGTCATGGCCACCGGCGTGCTGGAGACGATGCAGCTGTTCCTGATGGTGGTGGCGCTGATGCTGATCGCCGGGCGCGGCCGCCATGCGGTGCCGGCCCCGGCGATCCGCCGATCCTAGGTCCGCTGCGGCAATCATCTGGGCGTTTGCCGCCAGCGGCCGCCGCGGCGCAGCCGCGCTCGCCAAGAATGACGGCATGCGCCAACGCGCGCACCGCCTGCACCGCCGCCGTCGCACCATTCACCCACACAGGTCATTGCATGCACATCACCGTAGACCGAACCGTGCATCGCGTTGCGGCGTTCGCCGCCCGTTGCGTCGGTTGCCGCAGGCACGCCGCAAAGGACGAGGTGGCGTTTCGCCACGCGCTGCGCGCCGCACGCATGGCGGCATCCAGTGCCGGCCTGGGAGTCCGTCGTGGTTCGCATTGACCTGTTCGTGGTCCTGTACATGCGTTCCGTGCAGGCGTCGCAGACGCTGGACAGCCTGCGCCGGCTCGACTGCGACCCGCGCGAACTGCAGCTGCGGGTGCATATCTGGGACAACTCGCCGGAGCCCGATCGCGAAGGCGCGGCCGCGCTGCCCGCCGGCTGGGACTATGTCTGCAGCCAACACAACACCCCGCTGTCGCTGGTCTACAACACGCTGCTCAGATCCAGCGCGGCCCCGCACGTGATGATCCTGGACCAGGATTCGCACGTCGGGCAGGCGCTGATCGACAAGCTCGCCCGCTGCATCCGCGACATCGATGCCGACATGTACGTCCCGGTTATCCGCCACCAGAAGCGGATGATCAGCCCCGGACGCCTGCGCTGGATCAAGGGCGCGCCGTTGCGCAAGGCGCGGGTCGACGCGTTCCTGCCCTCGCACTTCACCGCGATGATGAGCGGGCTGTGCGTCAGTCGGCGCTTCCTGCGCGAGATCGGCCCGGCGCCCTTCGACGAGCGGCTGTGGTTCTACGGGATCGACACCCGTTTGTGTCGCGAACTGAACTGGCGCGGCGGCCGCGCCTACCTGTACGGCGCCGTGCTCGGACACGATTCGGCCCTGCGCGACACCCGCGATCCGGTGCAGTTGGCGCGGCGCCGGATCTGGTTGATGCGCTCGTGGAAATACGTGTTCGACGCCGATGCGCTGGAGCGGCTCGGCGTGCACGCCTACGTGCTGTGGAGCGCGTGGCGGCTGGCGCGGCGGCGCGGCGTGTCCCAGGGCTTCTTCGCGATCCTTGCCGAGGTGTACCGATGAGCGCTGCGTTGCGGATCCTGGCGGTGCACCAGGGCAGCGAGCTGTACGGTTCGGACCGCAGTTTCGCCGCGGCGGTGGAGGCATTGCGCGAGCGCCATCCGCAGGCGACGATCGACCTGGTGCTGCCCGAGCCCGGACCGCTGCAGGCGCTGTTGGCGCCGCTGGTCGACCGCTGCAGCTTCGAGAGCGGCGGGGTGCTGCGCAAGCTGGAACTGAAGCGGCACCCATGGCGCAGCCTGGTCGCGCTGGGCAAGGCGCTGCGCATGTACCGCGGCCTCGTGTCGCACTACGACATCTGCTACGTCAACACCGTGGTCTGCGTCGCCGCGATCCTGGCCCTGCGGCGCAGCGGCAACGCCTACGTCCATGTGCGGGAGATTCCGTCGGCATTGGCCCTGCGCGTGTTCGGACGCTTGCTGGAGTTCTCGCGCGCCGCCCTGATCTACAACTCGTATGCCACCGCGTTCGCGTTCAAGTTGCCCGGGCGCGTCATCTACAACGGCGTGGAAGCGGTCTGCGACGGTCCATGTCCGCCATCCGCGCCGCCGCCGCCGGAGCGGCCATGCCGCATCGTCATCCTTGGCCGGATCAACACCTGGAAGGGACAGCAGTTCGTGCTCGACGCATTGGCGCGCTACGGTCGCGACCTGCCGTTGCAGCTGCGCATCGTGGGCGACACGTTCCGCGGCTACGAACACCTTGCCGTCGCCCTCGAACGGGCCGCACGGGAGTGCGCGCAGCCGGTCGAACTGTTCGGTTTCAGCGCGCAGCCGGCCGCGCATTTCGCGTGGGCGGACTTCGTGCTGATGCCGTCGATCCAGCCCGAACCGTTCGGCCGCGTCGCCATCGAGAGCTTCTCCATCGGCCGGCCGGTGATCGCCTCCGACGCCGGCGGCTTGCAGGAAATCGTGACCGATGGCGAAAGCGGCCTGCTGTTCGAGCCGGGCGATCCGATCGCCTTGGTGCGCGCGCTGGAGCGCGCGGTCGGGTTGGGGCCGGAACGCTATGCGGCCATGGCCGCTGCCGCGCGCGACACATATCGGCACCGCTTCACCGTGCGTGCCTACCGCGAAGCCGTCGCCAACGCGCTCGCGCCGCTACCTGCGTCGGCGCTGCCCTTGCTCCCGGAGGCGACGCCATGAGCGGCAGCACGGTGGCGGCCGCAGCGGCCCCGACCCCCCGCCTGCTGCGCGACCTCTGCTACAACATCGGCGGCCAGCTGCTGCCGCTGCTGCTGGCGGCGGTCAGCGTGCCGGTATTGATCAAGCAGATCGGCGTGGACCGGTTCGGCCTGCTGACCATCGCCTGGATGGTGGTGGGCTATTTCAACCTGTTCGATCTGGGCCTGGGCAGGGCGATGACGCGGATCGTGGCCGACCGCCTGGGCAGCGGCCGCCAGGCCGAGGTGCCGCGGGTGGTGTCCAGCGGCCTGTCCATGATGACCGCGCTGGGTGCGCTGGCCGCCCTGCTGGTGGCGCTGGCCACGCCGTGGCTGATCGGGCTGCTGCACGTTCCCGCCGAATTCGTCGGACAGACCCGCAACGCGTTCGTGCTGCTGGCGGTGTCGGTGCCGGCGGTGATCCTCACCACCGGCCTGCGCGGCATCCTGGAGGCGCACCATCGCTTCCGGCTCACCAACGCCATCCGCATGCCGATGGGGCTGTGGACCTTCGGTGGCCCGTTGTGCGTGCTGCCGTTCACCGCGCGGCTGGACTGGATCGTCGCCTCGCTGGTGCTGGGGCGTTACATCGCCACGGCCGTGCACGTGCACTTCGTGTTCCGCCAGGTCGGATCGGCTGCGCTGCGCGCATGGCCGGAGCAGCGGATCTGCAGGGAACTGTTGACCTTCGGCGGCTGGATGACGATCTCCAACGTCATCTCGCCACTGATGGTGTACATGGATCGCTTCTTCATCGGCGCCTTGCTCGGCAGCTCGGCGGTGGCGTTCTACACCTCGCCGTACGAAGTGGTGTTCAAGCTCAACATCGTGTCCGAAGGCTTGTTCGGCGTGCTGTTTCCGCTGATGGTGCAGCGTTTCGCCAACGACCGCGGCGCCTCCGATGCGATGTTCGCGCTGGGCGCCAAGCTGATCGTGGCCTGCCTGTTCCCGGCGGTGCTGGCGGTGGTGGTGCTGGCCCAGCCGTTCCTGCAGCTGTGGCTCGGCACGGCGTTCGCGCAACGCAGCAGCCTGGTGATGCAGCTGCTGGCGATCGGCATCTTCATCAACGGTTTTTCCAAGGTGGCCTTCAACCTGATCCAGGCGCACGGGCGCGCCGACGTCACCGCGGGCCTGCACCTGCTGGAATTGCCGCTGTATTCGCTCGCGCTGGTGCTGTTGGTACGCCGCTGGGGCATCGATGGCGCGGCGGTGGCCTGGGTGCTGCGCATGCTGGTCGATGCCGGCCTGCTGTGGTGGATGAGCAGGAAGGTCATCGGCGTGTCGGCCGGTGCGATCCGCTCCGGAGCCGCGCTCGGCGGCTGCGCCTGCCTAGTGCTGTGCGTGTTCCTGTGGATTGCCGATGCGACCGTGCGCATGTTGCTGGCGGTGCCGGTGTTGCTGGGAGCGGCGCTGGCGTTCTGGGTCCTGGTGCTGGGCGCCGACGAACGGACCAATGCCGCCGCGCGCCTGCGCGTGGCCGTCAGCCGGGGGGCCGAGCGATTGCGCATTCGCGCATGACCCGGCGCAGGCCGTCGCGCCACTGCGGCAACACCAGCGAAAAGTCGCGCTGCAGCTTGCAGATGTCCAACCGCGAATACGCCGGGCGCCTGGCCGGGGTCGGATACTCGGCCGTGGCGATCGGCAGCACGCGCGGCGCGCGCGCCAGCAGGCCCGCCGCCAGCGCCTCTTCGAAGATCGCCTTGGCGAAGCCATGCCAGGTGGTCTCGCCGGCGGCGGTCAGGTGCCAGGTGCCCGATTGCGCGACCGCACGCTGCTCCAGGACCTGCGCGGTGACGTCGGCGATCAGCGCCGCCGGCGTCGGCGTGCCGACCTGGTCGGCGACCACGCGCAGCTCGTCGCGTTCGGCACCGACGCGCAGCATGGTGCGCAGGAAGTTGCTGCCGTGCGCGGCGTAGACCCAGGCGGTGCGGAAGATCAGGTGCTGCGCGCCGGAGGCGCGGATCGCTTCTTCGCCGGCGAGCTTGGTCGCCCCGTACACGCCCAGCGGCGCGGTCGGCGCATCTTCCGGATACGGGCGGGTGCCCTGGCCGTCGAACACGTAGTCGGTGGAGTAATGCACCAGCGGCAGGCCATGCGCCGCGCACCAGCCGGCGATCGCCGCGGGCGCCTCGGCGTTGGCGCGATGGGCCGCGTCGCGCTCCTGCTCTGCGCGATCCACCGCGGTATAGGCCGCGGCATTGACCACTGCCGTGGGGCGTAGCCGGTCAAGCAAGGCCTCCAGCGTCTGCGGCTGGTCGAAGTCGGCGATTTCGCAGGCGCTGCCATCGGGCAGGCGGCCGCTGCGCGTGGTCGCCAGCAACGGGCCGTGCCTGGCCAGCGCGCGCAACAGTTCCTGGCCGACCTGGCCATTGGCGCCGAACACCAGCGTGGTCACGGCACGTACACCGGCAGGCGGTCTTCGGCGATGTCGGCCAGGAACGGCGCCACCGCATCCTTGGCCGACAGCAGCGGCTCGCCGATCGGCCAGTCCACGCCGATCGCCGCGTCGTCCCAGCGCACGCCGGCGTCGGCTTGCTTCACGTACACGTCGGTGCACAGATAGCTGAACACCGCGCGCTCGGACAGCACCGCGAAGCCATGCGCCAAGCCTTCCGGAATCCAGAACTGCTTCTTGTTCTCCGCGCTCAGCACCACTGCAGTCCAGCGGCCGAAATGCGGCGAGCCGCGGCGGATGTCCACCGCCACGTCGTAGACCTCGCCTTCCAGCACGCTGACCAGCTTGCCCTGCGGGCGCGGCCATTGGTAATGCAAGCCGCGCAGCACGCCCTTGGCCGAGGTCGACACGTTGCTCTGCACGAAGCTGGTGGGCAGTCCATGCTGGCCGAAACGCTCGGCGTTCCACGTCTCGAAGAAATAGCCGCGTTCGTCGCCGAACACCGCCGGCTCGATCACCACGCAGCCGGGCAGATTGGTTTCAATCACTTTCACGGAACGATTCCTCGGACAGCCAGTTCATGCAGGTATTTGCCATAGTCGTTCTTCAACAGCGGCGCGGCGAGTTTCTCCAGCTGCGCGGCATCGATCCAGCCCTGGCCGAACGCGATCTCTTCCGGGCAGCACACCTGCAAGCCCTGTCGCGACTGGATGGTCTCGATGAAGTTGGAGGCCTCGTGCAGCGACTGGTGGGTGCCGGTATCCAGCCAGGCGTAGCCGCGGCCCAGCGGTTCCAGGTGCAGTTCGCCCGCCTCCAGGTAACGCCGGTTGAGATCGGTGATTTCCAGCTCCCCGCGCGGCGAGGGCTTCAACGCGGCCGCGTGCTCGCTGGCCTGGCCGTCGTAGAAGTACAGGCCGGTGACCGCATAGTTGGAGCGCGGCTGGACCGGCTTCTCGGCGATGTCGATGACCTTGCCGGCCTGGTCGAACTCGGCCACGCCATAGCGCTCAGGATCGTTGACCCAATAGCCGAACACGGTGGCGCCGTGCTGCCGCGCGTCGGCGCGGCGCAGGGTCTCGGTCAGCCCATGCCCATGGAAGATGTTGTCGCCCAGCACCAGGCAGCTCGGCTTGCCGGCGACGAAATCGCGGCCGATCAGGTAGGCCTGCGCCAACCCGTCCGGACTCGGCTGCACCGCGTATTCCAGGCGCATGCCCCACTGCGAGCCATCGCCCAGCAGCGCACGGAACAAGGCCTGCTCGTGCGGCGTATTGATGATCAGCACCTCGCGGATGCCGGCCAGCATCAGCACGCTGAGCGGGTAATAGATCATCGGCTTGTCGTACACCGGCAGCAGCTGCTTGCTGACGCCCTTGGTGATCGGATACAGCCGGGTGCCGGAGCCGCCGGCCAGGATGATGCCTTTGCGTTGGGTCATGAGGTGCTTCCTAGGAAGTCCGCACATCGATGTGCGGGCTCTTGCGAGGGACTCGCGTTATGCCGCCGTGCCGATGCGTTCCAGCCGGTAGCTGCCGTCGAGCACGCCCTGCACCCAGGCCTGGTTGGCCAGGTACCAGTCCACGGTGATGGCGATGCCCTGCTCGAAGCTGTACTGCGGCTCCCAGCCCAACTCGTTCTTCAGCTTGGACGCATCGATCGCGTAGCGCCGGTCGTGGCCGGGGCGGTCGGCGACATGGGTGATCTGGCTGGCGCGCGGCTGGCCGTCGGCGCGCGGGCGGCGCGCATCGAGCAGCGCGCAGATCGCCTGCACCACCTCGACGTTCTGCTTCTCGGAGTTGCCGCCGACGTTGTAGGTCTCGCCGACCCGGCCATTGGCCAGCACGGTGCGGATCGCCGCGCAATGGTCGCCGACGAACAGCCAGTCGCGCACCTGCTTGCCGTCGCCGTAGACCGGCAACGGTTCGCCGGCCAGCGCCTTGGCGATCACCAGCGGCACGAGCTTTTCCGGGAAGTGGTACGGGCCGTAATTGTTGGAACAGTTGGTGGTCAGCACCGGCAGGCCGTAGGTGTGGTGGAACGCGCGCACCAGGTGATCGGAGGCGGCCTTGGAGGCCGAGTACGGCGAATTGGGCGCGTACGGCGTGGTCTCGGAGAACTTGCCGGTCTCGCCCAGCGTGCCGTAGACCTCGTCGGTGGACACGTGCAGGAAGCGGAACGCGGCGCGCGGCCCCTCCGGCAGCGCCTTCCAGTGGTCGCGCACCGCTTCCAGCAGGCCCAGGGTGCCGACCACGTTGGTCTGGATGAAGGCGCCGGGGCCGTCGATGGAGCGGTCCACATGGCTCTCGGCGGCGAAGTTCAGTACCGCGTCGGGCTGGTGCTCGCGCAGCAGTTGCGTCACCAGATCGCGGTCGCCGATATCGCCGTGCACGAAGACGTGGTCGGGATTGCCTTCCAGCGAGGCCAACGTGTTCAGATTGCCGGCGTAGGTCAGCGCATCGAGATTGATCACGCGGACGCCGCGCGACACCGCTTCCAGCACGAAATTGCCGCCGATGAACCCGGCGCCGCCGGTGACCAATAACGTGGTGTGAGTCTGCATGTTGGCTCGGCGAAGTGGGCTGCAGCACGCTAGCGCGCGCACGGCCGCCTTTCCGGACATCGGTTGGGCCATCGTGGCCAATTGCGTGGCGGCGGTGCATGGCAGGCGCGCGATGGCGCACGGATGACGGCGAGGGCGTCGACGCACGCAAGGGGCGATGAGCGCTACGCCGCGATGGCGACCGCATCGAGGGGCGGGCGTTGCAGCTCGCGGCTGCCGGTCATGCCATCGAGCGAAGCGCCTGCCGCCATCCGCTCGATGGCATGTTGCGCAGTGCCGGCTGGCGGTCCCTGCCCGTGTGCGTGCCAGTCGTCCCGGCTAGGGCAGCCGCGCCCAGCGCTCCGCTTCGCCTGCGGCGAACGGGCCCAGTTTCTGCCGCACGATGCGGCCGTCGGCGTCGATCAGCACGCTGTAGGGCAGCAGGCCCTGGGTGTCGCCCAGGCGCACGCTGGCATCGGCCGGGCCTGGCGTTTCCAGCGCGATCGGGTAGCCGATCGGCACCCGCTGCAGGAATGCGCGCACGTCCTCGGGGCGGTCCAGGGCGATGCCGAGCACCTGCAGGCCGTCGGCCGGCTGCGCGCGCGCCAGGCGGTCCAGTTCCGGCATCTCGCGCACGCACGGTTCGCACCAGCTGGCCCAGACATTGACCAGCAAGGGGCGGCCGCGGAACTGGGCCAGGCTCAGGCTGCCGCCGTCGAGCGTGGGCAGGCGCAGCGCCGGTGCGCGATCGCCTGGGCGGGCCGCGGCAACGCCGGCCGGCGGCGCGCTGCCGGTGGCGGTCGCTGGCGGCGCTGGCGTCGGCGTGCGCCACCAGAATTGCGCGGCGGCCACGCCCAGCGCCGCCGCGATCGCCGCCACCGCGAGCAGGCGCGGCGGCGTGGCCTTCATCGCGCCGCGCGCAGCAGGGCGTCCTCGGCCACCGCCTGGCTCAGCACCGGCGGCAGCACGGTCGGCGGTGCGCCCGGGCCGTAGACCACGTACAGCGGCACGCCCACCGCCTTGTGTTCGGCGAGGAAGGCGCTGATGCGTGCGTCCTCGTTGGTCCAGTCGCCCTTCATGTACACCGCATCGACGCGCTTGAGCGTGTCGCGGAAGGCATCGCTGCCGAGCACGTTGCGTTCGTTGGCCTTGCAGGTCACGCACCAGTCGGCGGTCATGTTGACGAACACCACGCGGTTGTCGGTGCGCAGCCGGTCCAGCATCTCCGGCGAGAAGGCGACGGTGTTGCGCTCGGCGGCGACGCTGGGCGGCGCCAGCCGGGTCACGCCCCACACCGGCAGCAGCGCCAGCAGCACCAGCAGCGAGGCCAGGCGCAAGCCGAGCGTGTGGCTGCGCCAGCGCGCGCGCTCGATCCACCACAGGCCCAGCGCCAGCAGCGTGGCGCCGACCAGCAGCAGCGCCACCGCATCCACGCCACGCTGCTTGCCCAGCACCCACAGCAGCCAGATCGCGGTCAGGTACATCGGGAACGCCAGCACCTGCTTGAGCGTCTCCATCCACGGGCCGGGCGTGGGCAGGCGCTTGGCCAGCGAGGGGATGAAGCCGACCAGCAGGAACGGCAGCGCCAGGCCCAGACCCATGGTCAGGAACACCAGCATGCCGATCGCCGGCGGCGCGGCGAACGCATAGCCCAGCGCCAGGCCCATGAACGGGCCGACGCAGGCGCTGGACACCACGCAGGCCAGCACGCCGGTGGAGAAGTCGCCGACCGGGCCGCTGCGCGCCGACAGCGACTGGCCGAGCCCGCCGAGGTTGGCGCTGAGCGTGAACACGCCGGACAGGCTCAGGCCCATCGCGAACATCAGGTAGGCCAGCACCGCGACGAAGCCCGGGCGCTGCAGCTGGAAGCCCCACAGCAGATGCGCGGCGACGGCGATGCCGCCGACCACGGCGAAGGACGCCAGCACCCCCAGCGTGTACCACAGCGCATGGCTGCGGGCGCGTGCGTGGCTTTCGCCGCTGTGCGCCAGGCCCAGCACCTTCAGCGACAGGATCGGCAGCACGCACGGCAGCAGGTTCAGCACCAGGCCGCCGCCCAGCGCCGCCAGCAGGACCCACAGCAGGTTCTGCGGCGCGGCCGCCGGCGCGGTGCTGCGCGCGGCGTTGTGCACCGAGGCATCGGGCGCGGTCGCCGCGTCGGGCGCGGTCACCGGGGCCGAGGCGTCGGCCGCCGCCGCGCTGGCGTCGGCCTGGCGGCTGTCCAGCGGCGTCACCAGCAGCGGCGCCACTTCGGCCTGGTCGGTCGGGCTGAGCTTGCCCTTGGGCAGCGACAGCTTCACCCGCCGGGTCATCGGCGGATAGCAGATGCCGTCGGTCTGGCAACCCTGGAAGGTGGCGACCAGGGTCGCCTCGGCGGCATCGGCGCGCTGGCGCTGCAGCGGCACGCTGACCTCGGTCTGGTCGAAATACACCACCACCTTGCCGAAGTGCTCGTCCTGGTGCGAGCGGCCCTGCGGCCAGCGCGGCATGCCGGTACGGATGCCGGCCGCGCCTTCCAGCGCCAGCGCGGTGCGGTCGCGATACAGGTAGTAGCCCGGCGCCGGGGTGAAGCGCAGCAGCAGGGTATTGCCGTCGCCGACGATGGCTTCGAAGCCGAACGCCTGGTCCGACGGCAGCGGCAGGCCCTGCACGGCGGGGCCGCCGCCGAACAACGGCTTGGCGGCGGGGCCGGCCGCGCCCGGCGCGCTGCCCGGCAGCGGCGAGGACGCCGCCGCCGCACCGGCCTCGGCTGCCGGCAGCGCCACGGTGAGCACGCGCTTCTGCGGCGGATAGCACACGCCGGCGTCGGCGCAGCCCTGGTAGCGCACCTCCACCTGCAGGCTGGTCGTGGCGGGATCGGCGACGCCGCTCTGCACCGCGTTCAACTCGCCGCGGTAGGTTTCCACCTCGCCGAAGTACGGGTCGGTCTTCTTGTGCCCGGCCGGCAGCTGCAGGGTCGGGTTGGCCTTGAAGCCGCTCAGCACCCGCACCGCGATCCGGTGCCGGTACAGGTAATAGCCGTTGGCGATCTTCCAATGCAGCGCGATGCGGTCGCGCTCTGGCGCCTGCGCAGTCACCACGAAGGCCTGATCGACCGGCAGCAAGTCCTTTTCGCTGATCGCCAGGGCGGGGAAGGCGGCCAGGGCCAGCAGGCACAGGGCGGCGAGACGGTGCAGCACGTTCATCGGCTTACGGTTCCTCACGGGTTTCGGCATATACCCACTGCAGGTAGGCGGGCAGGCCGCCGGCGACCTCGAGCTCGATCAGTTCGGGGACGTCGAAGGGGTGCAGTTCGCTCAGCCGCCGCTGCAACGCGGGGACGCGGTCGGCGGCGGTCTTGATCAGCAGCAGCACTTCCTCGGCCTGCTCCACGGCGTCCTGCCAGCGATAGGTGGCGTGCACGCCGGGCAGGCGGCTCACGCACGCGGCCAACCGTTCTTCGACCAAGACCTGGGCGATCCGCGCGGCGCTGGCCGGATCGGGGCAGGTGCTGAACAGCAAACGGAGTGGGGGCGAAGACATGCGGCCGACAGTATAGGGACGCCGGCAGGGCTTTGCCGGGCCTGGTTCGGGCGTGAGTGCGCGCCCGCGGGCGCGCGGTTGCGGGCCTGCGCAGGGCGGCCGCGGAGGGCGGCCGCGGAGGGCGCTGGCCGGGCATGGCGCAGGGCCGTGCGGCGGCGAGCCGCTGCGCAGCGGCAAAGGCGCGACAGTGGGGGGCGATCGGAGGGAAAGCAGGGGCGCGACGCTGCCGGGTTTCGCGCGGGGCCGGCTGTCTACCGCGGCGCCGGCAGCGCATGCGCGGGCGAGGCCGGATGGCCCCAGGCCTCCCGGGTCGCAGGCCCTCCGGCGCGCCGCGATCGGCGCGCCGGGGTCCGACTTCAGTTGAGTAGCTGGCAGCTGGCCGGCTTGGCCGAGGTGAACAGCGAGGAGGTCGCCCACTCCGGGTGGTCGATGAACGGATTGCGGTTGCCCTGGAAGCTGTACACCACTTCGTTGCGGGCGCGTTCGGCGGCGTCCGGCGGATCCTGCTGGCTCCACGCGAGCAGCGTCGACAGCAGGCCCATGTAGGCCGGCGAGGCCGAGGTCTGCACGATCTTGCTGCGGTCGTCGGTCAGTTCCAGGTCCGGCTCGGACTGCCCGGTGGCCGCGTCGGTGCCGCCTTCGTAGCGGATCGCCATGTACATGACCGCGCGCGCCATGTCGCCCTTGCGGTGGTTCCACACCTCGAAGCTGCCGCCGTTGCCGTCCGGGGTGCGCACCCAGTTGGAATTGCCCGGGTAGCTGCCGCTGCCGCCGCCGAAGCCGGCGTTGGCCTCGGTGATGCGCTCGCCGCAGTTGCTGTCGCAGTTCGCGTACGGCTTGTTGCCGCGGTCGGCGTTCCAGGTGGAATCGGTCAGGTACAGCATGTGCGTGTCGGTGTACGGCGCGTAGGGCAGGCCCTTGTCGCCGCTGGCGCTGCCGAAGCCAAGCGAGTTCGGCCAGCTGTGCTCGCGGTTGTACTTCAGCCCGCTGCCGCTGCCGGCGCGGTCGGTGCCCTTGGCGTAGCTGCGGTTGCGGTAGGCGTCGAGGATGCGCCCGCTGTCGTTCGGGTCCTCGTCGGCGATCTCCAGGATGGTCCAGGTGCTGGTGCCGGAGCTGCTGCTGTACGGGTAGACGGTGTGGCCCTTGATCGTCTCGTGCAGCGAGCAGCGCAACTGGCTGGCGCTGGAGGTGTTGACCCGCGAGTAGTAGCCGCTGGCGCCGCCGCCGCTGCCGCTGGCGACGCTGAAGGCGATGCTGCCGTCCTGCGCCGGGTGCGCGCCGCCGGCGTCGCTGACGCGCGCGGCCAGGATGCTCAGGCTGCAGCTTTCGCCGGCGGCCAGGGCGGTGTTGGTGGAGATCGCGAACTGGCTGCCGCTGCTCGGGTAGCTCAGCGCCACCGTGCCGGACTGGCTGCAGCTCAGGCCGAACGCGCCGCTGGCCAGGGTCACCGCCTCGCTGAAGGTCACCGCCAGGTCGCCGGCGGCGGGGAAGTTGCTGGCGCCCTGCGCCGGCGTGGTCGCGGTCACCGACGGGGCGGCGTTGCTGCTGCCGCCGCTGAAGGTCTGGCCGCTGTTGCAGGCGCCGAAGCTGCTGGCCGAACTGCCGGCCCAGCTGAAGTCGGACGCGGCGCTGCCGTTGCTGCCGCGCAGCTGCAGCGAGGTGCCGGCCGCGGTGCTGTTGCTCTCGCTGACCGGCAGGTTCTGGCTGCTCAGGCCGGCGGCGGGGCCGCCGCCGCCGGTGATCGCGCCCTCGTAGCTGAGGAACTGCACCACCTGGCCGCTGCCGTCGACCAGCGCCAGGCCGTCGTTGGGGCCGTTCTGCACGCCGTTGCTGGCATAGCCGACGGTGGCGATGCGCACCTGCCCGCCGCAGGTGACCAGGCTGCCGGCCGGCACCGCGGTGGTGGCGTAGACGGCCGCGGCGCCGGGGGTGCTGCCGTTGTACAGGTAGACCTTGTAGCCGCTCAGGCTCTCGCCGGCGGTGGCGACGATCTCCACGCCCTCGCCGGTATCGCCGGCGGCGGTGGCATCGTCGTAGTGCAATTCGTTGATGAACACGGCGGCCTGGGCGTGGCCGGCCAGGGCCAGCAGACAGGCGAGAGGTAAGGCAACGGCGGATGGCTTCATCGACAACTCCTTTTGGATGGTCCCCCCTGGGTCTGCGAGCCTAGCCTGCTCCTGTGACAGCGTTGCGGAATCCGGGTACCAGTTCCGCGGCCGGGCGGGCGCCGCAGCGAAATTTTTTTGCCGCCAGCCCTTGAAAGGGCGCCGGCCAGCACCACATCTTGCGCATCCCGGCGTACCGGGTTTTTTCGCGAGCGCTGCTGGCAGTCGTCACATGCGAGTGCTAACATCGCCAGCCTTTCCTAGACCAATCAATCACTTAAGAGGGTCTCTCTCAATGAGCATCAAGCCGCTTCACGACCGCGTCGTAGTCAAGCCGATCGAAGCCGACGAAATTTCCGCCGGCGGCATCGTGATCCCGGATTCGGCCAAGGAAAAGTCCACCAAGGGCGAGATCGTGGCCATCGGCAGCGGCAAGCCGCTGGACAACGGCAGCGTCCGCGCCCCGGCGGTCAAGGTCGGCGACAAGGTCATCTACGGCCAGTACGCCGGCTCCAGCTACAAGGCCGAAGGCGTCGAGTACAAGGTGCTGCGCGAAGACGACATCCTCGCCATCGTCGGTTGACGATGGCGGGAATCGGGAATGGTGAATCGGGAATCGGCAAGAGCGATTTCTGCCGCCTGCGGTTCCCGTCCCTTCCCGATCGTGCGCTTTTGACTCCCTATTCCCTGTTCTCCATTCCCTATTCCTGAGGTAACTCCACATGGCTGCCAAAGATATCCGTTTCGGTGAAGACGCTCGTTCGCGCATGGTGCGCGGCGTCAACATTCTCGCCAATGCCGTCAAGGCCACCCTGGGCCCGAAGGGCCGCAACGTCGTGCTCGAGAAGAGCTTCGGCGCCCCGACCATCACCAAGGACGGCGTCTCCGTCGCCAAGGAAATCGAACTGGCCGACAAGTTCGAGAACATGGGCGCGCAGATGGTGAAGGAAGTCGCGTCCAAGACCTCCGACAACGCCGGCGACGGCACCACCACCGCCACCGTGCTGGCGCAGGCGCTGATCCGCGAAGGTTCCAAGGCGGTCGCCGCCGGCATGAACCCGATGGACCTCAAGCGCGGCATCGACCAGGCCGTCAAGGCCGCCGTGGCCGAGCTGAAGAAGATCAGCAAGCCCACCGCCGACGACAAGGCGATCGCCCAGGTCGGCACCATCTCGGCCAACTCCGACGAGTCGATCGGCAACATCATCGCCGACGCGATGAAGAAGGTCGGCAAGGAAGGCGTGATCACCGTTGAAGAAGGCTCGGGCCTGGACAACGAGCTGGACGTGGTCGAGGGCATGCAGTTCGACCGCGGCTACCTGTCGCCGTACTTCATCAACAACCAGCAGAGCCAGTCGGCCGACCTGGACGACCCGTTCATCCTGCTGCACGACAAGAAGATCTCCAACGTGCGCGACCTGCTGCCGGTGCTGGAAGGCGTGGCCAAGTCGGGCAAGCCGCTGCTGATCGTGGCTGAGGAAGTCGAAGGCGAAGCGCTGGCGACCCTGGTGGTCAACACCATCCGCGGCATCGTCAAGGTCGTCGCGGTCAAGGCGCCGGGCTTCGGCGATCGTCGCAAGGCGATGCTGGAAGACATGGCCACCCTGACCGGCGGCACCGTGATCTCCGAGGAAGTGGGCCTGGCGCTGGAGAAGGCGACCATCAAGGACCTGGGCCGCGCCAAGAAGGTGCAGGTCTCCAAGGAGAACACCACCATCATCGACGGCGCTGGCGACAGCTCGGCGATCGAGTCGCGCATCAAGCAGATCAAGGCGCAGATCGAAGAGACCTCGTCGGACTACGACCGCGAGAAGCTGCAGGAGCGCGTGGCCAAGCTGGCCGGCGGCGTGGCGGTGATCAAGGTCGGCGCTTCGACCGAGATCGAGATGAAGGAAAAGAAGGCGCGCGTCGAAGACGCCCTGCACGCGACCCGTGCGGCCGTGGAAGAAGGCGTGGTCCCGGGCGGCGGTGTGGCCCTGGTGCGCGCGCTGACCGCGATCGGCGAGCTGAAGGGTGCCAACGAAGATCAGACCCACGGCATCCAGATCGCGCTGCGCGCGATGGAAGCGCCGCTGCGCGAGATCGTCACCAACGCCGGTGAAGAGCCGTCGGTGATCCTGAACCGGGTCAAGGAAGGCACCGGCAACTTCGGCTACAACGCCGCCAACGGCGAGTTCGGCGACATGGTCGAGTTCGGCATCCTGGATCCGACCAAGGTGACCCGTTCGGCGCTGCAGAACGCCGCGTCGATCGCCGGCCTGATGATCACCACCGAAGCGATGGTGGCCGAAGCGCCGAAGAAGGACGAGCCGGCCGGCGGCGCCGGTGGCATGGGCGGCGGCATGGGCGGCATGGGCGGCATGGATTTCTGATCCAGCAGCGCTACTGCATCACGGCTGCATGAAGACCCCGCCGCAAGGCGGGGTTTTTCTTTGTCGAGATAGGGGGGGGCGCACCGTTATTGGCGAAGTCGTGTCCCACTCGGCATACTCACCGCATAGTTGGCTGTACCCCAAGAGCATCCTCATGTCTTCCCTGCCAGGGCCATTGATCGCAAATGCCTACCAAAGCGACGACGCAGGGGCGCCCCGCTACTCGCACCATCAGGGAAAGTTTTTCGCGCACTGGCTGACCCTTCGTAGCCGCGATGAATCGGCGGTAGCCCGCGCATTGTCCGCTGCGCGTGTGGACATGAACCCGCATCAGGTCGATGCGGCACTGTTCGCACTCAAGTCGCCCGTTGAGGCTGGCGTGTTGTTGGCCGATGAGGTGGGGCTCGGCAAGACGATTGAAGCCGGTTTGGTGTTGGCCCAGCATTGGGCACAGAAGCGTCGTCGCTTGCTCTTGATTGTTCCCGCAACCCTGCGCAAGCAGTGGACGCAAGAGTTGGAGGATAAGTTCCAGCTGCCTACCTTCATTGTCGAAAGCAAGTCTTTCAACGAGTTGCGTCGAGCTGGGTCAAGCAATCCTTTCGAGGTCGATGGGGCAATCGTTGTCACCTCTTACGAATTTGCGGCAAGCAAACAGAAGGAGCTGGCGGCAGTCGGATGGGATCTGGTGGTCCTGGACGAAGCCCACAAGCTGCGTAATCTCTACAAGGGAAAGACTGCATCGAAGCGTGCCGTTGCCTTGAATGATGCCCTGCGGGGACGGCGCAAGGTACTGCTCACTGCGACGCCATTCCAGAATTCGTTGATGGAGCTTTATGGGCTGATTTCATTCATCAGCGACGAGTTCTTCGGCAGCCAGCAGGCCTTCCAGATGCAGTACGCTTCAGGGCGGAGCTCCGAAGCGCGGCTCAACGACCTGCGCCACCGCTTGAAGCCGATCTGTCACCGTACATTGCGTCGCCAGGTACAGGCTGAGGGCGGGATCAACTTCACCAAGCGTTTTTCCATCACTCAGGACTTCACGCCTTCCAATGAGGAGCTGGAGTTGTACAACAAGGTGTCCGCGTATCTTCAGGACCCCTCCATCCTCGCGATCAAGCCCACTGCTCGCCACCTGGTGACGCTGGTGGTGCGCAAGATTTTGGCGTCCTCGAGTTTCGCCATTGCGGATACGCTCGATACAATCATTGCCCGGCTTGAGGCAAACCAGGTGCTTACCGCCAGGTTGATCAAGGATTTCGATACGGTTGACGAGCTTAGCGACGAGTTGGATTCCGATGGGTTGGACCAAGATGCGAGCGAGTCGGATAGCGCAGGCTTGCATGCTGAGCTGCTCTGTCGTGCCCAGGAAATCGAACGCCTGGGGGGCTACCGTGATCTGGCCAGGCGTATCCAGGCAAATCGCAAGGGCGATGCATTGTTGCTTGTGCTCGAACGCGCACTCGCCATGGCCGAAAGGCTGGGCGGACGGCGCAAGGCGGTGATCTTTACCGAATCGCGGCGTACTCAGGAGTATCTGCGCGAGCTGCTCGAAGCCCATGGTTATGCTGGGCGTACGGTGCTGTTGAATGGCAGCAACGACGATGCCGATTCCAAGGCGGTATATGCTGCGTGGCTTGAGCGCCACGCCGGCTCCGCGCTGGTATCTGGCTCCAAGACCGCCGACATGAAGGCCGCGGTCGTCGAGGCATTCCGCACCGAGCGCGACATCCTGATCACCACCGAAGCGGGCGGCGAAGGCATCAATCTGCAGTTCTGTTCGCTGCTGGTCAACTACGACTTGCCCTGGAACCCGCAGCGTGTCGAGCAGCGCATCGGTCGCGTGCATCGCTACGGACAGCAGAGCGACGTGGTCGTGGTGAACTTCGTCAATCGCAAGAATCGTGCGGACGAGTTGGTCTACGAACTGCTTGATAAGAAGTTCAAGCTGTTCGATGGCGTGTTCGGTGCCAGTGACGAGATTCTGGGCGCGATCGAATCCGGCGTTGACATCGAGCAGCGCATTCTGCGCATCTACCAGGAGTGCCGCGACACGGCCCAGATCGAGGCCGAATTCGCCGCGTTGCAGGCGGAACTGGACGAGAGCATCGGCCGCCGCGAGGAAAGCGCGCGGCGTACGCTGCTGGAGCATTTCGACGAAGATGTGGTACGCAATCTGCGCTCGCGCCGCGCCGGCATGCTGCACAAGATCAACCACTACGAAAGCCAGTTCCTGCGCCTGATTGCGGCAGAGCGCCCGCAGGCGATGATCAGCGACAAGCTGGTACAGCTGGAAGAAGGGCGTTATGCGGTCAGTTGGCCACCGGCACAGCAGGCCGACGCGGGTCTGTTGCGCCCGGATCAGGGGCTGGGTGCGGAACTCTGTGAGCAAGCGGCCAACCGCCCAACGCCTCCAGGCACCCTCTACTTCGACTATGCAGCCGTGGACGCGCAGCGCGCTGACGTACGCGAGTGGCTGGGGAGCGGTGGGCAGATGCGCGTGGCGATGGTGACCATCCAGACCGCCGAGGAAACGCTCGAGGAGCTGGTCTGCAGCGCGCTGTGCTCGGACGGGCGCGTGCTGCCGGACGATACCGCCGCCAGGCTGCTGGAGGTGCCCGCGCGCTTCGTGCCGCGTCATCGCGTTGCCGAAGGCAGCCCTCATCCCGCGTTCGATACCGCGGTGGAGCGCGTGCTGGCCCATGCGGGCAAGCGCAACGAGGAGTGGTTCCTGCAGGAGTCCGAGCGTCTGGACCGCTGGGCCGAAGACCAGCGCCTGCTGTTGCAGCAGCGCATCGACGCGTTCGACCTGCAGATCCGCGATGCCAAGCGCCTGTTGCGCCAGTTGGAAACGTTGGAAGAGAAGGCCCAGCTCAAGCGCGAGATCAAGCGTATCGAACAGCAGCGCGACGATGCGATGCTGGACTTCTTCGAAAGCAGGAAGCGCATCGAGCGCGGCCAGGACGCGATGCTTGAACGGGTCGAGGCCGCGCTGCGCATGCAGCACACGGTGAGCCCTTTATTTGATGTGGAGTGGGTTCTGGAGTGTCTCGATCGATGAATAATCCACGTGAACTCGGCGATTTGCTGGAGCAGATCCGCCTGGGCGAGGACTCGCAGCTGGAATTCAAGCGCGTCGTGGTCGAGGCCGGTAAGGTCAAGGGACCGAATGCGGATAGCCTGTGCCAGGAAATCGCCGCATTTGCCAACGCCATCGGCGGGCGCCTGATCCTGGGGGTGGATGACAAGACCCGTGAGGTGGTTGGCATTCCGTTGGACCAGTTGGACGCGGTCAGCATCTGGGTCGAAAACTGCGTGCGCGATCGCATCAAGCCCGAACCGGCGGTCTACCTGCGGCGGCGGTTTGTCCCGGATCGGGCCGGCACCGAACACGCCGTGCTGGTGATCGACGTCCCGCGCTCGCTCTATGTCCATCTTGCCCCAGGTGGATACTACCGCCGCCAAGGCAGCTCCAAGCACGAATTGCCGCCGAACGAACTGCTGCGCCTGATGCAGTCGCGGCAGCGCGCCGGCACCCTGGGCTTCGACGAAATGCCCGTGCTGGGCTGTACGCGGTCGAATTTCGATGCTGCGCTGTACGGCCGCTTTCTCGGAGCGACTGATGAACCCGAGGAACTACGCCTGCGCAAGCTGAAACTGCTGGTTCCAGGGGAACCTGGCGAGGAATGGGCCAGTGTCGCTGGCGTGTTGATGGCGACGGCCACGCCAAGCAATTGGTTGCCGCAGGCCTATGTCCAGTGCGTGCACTATGCCGGCACCGAGAAGACCGCCCAGGAGCAACTGGATGCGCAGGATATCCAGGGGCCGTTAGATCAGCAGATTCGGCAGGCAGCCGCCTTCGTGCTGCGTGGCATGCGCACGGCGGCGCGCAAGCAGTTGGGCCGGATCGACGTGCCGCAGTTCGATCCGGAGGCCGTGTTCGAAGCCGTCGCCAACGCCGGCGCGCATCGCGACTACTCGATCAGCGGGGCGCCGGTGCAGGTGCATCTGTTCGCCGACCGTCTGGAAATCACCTCGCCCGGCGCCTTGCCCAACTCCCAGTCGGTGGAGTCGATCGCCCTGCGTACCGCTACCCGCAACGAGCTGCTGACCAATCTGCTTGCGCGCTGTCCGGTCGACATGGAGGGCGTCGGCCGCAGCCGCGTGATGGAAAAGCGCGGCGAAGGCGTGCCACAGATCCTGGTGCGCAGCGAGCGCTTGTCGGGGCGGAGGCCCCACTTCGAGCTGCTGGGTGAAAACGCCGTGCGTGTGACTTTGTATGCCGCCGATCCGGAGACGAGTCCGCTCACCCGCGGGTTTCTCGATGGACTGGACTACCCGCCGCCGCAACGTATTCGAAACGAAGACTGATCACGATGAGCCGCAAGCAGAAACTGGAGCTGACCTGGGTCGGCAAGGACGAGCGCCCGTGCCTGGAGCCACGCATCCTGCTGGAAGATCCGGCGCTGTCCTACCATGCCGCGCATCGCGTCGGCGACGCCGATCGTTTCGACAACCTGCTGATCCAGGGCGACAACTTGCTGGCGCTCAAGGCGCTGGAACAGGAGTTTCGGGGGCAGGTGAAGTGCATCTATATCGATCCACCCTTCAATACTGGAGAGGCTTTCGATCATTACGACGATGCCCTTGAGCACTCGTTGTGGTTGTCAATGATGAGAAATCGTATCGAAATTCTGCGGCAGTTGCTTGCGCCAGATGGGACTATTTTCATTCATATTGATGATAATGAGTTTGCATACTTGGTCGTCATGTGTGACGAAATCTTCGGGCGAAAAAATAGAATAAATATAGTTACATTTAAGCAAAGTTCTGCTTCTGGTCCAAAATCCATCAATCCCGGTTTAGTCACAACTTCCAATTACCTTGTATTATATGCTAAGGACAAAAGCTGCTGGCGCCCAAATCGGGTATATCAAGCTGTGCCGCGGGATGTTCGATATAGTAGTTATATTGAAAATTTTGAAGAGCACTTTAGTAGGTGGAGGCTTTGTACACTGCGTGATGCCTTTGCGCGAAACCATGGTGGATCTTGGGCAGATGTCCGCATGAAGCTCGGAGAGCGTGTTGAAAGCGAGTTGACGCGATTCGTTTTGGATAATTCGGAACGGGTGGTCCAGCCGGCCCTGATTCGGGAAAAGGATGTAAATGCGGATGCAAGGGAAGCATTGTCTGCATCGCGTGATAATCCAGGTGAGGTATTTTGCAGTGTTCGCGACGGCAAAGAGGATTTCTTTTTTCTGGCTGGAAAACAGCTTTTATTTTACAAAAACAAGGTTCGTTTGGTCAGCGGGGAAAGGACTAGTGCTCTTGCGGCTTCTAATATATGGGATGATCTTCTTTCGAATAACGTTCATCAAGAGGGTTTTGTGTCGTTTCCGAAAGGGAAGAAGCCGGAGGCGCTCCTTGAGCGCGTTCTTTCGTTCTCGTCAAATCCCGGCGACCTCGTCCTAGACTCCTTCGCCGGCTCCGGCACTACCGGTGCGGTCGCGCACAAGATGGGGCGGCGCTGGATCATGGTCGAGTTGGGCGAGCACTGCCACACCCATATCGTGCCGCGCTTGCGTAAGGTGATCGACGGCGACGATCCCGGGGGTGTCAGCGCAGCCACCGGCTGGAAGGGCGGCGGCGGTTTCCGTTACTACCGGCTGGCTCCGTCGCTGTTGTGCGAGGATGCCTTCGGCAACCGGGTCATCAATCCCGAGTATCGCCCGGAAATGCTCGCCGAGGCGGTGTGCAAGCTGATGGGCTACACCTATGCGCCCAGCGAGCAGCATTATTGGCAGCACGGCCGGGCGTCTGAGCAGGACTTCCTCTACGTCACCACTGCCTCGCTCAGCCACGCGCAGTTGCGCGCGCTCAGCGAAGAGGTGGGGCTCGAGCGCACCCTGCTGGTTTGCTGCAAGGCCTTCCGTGCCACCGCCGATGCGTTCGACAACCTGACCATCCAGAAAATCCCGCAGACGGTGCTGGACCGCTGCGAGTGGGGCCGCGACGACTATTCCCTGCGCATTGCCGATCTGCAACCCATGCCGGAGCAAGAGGTGGTGCCGCCGCGGGCTCGCGGTAGACGCGCTGCATCGCCTAGTGCGGTTGGCCACTCCGATCTATTTGGAGATGACGACGCATGAACCGGGACGTCCGCCAGCTCTGCGCCCGCATGAGCCTGCGCCAACCCCAGGCACGTTCGCTGGAGATCCTGGCCGAGGTCCTGGAGCGGGTCGAATTGGGCAAGGATGCCGACATAGCGGTTCAGCTTGACGCAATCCAAGCCGCCTTCCCGCACGTGGAGGATTTCGAGCGCGAGTTCGCCTCGCTGTGCTTCGCGCTGGCCACGGGTGTCGGCAAGACCCGCCTGATGGGCGCCTTCATCGCCTACCTGTATCTCACCAGGCGCAGCCGTCACTTCTTCGTGCTCGCTCCCAACCTGACGATCTACGAGAAGCTGAAGGTGGATTTCGATCCGGCAAGCCCGAAGTACGTGTTCAAGGGCGTACAGCAGCTGGCGCTGCATCCTCCACTGCTGATCACCGGAGAGAACTATGAAACCGGCATCGGCGTGCGTGCGGAAAGTCTTGCGCCGGAAACGACCACGCCACAGCTGTTCGCCGCGTCGACATCGCTGCAGATCAATATCTTCAACATCTCCAAGATCAACGCCGACGTAAAGGGCGCCGATCGCACTGGCAAGCCGCCGCGCATCAAGCGCCTGCAGGAATATATTGGCGAGAGCTACTTCGCCTACCTGGCCGGGCTGGACGATCTGGTGGTGCTAATGGATGAGGCACACCGCTACCGCGCCAGTGCGGGGGCACGCGCGATCGGCGAGCTGCGCCCGTTGCTGGGCCTGGAGTTGACCGCCACGCCAAAGACCATCGGTGCGCGTCCGCAGCCGTTCCGCAATGTGATCTACGGCTATGGATTGGGCGAAGCCTTGGCCGACGGATTGGTGAAAGAGCCGGCCGTCGCAACCCGAAAAGATTTCGATCCTTCGTCGGTCCCGGCCGATGAGCTGGAGCGGATCAAGCTGGAAGACGGCATTCGCTACCACGAGTACGTGAAGGTGGAACTGGAGACCTATGCCCGCCAAGCCGGCGTGGCGCGGGTCAAACCGTTCGTGTTGGTGGTCGCGCAGGACACCGCCCATGCTTCGCGCGTAAGGCAGCTGATGGAGTCCGACGGTTTCTTCGAGGGACGCTATCGCGGGCGGGTGATCGAGGTGCATTCGGCGCTGCGGGGCGAGGAATCCGATGAGGCTACGCAGCGCTTGTTGGCCGTGGAGCGCGACGAGACGACGGAAGTGGTCGTCCACGTCAACAAGCTCAAGGAGGGCTGGGATGTCAGCAACCTCTACACGATCGTGCCGCTGCGTGCTTCGGCTTCCGAGATACTGACCGAGCAGACACTCGGCCGCGGCTTGCGCTTGCCGTATGGCAAGCGCACCGGCGTTGCGGCAGTGGATCGCCTGACCATCGTGGCGCACGATCGCTTCCGCGAGATCATCGATCGGGCTGGTGCGCCGGACGCGGTGATTCGCGAGCGCGTCTACATCGGCAGCGGCGGGGACGTCCCTGAGCAAGCGCCGCAGGCAGCGCAAGCGCAGCCGCTGAGCTACAGCGTGCTGACTGGGGATTCGTCGCGGTTGGGTAGCACCTACTTTGCGTCGGAAATTGCAGAGGAAGCGGCCGAATATAGGATCAGCTCGCCGGCCGATCAGGAAATCGCTCGCGAGACGCTTCGCGTGGTCCAGCGCTATGAGCGCTTGCCTTCGTTGGCCCAACTGAACACCGAAGATGTACGCGCCAAGGTCGCCGCCGAGGTGGCTGCCGTGCTGCAGCCGCGGCAGGCGCCACTTGCGCTCGATTCCGGGACCGAAGGCTTCGACGATCGGGTGGCGCGTGTGGTGGAGCGCGTCACCAGGGCGGTCGTTGAGCTGACCATCGAGATTCCCAATGTCGTGTTGATCCCGACGCGCGATGTGTCGTTCGGATTCGGTGACTTCGACCTTGAGCACCTGTCGCGGATTGCCTATCCGGCCGTCTCCGAGGAGCTGGTGGTGCAGCAACTGCGCGATCATGCACGCGAGCTGATCGGATGGAGCAAGCGCGAAGGCCGCGAGTTGCGTCTCGAAGACTATATTGTCGCCAAGCTCATCGAGCGCGACGAGATCGACTACGACGCCCATGCCGGACTGCTTTACAAACTCTCCGAGCAGATCGTGGCGCACCTGCGCAGCTATCTACCAGAAGAGGCAGCCGTCGAGAATGTGCTGATCTACTATCGGCGCCAATTGGCCGAGTTCGTTTGGGCGCAGATGGAACGGCAACTGTGGGAGACGCCGACCGACTATGTGCCGCGCATCACCCGCGGTTTCAGTCTTTTGCGGCCGCTGGCTTTTAGTATACCCGCCGGGCAGACCCCAAGGCTGTTTCGTCAGCCGCTCGTCCGTGGCGAGAACATTCGGTCCTTGGTGTTTTCCGGATTCCGGAAGTGTTGCTACGACCTGCAGCGGTTCCAGTCGGCCGAGGGAGAGCAGCGGCTGGCGATCGTGCTCGAGGATGATCGCGACGTGCGGCGCTGGATGAAGCCAGGCCCAGGCCAGTTTCAGATCGAATGGAAGCATGGTCGCGCCTACGAGCCGGATTTCGTCGTGGAAACCGATTCCGAGAAGTTGATCCTGGAGCCGAAGGCCCGCGGTGACGTTGGCGATCCGGACGTCCAGGCGAAGGCGCTTGCGGCAGCGCGATGGTGCGCTCATGCCACGGAACATGCCCAGTCGAACGGTGGGAAGCCTTGGCGATACGCTCTGATTCCTCACGATGCCATGGAGGGTGGAGCAACGGCGAGGGGGCTTGCAGATAGGTACCAGGTGAGCGCCGCGCAAGAGTAATACTGGTGGCACTAGACCACCCTATGGGCAACACACAAAAGTACTCCAGCAATGGACAAGGGCTTGAATCCGCCGATATCCACCGAGGAGGAGCACAAGGCAGGGTATCGTTCACAGGGCGGGATGCACCAACTACGACGCCGACCCTTGGTACGACGTGGAAACACCGGTGGCACAGCGCGCGGGGCCGGTGGACGTGGCCGTCGCCAACCACCATGCGTATGCCGATGCCATGGGGCCGGCCTGCGTGCGCGCGCTGCGCCCGCGCGCCTTCGTGATCCTGAGCAACGATTCGGCGCATCCGTCGGTCACCCCGCTGGAGAACATGCTCAGCCAGCGCCTGTATCCCGGCCCGCGCGACATCTACGCCACCGCGATGAAGCCGGAGAACGTCGTGGCCAACAAGCGCGTGCGCGAGATGACCAGCATCAACGGACATGTGGTGGTGCGGGTCGATCCGGGCGGGGCGCAGTACCGCATCGTGGTGCTGGACAACAGCGACGAAGCGGACCGCGTGCTGGCCGTGCACGGCCCGTATGCCAGCGGCGGACGCGAGGCGGCCGCCGGCTAGCGCACTCGGCGCAACCATTGCTCTGTGCAGGAGAGGCTTCAGCCGCGACAGGGTGTCGCTTCAGCACCTGTCGCGACCGCTGGCGAAGACCGCCAGGCCGCGCGCCGCACGCTGCGAATAACGAGTGGAAGCGCATGTGCGGCGGCTCGCCTGGCTGTAGCCGCACCGCGGGCCTGGCCGCGTTCGATCGAGCGCGGAGGCATCGCCGTTGCGTGCATCGCGCCGCGAACCGTGTTGGATCGACGGCCGCGGACTCCGGCAACAACGCCGTGTCCCGCAAGGTGTCAACGCATCGCCGCCGCCGCGGCGCCGATGCAGCGCGGACTCTGCGCAAATCGGCACTCGTGCTGGCGAATCGCGCATAAAGCCGCATCGTCTACAAGATCGATGTGGCGGCGTGTTGACAACGTTGTCGCCGCATTGCAGGTTAAGTCGGCAAGCGCGTCAGGGGATAGGCGCGCTCGCACGCTCGTCTTCCTTCTGCGCGCCGATGCGGCGCAGCGCAGCGCGTGCCATCGCATGCGTGCGGCTGCGCCATGGGCAACGGTAGCGCCGGGCATTCCCTGTCCGGCGGCTGGGCGAAGACGCGCATCGCACGCCGTCGTCCGTCGGCGTTCCACGCCAGCCTGCAGCAGGGAGATCCGCATGCCTCGACATCACTTCACCACTCTCGCGCTCGGCATCGTGCTGGCGCTGCACGGCGCGCCCGAGGCGCTGGCGCAGGACGCGAGCGACGACGCGGCGGCCAAGGCCGCCGCCACCGACCTGGGCCAGGTCGTCGTCACCGGATCGCGGATCAAGCGTTCGGAAGTGGAGGGCGCCGAGCCGGTGGTGGTGATCAGCGCGCAGCAGATCCAGCAGGAAGGCTTCCTCACCGTGTACGACGTGCTCAACACGCTGAACCAGCAAGGCAGCGTCGAGGCCGATACCAAATACGGCTCGCACACGCCCAACGCCTCGCCGGTGAGCCTGCGCGACCTCGGCCCGGGCCGCACCCTGTTGCTGGTCAACGGCCACCGCGTCGCCGATTACCCGCAGCCGTATGCGGGCGAGAGCAACTTCGCCAACTACAGCAGCATTCCGTCGGCGGCGGTGGAGCGGATCGAGATCCTCACCGGCGGCGCCTCGGCGATCTACGGTTCCGATGCGGTGGCCGGCGTCATCAACGTGATCCTGAAGAAGGGCTACGAGGGCAACCAGGTGCGGCTGCGCGGCGGCACCGCCACCGAAGGCGGCCGCGACGTGTTCGACCTGTCCTGGGTCGGCGGCACCAGCGGCGACAGGTGGAACCTGACCTACGCGCTGCAGTGGACGCGGCGCGATCCGCTGTCGGTCGGCGAGCGCCCGAAGATGGACGACCAGGACGACGAGTCCTACAGCAACTGGACCGCGCAGGCGCGCAAGTACGGCTTCAATTCCTACACCGGCCTGACCCTGCTCGACGCCGACACCAATCAGCGTCTGGCCCCGCCCAGCGGCACCTGTGCGCGCTTCGGCGGCCAGTTCGTCGATTCGCAGCGGCTGAGCTACGACTACAACAGCAGCACCGTCACCAACCTCGGCGGCTATTGCGGCATGGCCCACGACTACGCCGACTGGCTCGCGGCCAGCGGCGGCGACAGCGGCTCGGCCTATCTGTACGGCACCTTCGATTTCGACAACGGCGTGCAGGCCTGGAGCACGCTGTCGGTGAACAAGAGCATCGGCTACTGGACCTACGACCCGCCCTACGTCTATCTGGGCCCGTTCCACGACACGGGGACCGACCGCAACCTGTACGCGATCCGCCAGCTGACCCGCTACGAGTCCGGCGGCTGGAAGAACCTGGCCAACACCACCAAGGAACTGTCCTGGGACCTGAGCGCCGGCCTCAAGGGCGCGCTGGCCGACCGCTTCGACTGGGAAATCGCGCTCGGCCGCGCGCGCTACACCACCGACGAATACGTGCGCACCGTGGACACGCGCAAGGCCACCGACTACTTCCTCGGCGCGCAGCTGGGCAGCACCGCCGACGGCACGCCGATCTACGACCTCAACGAGGAGCGCTGGTACCAGCCGCTCAGCGGCGCGCAGTACAACGACCTGGCGGTGAAGGCGCACAACCAGGCCGATTCGTGGGTCAACCAGGCCAGCGCCAACATCACCGGCGAGCTGTTCCAGGGCTGGGCCGGGCCGGTCAAGTTCGCCGCGGTCGGCGAGGTCGCCAAGCAGGGTTACCGGCTCGATCCGGATCCGTGCGCCAACACCTGCTATCCGCTGGACGTCGTCGACTACGGCGGCGGCGAACGCCTGCGCTATTCCGGCGGCATCGAATTCGACGTGCCGCTGCTGTCCTCGCTCAACGCCAGCCTGGCCGCGCGCCACGACCGCTACGGCGACTACACCTCCTACAACAGCGACCTGGGCTCGGCGATCGGCAAGCAGAGCGACACCACCTGGAGCACCGGCCTGGAGTGGCGTCCGCTGAGCACGCTGCTGCTGCGCGGCAGCCTCGCCACCAGCTTCCGCGCCCCGGACATGCACTACGTGCTCGGCGAACCCAGCTCCACCCAGCAGACCGTGATCGACCAGTACCGCTGCATCCAGCAGGGCTACTACCTGACCGGCGGCTGCAGCGCCGAGAACGCCGACGTCTACTACCTGATGCAGGTCAACCGCCGCGGCACCCCGGACCTGGAATCGGAACACGGGCGCTCGGCCACCGCCGGCTTCGTGTGGGACATCGCCGAGGGCCTGTCGCTGACCGCCGACTACTACAAGATCCGCCTGCAGGACATGATCAAGGACCTCAACCGCGACGAGATCCTGACCGCCGAAGCGGGCTGCCGCACCGGCCTGACCACCGCCGGCGGGGTGTGGGTCAATCCGGGCGGCGCCGAATACTGCGCACGCATCGTCTCGCGGGTGACGCGCGATGCCGCCGGCCGCGTCGTCGATATCGAGCAGGGGCCGATCAACATCGCGCAGATGCAGGTGTCCGGCGTCGATGCCTCGCTGAAGTACCGGGTGAACACCGCGCGCTGGGGCAACTTCAGTGTCGGCCTGGACTACAACAACCTGATCAGCTATCGCGAGCAGACCTACCGCACCGACGCCTACAAGAACCTGCGCGACCAGAAGATCCGCAGCAAGCTGCGCGGCAGCGTGCACTGGGAGAACGGCGGCCCGCTGGACCTGACCGTCTACGCCAAGCGCTTCGGCTCCACCCAGGCGGTGAACTGGGGCACCTGCACGCGCTTCGACGACGGCTACCAGCCGAGTCCCTCCGACGAATGCCGGGTCACCGACAGCGCCAACCCGCACTTCGGCGACAGCACCAGCCGCTACTTCGGCCGCGTCGGCCCGGCGGTGTACTGGAACCTCACTGCCGGCTACCGCATCACTCCGAAGATGAAGGTGAACCTGTACGTCAACAACGTGCTCAACACCACCGGCTACGACAACAAGGAGCGCTACTACGGCTACCAGTTCTACAACACCACGCTGTACGACGCGATCGGGCGCGAGGTGGCGGCGGAGTATGTGTTCGACTTTTGAGCCGGGACTCGGGGCCGGGGACTCGGGACTCGGAAGAGCCCAGACCCGGTCAGTACGCGAGAACCTGTTTTGCGAGTCCCGAGTCCCGAGTCCCGCAGCCACAGTTGCATCAGCAACTGTGGCACTCGCAAAAATCCTGTGCTATCAATGCACCCAATGAACGCCAACCGCAGCTTTTATTTTTGGTACTACGTTTTTCCGATGCCGCTGGCGGAGGAAGGAGTGCGTTCACCCTGAAGGAAACTTCAGCCGCATCCCCGAAAGCCGCCAGCGAACCTGGCGGCTTTTTTCATGCCGCCGGACCTGGTCCCCCACCCAGAACCCGACCGAGAGATTCCCCATGGCTCCCCATACCGACGATCTGCGCATCCGCAAGATCGAACCGCTGACCCCGCCCGCCCACCTGCTGTCGCTGCTGCCCTGCGACGAGGAGGCCTCGCAGACCGTGGCCGCCTCGCGCGCGGCGCTGCACGAGATCCTGCACGGCCGCGACGACCGCCTGGCGGTGGTGATCGGCCCGTGCTCGATCCACGATCCGGTGGCGGCGATGGAGTACGCGCAGCGCCTGCGCCCGCTGCGCGACACCTACGGCGATGCGCTGGAGATCGTGATGCGGGTGTACTTCGAGAAGCCGCGCACCACGGTCGGCTGGAAGGGCCTGATCAACGACCCCAACCTCGACGGCAGCTTCGACATCAACAAGGGCCTGCGCCTGGCGCGCGGCCTGCTGCGCGACATCAACCGCCTCGGCCTGCCGGCCGGGGTGGAATTCCTCGACATCATCTCGCCGCAGTACATCGCCGACCTGGTCGCCTGGGGCGCGATCGGCGCGCGCACCACCGAAAGCCAGGTGCATCGCGAACTGGCCTCGGGCCTGTCGTGCCCGGTCGGGTTCAAGAACGGCACCAGCGGCGACGTCAAGATCGCGGTGGATGCGGTCGGCGCGGCCTCGCATCCGCACCATTTCCTGGCGGTGACCAAGGACGGGCAGACCGCGGTCGCCACCACCACCGGCAATCCCGATTGCCACGTCATCCTGCGCGGCGGCAAGCTGCCCAACTACGATGCGGCCAGCGTCGCCGCCGCCGGCCAGGTGCTGGAGAAGGCCGGGTTGCCGGCACGGCTGATGGTCGACGCCAGCCACGCCAATAGCGGCAAGAACCCGGACAACCAGCCCAAGGTGATCGAGGACATCGCCGCGCAGCTGGAAGCCGGGCAGACCCGCATCGTCGGCGCGATGGTGGAGAGCCACCTGGTCGGCGGCCGCCAGGAACTGGTGGAAGGCCAATCGCTGGTCTACGGGCAGAGCATCACCGATGGCTGCATCGATTGGGACAGCTCGGTGCAGGTGCTGGAGCGCCTGGCGCAGGCGGTACGCGCGCGGCGCCAGGCGCGGTTGTCGCAGGCGGCCTGAGCGGCGCGGCGGGGCGGCCGGGCATCGGGCGGCGAGCCCGGTGCGCGGCGCCCGACAGACCCGTCGTCATCGCGATGCCCGCCGCGGCCGAAGCAATGCGGCACGCGCCACAGCGCGCGCATTCCGCTCTTCCTGCACGCACGCCGCTTTCTTGTGGGAGCGGCTCCAGCCGCGCCATGTGGCCTCGTCAGCCAGCAGGCTGGAGCGGCCGGTGCGTGCGATGGGGCGACAGGCCAGGCTTGTCGCAAGCGGCCTTGGGGCCCGTGGCAGGTCGCAGGCAACCTCCAGGCTCCCCATTGCGTGTCACCCAAAAAAGACCCGGCCGTGCCGTCGAATCCAAAGGGAGAGAGCCTCTTCATCGACGGCATCCGGCCGGTGATGAATTTATGCGCCCGTGCCGTGGCTGCGGTTTGCCGGCGTGTGCCAGCGGCTGGCAAGGTGTTCGGGTTGCGTTAAAGCCGGTTTCGTGGCGGTTCAGCGCGGCGAGGCGGTCGCGATGATGGGCGTCGGCATCGGATGAGCAGCGGCATGCCCAGAAGTCGAACGCATACGGCGATGCGGCGCTCGCGAACGGTGGCGCAAATCCCGTGCTGGCCGATAATGCGCCCATGGCCGACGCCACGCCCTGGTTCCTGTACCTGCTCGAATGCCGCAACGGCAGCTACTACGCGGGCATCACCCTGGACCTGGAGGCGCGCTACCGGGCGCATCTGCGCGGCACCGGCGCCAAGTACACCCGCGCCAATCCGCCGTTGCGGCTGCTGGCCAGCCGTGCCTATCCGGATCGCGCCGCCGCCTCGCGCGCCGAATACGCGCTCAAGCAACTGCCGCGCGCGCGCAAGCTGGCGTTCCTGAGCGAGCCTGAGCGCGGTTCCACGTCCATCGACGCATGACGGGGCCGTGCGGTTTGGCTGCGGCTGCACCCGCAGTCGGTCGGCATCCTCGCTTCGCTCGTCACGACTGACGTCGCTCCCACAGGGGACTTGCGGCCAGCTGGCTGGGTGCGCTGTGGGAGGGACGTCAGCCCCGACTGTGTCCGGAGCCGGCAGGCCTCGCCGCTTCGCTTGTCGCGGCTGAAGCCGCGCCTGCAAACGCGGGGAGGAGCCGCGGCTGCGGCGGTGTGCAGCGCTTTCGATCAACCTGCCGCGTGCATGCTGCCTGTATCCAGCCAGCGCTGGTGCCAGGACAGCGCCTCGGGCAGCAGGTGCGGGGTGTGCTTGCCGTCGCTGTCGCGCAGCGCGCGGTCGAAATAGTCTTCCAGCTGCGCGCGGTAGCTCGGGTCCACGCAGTGGTCGATCAGCTGCCGTGCGCGGTGCCGCGGCGGCAGCCCGCGCAGGTCGGCCAGGCCGTGTTCGGTGACGATGATGGAGACGTCGTGCTCGGTGTGGTCCACGTGGCTGACCATCGGCACGATCGCCGAGATGCTGCCGTGCTTGGCGGTGCTGGGGCTGAGGAAGATCGACAGGAAGCCGTTGCGGGCGAAGTCGCCGGAGCCGCCGATGCCGTTCATGATGCGGCTGCCCATCACGTGGGTGGAATTGACGTTGCCGTACAGGTCGGCCTCGATCATGCCGTTCATGGCGATGCAACCCAGCCGCCGCACCAGTTCGGGATGATTGGAGATCTCCTGCGTGCGCAGGATGATGCGCTCGCGGTAGAAATCGATGTTGCGCTTGAACTCCTCGTTCGCCTCCGGACTCAGCGCAAACCCCGTGCACGAGGCCACCTTCAGCACGCCGCTGCGCAGCAGGTCGAGCATGCCGTCCTGGATCACCTCGGTGAAGGCGCTCAGGTCGCGGAAGCCGCTGCTGGCCAGGCCGGCCAGCACCGCGTTGGGAATGTTGCCCACGCCCGACTGCAGCGGCAGCAGGTTGGCCGGCAGCCGGCCCTTGCTCACTTCGTGCTTGAGGAAGTCGATCAGGTGCGCGGCGATGCGTTCGCTGGTGGCGTCGGCCGGGGTGAACGGGCTGTTGCGGTCGGGGCCATGGGTGCGCACCACCGCCACGATCTTGTCCGGATCGCAGCGCAGCGACGGCTCGCCGATGCGGTCGTCGGCGTGCAGCAGCGGGATCGGCTTGCGCTGCGGCGGCAGCGCGGTGCCGTAGTACACGTCGTGCATGCCGTCGATGCCGGCCGGCTGCCAGTCGTTGACCTCGACGATCACCTTCTTGGCCAGGTCCAGCCAGGTCTTGTTGTTGCCGATCGAGGTGGACGGGACCAGGCTGCCGTCTTCGCGGATGCCGGCCACCTCCACCACCGCGGTGTCGATCTGTCCGTAGAAGCCGAACCACACGTGCTGGGCGACGTGGCTGAGGTGGATGTCGATGTAGTCCAGGGTGCCGGCGTTGATCCGCTGGCGCGCGTCCGGGTCGGTCTGGAACGGCATGCGCAGGGCGATGCCCTCGGCCTTGGCCAGCGCGCCGTCCAGTTCCGGGGCGGTGGAGGCGCCGGTCATCAGCCGGATCTTGAACGCCTGGCCCTGCAGGTGCGCGGCCTCGATCCGCTGCGCCAGCGCGACCGGTACCGCCTTTGGGTAGCCGGAGCCGGTGAAGCCGCTCATCGCCACCGTCTCGCCGGGCTGGATCAGCGCCGCGGCGGCCTCGGCGGTGACGATGCGCTCGCGCAGGCGCGGGTGGAGGATGCGTTCGGCGGACATGGGGCGACCGTGCAGGGAAGGAGGATTCCGATTATCGCGGATCGCGCCGGTGCATGGGTTTGCGACGATGGTGCAATGGCGCGGTCGCGTCCGGCTTTCACGCGCCCCACGCCGCGGCGCGGCGATAGTGCGCCGGTGCCGCCCTTCGCCCGCCTCTCGCCGAATGCCGCCCTCGCACGCTACCGGCGCTTGCCGCGTCCGTGGCGCCTGCTGCTGCGCGGACTGCTGATCGCCTATCTGCTGTATCTGCTGCTGGGCAACGTGTTCCTCAACACGCCGCTGTTCGACATGGCGACCAACCGCAAGCCGGAAAAATTCCGCATGCACACCGGCCCGGCGCTGACCGTGCTGCCGGGCTTCGTCACCGCCTGGAACCTGCGTATGCGCGGGCATGTGCAGCGCAACGTGTGGAGCCTGCGCGCCGATCGCGCCAGCGCGCGCATCGCCCTGCTGCCGCTGCTGCACCGCGAGGTGCGCCTGCCGTGGATGGAGGCGGTGAACGTGATCGGCGAGATCGACCGCGTCGCCGACGCCATCCCGCCGCCGCCGCAGAGCGACCAGGGCTGGACCCTGCGCTTCGATGCGATCCACAGCGGCACGCTGCGCCGCGCGCGCGTCGGCGACCTGGCGATCGAAGGCAGGGGCCACGGCACGGTGGGCTTCCTCAAGCAACTCAAGGGCGGGCCGGCGGAACTGTTCCCGTCGCAGATCGTGTTCGACGACGCCAGCGTGCGCTACGGCAAGCGCCAGATCGCCGACCAGGCGCATCTGGACGCGCGCTTCTCGTTCCCGCGCCACTACCGCGCGCAGGCGCCGGGCCTGCGCAAGCTCGGCATCGCCGACCTGGCGCTGCAGCTGCACGGACGCAGCGTGGCGCTGCGCATCGATACCGCCGGGGCGCACACGCGCTTGAGCACCGAGCCCGGGCTCGGCCACGTGCAAGCGAATCTGCGCCTGCTGCGCGGCGAACTGCAGCCGGGCAGCAAGCTGACCTGGCGGGTGCCGCTGCATGCCGGCGTCGGCGCCACCGATCGCGGCGTGCTGGCGCTGCTGCTCGACGTCGATCGCGATATCCGCCTGCGCGCGCGCCTGCCGGGCCAGGTCGATCCGCGCAGCATGCTCGATGCGGACCTGCGCATCGCTGGACGCACGCTGCCCTTCGCCGATCCCGCGGCGGTGCTGCCGCGCCTGTCCGGCACGGTGCAGGGGCGCTGGCATTTCGAATCGCTGAACTGGATCAGCGACCTGCTGGTGCGCAAGCCCTGGTTCCGGCTCGACGGCGGCGGCGACGTGTCCGCCGATCTGCGCCTGGCGCACGGCGCGCTGCAGCCGGGCAGCCGCCTCGACGTGCCCGACGTGCAGGCCGTGGCCGATGTGCTGCGGCTGCGCATCCGTGGCCAGGCGCAGGCGGTCGGACGCATCGTCGGCACTGCCGCGCAGCCGCGCACCCAGGTCGACGTGCGCATGCACAGGTTCGCGCTGGCGCCGCTGGTCGAGCCCAAGGCGATCTTCGTGCAGGGCGAGAACCTGCGCCTGGACCTGGAGGGCGACGGCACGCTGGCGACGCTGAAGGAATCGTTGCAGGCGCGCATGCGCTTCGACGATGCGCGCGTGCCCGACCTGCGCGCCTACAACCGCTACCTGCCGGCAGCGCAGGTGCGCGTGCTCGGCGGCAGCGGCTCGCTCAGCGGCGACCTGCACCTGGATGCGGCCGGGCAGGTGGGCGAAGGCAACGTGCGCGTGCGCGGCCGCCAGGCGCGGCTGCAGGCGGCCGGACTGGCGCTGGCGGGCGACCTGGATCTCGATGCGCGGCTGCGGCGCGCGGAACTGCAGGGCAAGCGCTTCGACCTGAGCGGCAGCACGCTGCGCCTGCAGGGCGTGCGCTACGGCGACGGCGCCAGGCAGCGCGACTGGTGGGCCAAGCTGCGCGTGCCGCAGGGACGCATCGCCGCAACGCCGGCCACGCAGGCCGATGCGCAGGTGCAGATCCAGATGCGCGATGCCGGCCCGGTGCTGGCGGTGTTCGCGCAGCGCAGCGATGCGCCGGCGTGGCTGCTCAAGCTGGCCGATGCCGGGCAACTGGACGCCAGCGGCCAGCTGCGCTGGCGCAAGGACGCGCTGTGGCTGGACCGCTTGCAGGCGGAAAACCAGCGCGTGTCGCTGCGCGCGCGGCTGCGCGTCGGCGATGCCGGCACCCAGGGCGAGCTGTATGCGCGCTGGGGCGTGCTCGGCGTCGGCGTGGCGCTGCGCGGCGAACAGCGGCAATGGCATCTGCTCGGCGCGCGCGAATGGTACGAGCGGCAGCCGGCATGGTTGCCGGACCCGCTGCCCGCTCCGGCACCGACCGCGTCGGCGCCCTGAGCCGGCGCGAGGCGTCGTCGGTTTCCTGCGTGGCCGTGGCGATGCGCACGCGCAGCCGGATGCATGGCATCGCGCCGCGGCGTACGCCGCACGCTTGCGCATTGAGGATCACGCACGGTGGGGCGGTTGCGATCGCGACGCGGACTGCCGATGCGGTGCGCCGCATCCGATCCGCAGGCCCGCCGACAGGCCATGGCATGATGCTGCGACGAGCGTGCCCGATGCAGTCCGCGCGTGATCGGCGGTAATCGGCGGATGTGAAGACGAGCGTGGGAAACATACTGCGTTGCAGCAGAATGTACTGCCCGGTTTCATTTTGCAGTGCAGCGTGCAATGTGCGAATAAAGCGCCCAAGATCAACCTGCATCCCGACGTGGGGGAGGGAGCAAGGCCCGCTGGCAGTTCGCTGCAAGCGGGCTTTTTTTTGCCTGGATTTCGGGCGGCGCACGCTGCCGGGCCGCGGTTGCGAACAGCGCCGACAATCGCCGCCGAACGAAGGCAGCGCCACGCGGCGCGATTCTTGCCGGCGGCTTGGCCGGAAACGTCGTCCGTGCGACCCGCCGCCGCTGTCTGCGGACGCGCCGGGATGCCAGAATCCACGGATGCCCGCCTCCTCCCCGCTTGTCCCCGACACCGTGCAGCCCTTGCTCGACCGCAACCTGGCGCGGCTGCGCCAGGCCGTTGGCGCACGGCCCTGGCCCGATCGCCCGGGTTTCGACGCCGACCTGCAGCGCGCCGTGCTCGCCAGCGATTTCCTGCTCGACACGGTGTGCCGGCAACCGGCGTTGCTCGCGCAGCTGGCGCAGCCCGATCCGCCGCCGGTGCCCGTGCCGCCGCTGGATCCGGCGCAGCCGGCGGCATGGCCGGCGCAACTGCGCCGCTATCGCGCCGCCGCCTCGGCGCGGCTGGTATGGCGCGACGTGCTCGGCCTGGACGACGTCGATGCGACCCTGGCCGGCAGCACGCAGTTGGCCGAGACCTGCCTGGACGTGGCGCTGCAGGCGCTGGAAGGCGAATTCGCCACCCGTCACGGTGTGGTCCGCGCCGCCGACGGCAGCGCGCAGCGGCTGGTGGTGTTCGGCCTGGGCAAGCTCGGCGGCGGCGAACTGAATTTCTCCTCGGACGTGGATCTGGTCTACGCCTATCCGCAGGGCGGCGAGTCCGACGGCGCGCGCCCGCTCGCCGCCGAGGAATATTTCGCGCGCCTCGGCCAGCGCCTGGCGCGGCTGCTGGACGAGACCACCGCCGATGGCTTCTCGCATCGGGTGGACCTGCGCCTGCGTCCGTTCGGCAGCGCCGGGCGGGTGGCGCTGTCGTTCGCCGGCATGGATCACTACTTCCAGCGCGAGGGCCGCGACTGGGAGCGCTATGCATGGCTGAAGGCGCGCGCGGTGGCCGGCGACATCGCTGCCGGCGAGGACTGGCTGCAGACGCTGCGCCCGTTCGTGTACCGGCGCTACCTCGACTTCACCGCGCTCGACGGGTTGCGCGAGATGAAGGCGGCGATCACTGCCGAAGTCGCGCGCCACGACCGCCTGGACGACATCAAGCGCGGTCCCGGCGGCATCCGCGAGATCGAGTTCCTGGTGCAGTCGCTGCAACTGATCCGCGGCGGCCGCGAGCCGGCGCTGCGCGAGCGCCGCCTGTTGCCCGCGTTGCAGGCGCTGGTCGCCAGCGGGCAGGTCGCGGCCGCGGATGGCGCGGCGCTGGCCCACGCGTACCGGTTCCTGCGCCAGGTCGAGAACCGCCTGCAGATGCTGCGCGACGCGCAGACCCATGCCTTGCCCGAGGATGCGCTGGACCGCGCGCGCATCGCGCTCGGTCTCGGTTACGCCGACTGGACGCAGCTGTATGCCGCGCTGCAGGTGCAGCGCGACCGCGTCGCCGCCGAATTCGCCGAGTTGCTGGCGCCGCGGGTACAGGCGGTGGCGCCGGATGCGCTGGCCAGCTACTGGCGCGGCTTGCCCGACGAAGCCGGTGCGCAGGCGCTGGCCGCGGCCGGCTTCGCCGATGCCGACGGCGCCGACCAGGCGCTGCGCGGCTTCGTGCAATCGCTGGGCGTGCGCGCGCTGTCGGACGCGGCGCGCGCGCGCCTTGACCGGGTGTTGCCCGCGTTGCTGCACGCCGCCGCGCGCTCGCCGCAGGCCGATGCCGCGTTGCACCGCGTGCTCGGTCTGCTGCAGGCGATCCTGCGCCGCGCCAGCTACCTGGCGCTGCTCGACGAACAACCCAGCGCGCTGGCGCGGCTGGTCGACGTGCTGGCGCGCAGCGCGTTCCTGTCCGAACGGCTGGCCGCCTATCCGCTGCTGCTCGACGAACTGCTCGACAGCCGCGTCGCCGGGCCGATGCCGGACCGGGCGGCGATGCAGCGGCTGTGCGACAGCGCGGTCGCCGCGGCCGGCGACGACGCCGAAGCCGCGCTGCGCGGCCTCAACGAAGCGCGCCAGGCGCTGAGTTTCCGCATCGCCCTGGCCGCGCTGGACCGGCGCCAACCGGCGGTGCACAGCGCCCGCCAGCTCGCGCAGCTGGCCGAAGGCGTGGTGCTCACGGTGCTGCGCCTGGCCCGCGCCGAACTGGCCGCGGCGCATGGCGAAGTGACCGGCGGCAGTTTCGCGATCGTCGGCTACGGCAGCCTCGGCGGCATCGAACTGGGCATCGGCTCGGACCTGGACCTGGTGTTCCTGTACGACCATGCCGCCGGCGTGGAGGCCTCCGCCGGGCCGCGGCCGCTGGAGAGCGGGCGCTGGTTCGCGCGGCTGGCGCAGAAGGTGATCGCCCTGCTCGGCGCGGTCACCGGCGGCGGCCGCCTGTACGACATCGACGTGCGCCTGCGCCCGGACGGCGGCAAGGGCGCGCTGGTGTCGTCGCTGGCCAGCTATACCGAGTACCAGCGCGAGCGCGCCTGGACCTGGGAGCACCAGGCGCTGGTGCGCGCGCGCGGCGTCGCCGGCGATGCCGTGTTGCTGCAACGCTTCGAGCAGGTGCGAGCGCAGACCCTGGCGCGCCCGCGCGACGCGGCGCAGCTACGCGAGGAAGTGTTGAAGATGCGCGCACGCATGCGCGCCGAACTGGATCGCAGCGATGCCGCGCGCTTCGACCTGAAGCAGGGCGCCGGCGGTCTGGTCGATCTGGAATTCCTGCTGCAGGCCGGGGTGCTGCTCGGCGCCGCGCAGCATCCCGAGCTGACCGTGCCGCGCGCCACGCCGGCGCTGATCGACGCATTGGCGGGCTGCGCATGGTTCGATGCGCCGACTGCCGCCAGTTTGCACGAGGCGCACGCGACGCTGGTCGATGCCGGCCTGGCCTGCACGCTGGATCGACGCCCACGGCTGACCGTGATTACCCCCGCGATCGAGCACGCGCGCGCGGCGATCGCCGCCGCGGCGCAGGCCAAGGGGCTGGCGTTCGAGCCGGGGCGCAGCGGACGATAGCGCGGCGGGCCCGCCGACGGCCCGCCGGATCCGACCCGGCCTGCCCGGACGTGGATGGCAGGCCGCTGAGGCGAACATGGGGCATGCCCGTCATCCGGGGTTGATTCGCTTTTTGAGCCAAAGCGCCCTGATGAGCATGAGCACAAGCAGAACAAAGCCGCAGAGTCCTTGCAGCAATTCCGGCCAGCCGGGGCCCAGGGCGCATGCGGCCGCAATTTTCTGCCAAAGAACGTCTGCGCAAAGCGCATTCAACAGCGAGGCGAGCAAGAGCGGAAGAAGCAGTGGATCGCGGAGCATGCGGCTGTGGTTCGATGTCATGGGTCTTCGCTTCCTTTCGTTTGTGCGGTGGCCGATTCGCGTCCGGGTCGTGCCGTCGTCGATGCGTCGCGGGGAAGCATTCGAGGCGTGTTTTGGATCCGAGTTACCTGCGCGACCGCACGTAGCGGCGTTGTTCGATCCATCGCACCGGCTCGGCGACGATGTTGCCGAAGTCGGCCTGGCGTGGCGAGTGCCTGCGGGTCGGTGCATTCGCGCTTGCGTGGCTGCGCGTTGCCAGGCCGGGACGTCTGCGCAAACGCCGGGGTGCCTGATTCCATGGCGGCCGCCAGGCGATCGCGGCTCGCCCTAACGCTGCGGCGCGCGCGTGGCCGATGCATCGGCGGCGGCCGGCGGGGCGGTCCGCCACAGCAGCGCGCGGAACGGCGCCAGCAGGAACACGCCGATGCCCAGCTTCACCGCCAGGTCGCCGGCGGCCCAGCTGAGCCACGGCAGCGCCGAGCCGGCGAAGGCGATCGACCAGAAGATCGTCGTGTCCAGCGTCGCGCTGCAGGTGGTGGCGACGATCGGCGCGCGCCACCAGCGGCCGCGGCGCAGGCGGTCGAACACGGCGATGTCCAGCAGTTGCGCGGCGATGAACGCCAGGCACGAGGCGGCGGCGATGCGCGGGGTGGCGATCCAGATCGACAGCAGCACCGCCAGCGCGAAGCCGCACCAGGCCACGCGCCGCGCCGCGCGCGGGCCGAAGCGGCGATTGATCAGGTTGCTGACCAGGAACGCCACTGGATAGCTGAAGGCGCCCCAGGTCAGCCAGTCGTTGATCGGGAACTGCACCAGCACGTTCGACAGCAACACGACGGCGCCCATCGCCAGCACCGCCAGCAGCAGGGCGCGCGGGGTCAATGCGGCGAACGCGGGCGATGGCGGGGAGGGCGGAGGCATGGGGCGGTTGCGCTGCGGGTGAGGCGAAGCGGCGCATTATCGCCGTGCGCTGGCGCCGCGGCCAGCGTGCGCTTGCTGTGCACGTGCAGCAGGCTCAGGCTGGCTTCGTGGCATCAGCCGCGATGCTCTTCCTGGTTCGATCGATCCGGCCTTTGCATTCTCCGGTCGCGGCTGAAGCCGCTCCTGCACCGGCGCTTGGCGATGCGGAAGCCGCGGTCTCACGCGTCGGGACTGAAGTCCCTCCCACAAAACGCATGCATCCTTGTGGGCCAGTGCAGGCTTCAGCCGCGACCAGACGCTATCGGGCTCAAGCGCTCCTGCAGGGGCGCGGTGCCCATTCGGATCGTCCGGATGCGTAGAGCATCCCTGTGGGAGCGACTTCAGGGCACCTCTAATAACCCCAAAAAACTCGACTAAAACGCTCGCAAGTCATTGATGCGCATAGTGCGAAATTTTTAGAATCGAGGTTATTAGAGGTGCCCTTCAGTCGCGACGGGCGTTACCGGTGAAGCCTGTCGCCACTGAAGTCGCTCCCACAATCGGGCTGGCGGACCCTGGAGAACGCGCCAGCGCTAGCGCGGCACCGCCGTCCCATCCACCGCGGCACGCCCAACCGCCGGATCGTCGGTGAAGAAGGCATCCACGCCCGCGGCAATGAACGCGCGCATCTCGGCGATGCTGCCGGCGGCATTCACCGCGGCCGGACCGCGCGCATCCTGCAGGTGCTTGGGCAGGAAATAGTTCTCCGGACGGAACGTGTACGGCACCACCTGCAGCCCAGCCGCATGCGCATCGGCGACGAAGGCGGTAGGCGCGGCCAGCGCGCCGTCGGCATCGACCGGGATGATGGTGCGCAGGCTGGGGCTGACCAGTTGCGCATACCTGGCAATTTCGCGCAGGCCCTGCGCGCTGCCCATCTGTGCATAGGTCGGGCCATTGCGCAGCTGGTCGCCCGGGCGTTCCTTCGGATCGCCCAGCAACTGCACCAGGCGCACGTTCGGATGGTCCTTGCCGAGCTTGCGGTGCAGGGACTGCAGGTTGCCGATCTCGAACGACTGCACGATCACCGGCGCGCTGCGCGTGTACGCATGCGCGTCCAGCGTGGCCAGCACCTTGTCCTCCATCGCCAGGCCCAGCGACTGGAAATAGGTGCCGTGCTTGATCTCCGGGATCAGCCCGATCGGGAGTCCGCGCGCGGCCGATTCGGCCGCGGCGAAATCGATGATCTCGTCGAAGGTGAGCAACTGGAACTGCCCATCGAAGGCGGTGCCGCGCAGTTGCGGCAGGCGCTCGCGCGCGCGCAGCGTCTTCAGCTCGGCCAGGGTGAAGTCCTCGGTGAACCAGCCCTCCACGCGCTGCCCGTCGATCTGCTTGACCGTCTTGCGCGCGGCGAACTCCGGATGCGCGGCGACGTCGGTGGTGGCGCCGATCTCGTTCTCGTGGCGCGCCAGCAGTGCGCCATCCTTGGTCGAGACCAGGTCCGGCTCGATGAAGTCGGCGCCGTCGGCGATGGCCTTCGCATACGACGCCAGCGTGTGCTCGGGGCGCAGCGCGCTGGCGCCGCGGTGGCCGATCACCAGCGGCTTGTGCGTACCCGCAGCCGCGACCGTTTCGGCCGCGGCGGTCAGCGACGACAGCGCCATCGAACATCCCAGCATCCAGACCATGGGTTTCATCATCGCATGCGCTTGGCGGCCAGGTGGGGGCAGGATGCGCGCGTTCAGAAGCGCGCGTCCAGGGTCAGGAACACCTGCCGCGGCGCGCTGGCATGGAAGGCCAGCGAGCGCCCGTTCGGATCGCTGTTGCTGAAGGCGGTGAGGTTGGAGGCGTAGCGCTTGTCGGTGAGGTTGGTCACGTTGAGCGACAGCTTCAGGTCCTGCAGGAACGACACCGCGCCGAAGTCGTAGCCGGTGCCGGCGTCGAAGGCGGTGTAGCCGCCGAAGCCCTGGTCGTTGGTGTAGGTGTAGTAGCGCTGTCCGGTGTACTTGCCGCGCAGGTTCGCGTTCCAGCCGTTGTAGGTCCAGCTGATCTCGCTGGTGACCATGCGCTTGGGCGTGTCCACCGTGTACTTGCCGGCGGTGGGGATGGTCACGCCGTTCTGCACGTAGTTGTCGTCGTAGGTGGAGCGGTTGACCGAGGCCGAGTTGTACCACTGCAGGTGCGCGGTCGGCTTCCAGATGAAGGTCAGCTCGCCGCCGCGGCTGCTGACCGAGCCGACGTTGAAGAAGCGCGTGGTGCACGCCGCCGAGGTGCCCTGCTGGATGCTCGGGCAGGGATTGAGCGAGAGCAGGCGGTTGTCGAAGGTCACGTCGTAGCCGACCAGCGAGGCCTCGAACTGGTCGCGCACCAGGCGGTAGCCGGCCTCGAAGGTCTTGGACTTCTCCGGTTCCAGCGCGCCGACGCTGGCGTCGAACGAGGCCTGGGTCACCAGCAGCGGGCCGCCGGCGCCGCCGCCCTGGAACGCGGCGATGTTCTCGGCATAGGAGGCGAACACCTCCTGCCCTTCGGCCAGGCGATAGCTCACGCCCGCCTGCGGCAGCAGCGCCTCGCTGGCCTTGAGCGTGCCGTTGGCCACCGGCGACTCCACCGCGATCCCCGGCGTCTCGTGCGCGGTCATCGTGGTGTGCGGGCTCTTCGCGCCGATGTCCAGGGTCAGGCGCTCGTCGAGCAGCTTGAAGGTGCCCTGCACATAGGCCTGCTTGGTGGTGATCACGTAGTCCTGCGAGAACAGCCGGCGGTCCGGGCCGCTGAGGAACAGGTCGTCGTCGATCGGGCCGTCGATCCAGTAGAAATTGCGCTCCACGTGGTGCTTGTTGCGCTCGTACCACACGCCCGCTTCCAGGTGGTGCGGGCCCAGGTCCCAGCCCAGCGAGGCGATGCCGCCGGTGCGGTTGATGGTGTAGTTGGTGCTGCGGATCGAGATCGGCAGCGCCTGCGGCGTGCCCGGGTTCGAGGCCTGGCCCGGCGACCACCAGTGGCCCTGGCCCTCGTTCTCGTGGTGGTAGACCTGGGTGTGCACGCTCACCGCGTCGGAGGGCTGGAAATCGCCCGCGAGGTAGTACAGGTCGTCGTTGCGCAGCGCGCGGCTCTGGTAGTACGCGTCGTCGATGTTGTCCACGCCGCCGCTGTAGCCGCAGCGGCTGGCGTCGCGGGTGGCCGGCGCGCAATAGGCCGCGGCCAGCGCGCGCTGCCAGTCCGGCGCGTACAGGTTCCAGTCCCAGCCCAGGCCGCGGTGCAGGCCGCTCTTGGACAGGTAGGCGTAGTCGGCCTGCGAGGTGCGCGAGGTATCGACGAAGGCGGTGATCTTGCCGCCGTCGAACTGGTACACGCCCTTGCCGTTGAACTGCGCGGTGTGGGTCGGCGATTTCGGGTCGGCCCACATGTCGGCGCTGGCGTAGACGCCTGACAGGTACGCGGAGAAGCCGTTGTGCTCGCCGGTGTCCAGGCGCAGGTAGGTGCGGCGGTTCTGGTCCGAGCCGACCGTCTGCGACAGGCGCACGCCGGTTTCGGTGGACGGGTCGTCCGAGAAATACTGCACGGTGCCGCCGAGGTTGCTGGTGGACGCGGTGCCCAGGCTGCCGATGCCCGAGGCCAGCTCCACGCCGCCGAAGTTCTCGGCGATCAGCGCGCGGCTGATGTTCAAGCCGTTGTAGTTGCCATAGGCGTTGTCGCCCAGCGGCAGGCCGTCGAGCGTATAGCCCAGGCGCGTGCCGTTGAAGCCGCGCAGGCTCACCGTCTGCGATTCCTCGTTGGCGCCGAACGCGTCGTTGGACTGCACGTTGACGCCGGGAATGCGGTTGAGCAGCTTCTGGATGCTGGTGCCCGGCGGCAGGACCGGCACGTCCTGGCGGGTGATGCGCTGCACCTGGCGGGTTTCGCCCTGGCCGATCACCGAGACCGTATCGAGTTGGCGGGCGTCGCTCGCCGCGCCGTCGACCGGCGCGTCCGCCGCGTGCGCCGCCAGCGGTGACGACAGCAACGCGGCGAGGATCGCCGCGCTCAGCAGGTGATGGGTAGGCATGTGTGGGAAATTCGTTAAGGAGGTCCTGCGACGATGCGACAGCGACATTTCAGAATCGGGTCATGCGTGTTGCGGTTGTCATGCAATGCAGGTGCAGGCGATACATGTGTCTGCTGCGTCGCAGCTGGCCCGCTGCATGCGCCGCGCAGCGATCGCGTTGTCGTGCGCGCGCGGTGCGCTTCCATGGAAAGCAACTGAGCGCTGGCAGTGGAAGGCGATCGTTGAAGAATGAACATCTGCTGCTCCCGCTTTGCAGTGCGCAGACAAGCCTGCTGTCGGCAGATGCTTTCAGACGGGTGCAGCGGCATCGGCGGCCGCCATGAAACATTGCCGATGCATTTCTTCCAAGATGCAGAATGCGGTGCGCCGTCAAGGTTTCGGCAAAAATCTTCATGAATCATCGGCGCGTTTCACATCGTCAGCTCTGCGCTCGTGACGTTGTCGGAACATGGATCGAATGACCGCATGGCACGGCCGCTGACCTGTCCGGTGAAGACCCGGATTGGTTGCGCATGCGCAGTGACGCCGTCATTGCGCTTGCGCGCGCCCGCGTTGGCTGTGCAGGTGCGGCAGTCGGTCGCCCGTTCGTCTTGGCGCGCAATACCGCTGCGCGTTTTTTGTTGTCCATGCAACGTCGCCTGCGCCGGCCATCGCCCTGCAGGTGGCGCCATATCATTCCACCACGGAGAGAGACACCATGATCGATCGTATTCGCCGCCGGCCGTTGCTGGCCGCCCTGTTGTCCGCAAGCGCGCTCGTGTTCGGCAGTGCCCATGCCGCGCAGGACGCCACCGACGCCAGGCTTGCCGCCATGTCCGCCACGTTGCGCGCCGCACCGGTCACCTTCGACGTGCACCTGCCGTTGCGCGACGAAGCCGGGCTGGACGCGTTGCTGGCGGACATCCAGGATCCGGTGTCGCCGCACTACCATCACTGGCTGTCGCGCGCCGAGTTCGACAGCCGCTTCGCGCCGTCGCCGGCCCAGGTCGAACGCGTGCGCTCGGCCTTGCAGGCCGCGCACATGTCGGTCGCGCAGCAGGGCTCGGCCCTGCACGTCACCGCGAGCGCAGACAATGTCGAGCGCTTGTTCGCCGCGCCGCTGTCGCTCGATCTGCAGCAGGGCAGCCAGGCCAGGCTGACGACTACCAGCGAGCTGCAGTTGCCGGTTGCGCTGCGCGACAGCGGCGCGGTCGTCACCGGCCTGACCAAGGGGCCGCCGCCGAAGCATGTGTTGTCGCATCGGCTCGATGTGGATCCCCGCAACCGCGATGGAAGTGTCGACGTCTACTACTGGTACAACGATCTCAAGCAAGCGTACGGCTATCCGTCCTACCAGAGCATGATCGGCGCGCCCGGCCAGCAGCGCCGCCTCGACGGGACCGGGACCACCATCGCTATCCTGATCTCCAGCGATGTGCTGGATTCGGACATAGACGCCATGTTCGAACACGAGAAGTTCAGCCGCTACGCTAGCGACCACGCCAATCCCAAGCTGTATCAACGCCGCTATGTGGCGGGCGCCAAGCCCGGCCTGCAGGACGGCAACGACAATGCGGCGGGTGAGGCCATCCTCGACGTGCAGATGGCACTTGGCGGCGCACCCGGCGCGCATGTGCTGCTGTACGTAATCCCCGATCTCACCGACGCCTCGGTCCTGGCCGGCTACCAGCAGATCGTCAAGGACAATGAGGCGGACGTGGTCAGTTCCTCCTTCGGCTTTTGCGAGCTGTACTACACCAAGGCCTACAACGACGGCAAGGACTTCACCTCGACGTTGCATGCCTACAATGCGTTGTTCAAGCAGGGCAATGCACAGGGCATCACGTTCGTCGCCGCCAGCGGCGACAATGCCGGTCTCGATTGCGCGGACACAGACTATCTGGTCGATGGAAAGGATGGGCACTTCGTGCGAGGGGTCGACCACCCGGCGGTCGACCCGAATGTGACCGCGGTAGGCGGCGGCAATCTGTTCACCAATTACAAGAAGGGCTCGCTCGATTCCAGCTACCGCGGCGAGAGCGCTTATGCAGATCCGCTGATGGCCAAGGATTACTATGGCGTCGGCGCGCTGTTGGCCGGCGGTTATTTCGGCGCAGGTGGCGGGGTCAGCACGCTGTTCCAGCGTCCGGCCTACCAGCTGCGTGCGTTTGGTGGCACCCGCTCGTCGATGCGCACGCTGCCGGACATCGGCATGCTGGTCGGTGGCTGCCCCGGCATTGCAACGCAGCCTTGCGCAGAAGGAAAAAGTGCCGTTTACACGGTCTTCAAGGGAGCCATCACGCCATTGGTCGGCACCAGCGTCGCGGCCCCGGAGTTCGCCAGCGCTGCCGCGCTATTGGTGGAGAAGCAGGGGCGCCAGGGCAATCTCAACGATTACCTGTACCGACTGGCGTCCAATTCTCCGCAGGCCCTGCACCGCGGCATCCCCGGCTACAACGGCTTGGTCAACAACGACGTGCCGGTCAAGGGCAAGTACAACTACACCACCGGCTTGGGCACGCCGATCGTGCGGTTGCTGATCGGGGCCCTGGATACGGCGCCGGCGGGAATGCCGCGTTCTCCCAGCAATCCCTGATCCGCCTCGTACGGGCGGCGGCAGGTGCCGGTGCCGCATGGCATCGAACCTGAGCGTCCTGTCCACTGAAAGGCGAACAGGGCGGCACGCGCTTCGCCGCGTGCTGCGTTCCGTCAGCCCAACCCCAGCCGTTCCCGCAGCTGGGCGGCGATGTGTGCGGTTTCGCGCAGCGGCGCGATCCCGCCGCTGGCGGTGCCATGCATGGCCGGGGCATCGCCGAGGCGGCCGCGTGCGTGCAGCGCCGCATGGAACTCGCGTGCGCGGCCGCGCGCCGACGCCGGCATCGCCACAGCCACCGGCACGCGCGTGGCGCAGGCTTCCGAGAGCAGGTTCACCGAATCGGGCGTGCATACGATGCGCTCGGCCCAGCCCAGCAGGCCGGCGTAGGGATTCGGGCCATCGGCATCGCCGCACCAGACCACGCCCGGCACCCTGGCGAACGCATGGCGCAGGGCATGGGCCACCGCCGGCGGGGTCCGCCGCGAGGTGCTGGCGAGCACGCTGCCGCCCTGCTCGTGCAGGTGCGCCGCCAGTTCCCGGAACGTCGTCGTCGCCGCCTCGGCGGTCCATGGCGCCAGTGCGGCGGGGCCGCCGACCAGCAGCGCGGTGCGCGGCGAGGGCAGCGCGCTGAATTGCGGGAATGTCTCGCGCGCCGCGGCCAGCCAGGCATCGTCGATCGGGTGCAGGCTGCCGAGCAGGGTCAGCACGTTGTCGCCGCGCCGCCGGTCGTGTTCGGGCACCACCACCACGTCCCAGTGCCGTGGCGACAGGCGTGGATCCAGCACCTGCACCACTGCACTGCCACGCGCGCGCAGCAAGCGTGTCGCCAGAGCCGCCTGGCGGCCGCAGCCGATCGCCAGCGACGGCGGTTGCCGCAGCAGCTCGGCCAAGCCACGGCCATAGGCCTGCGCCGCGCCGGGCAAGCGCCGCGGCGCCAGCCAGCGCCAGGGCGGCCGAGGTTGCAGCACCAACGTCCGGGCGGGCATCGACGCCGGTCCGGCCAGTGCCGCCGCGAGCGCTTCGGCCTGGCGCGCATTGCCGGCGCGGCCGTCGCTAATCGCCCAGGGTGCGCCCGATCGTTTCACGTTTGGTAGTAATCCGTTGCATCGCGGCTGGGTGTTGCGGCTATCGTGCCACTCTACACTGGCCGCCTTGCGCCGAGACCGCCTGCCATTGGCGGCTTCGGCTTCTCCCCGACGATAGAGGAACTTCCGCATGTCCGACGCTCTGCACGATGCCGCCCTGGATCAGCTGTTCCGTACCGCCCGCACCCCGAACGCCTTCCGCGACACGCCCGTCGGCGAAGACACGCTGCGTGCCCTGTACGAGTTGGTGAAGTGGGGCCCGACCGCGGCCAACGGCAGCCCGGCGCGGTTCGTGTTCGTGACCTCGGCCGCGGGCAAGGAGAAGCTCAGGCCGGCGCTGTCCGAAGGCAACCTGGCCAAGACCCTGGCCGCGCCGGTGACGGCGATCGTCGCCCACGACGAAGACTTCCACGAGAAGCTGCCGTACCTGTTCCCGCACGCCGATGCCAAGAGCTGGTTCGACGGCCCGCGCGAAGGCCGCCGCGAGTCGGCGTTCCGCAACGGCACGCTGCAGGGCGCCTACCTGATCCTGGCCGCGCGTTCGCTGGGCCTGGATGCCGGCCCGATGTCCGGCTTCGACAACGCCAAGGTCGATGCCGCCTTCTTCGCCGGCACCGCGATCAAGTCCAACTTCCTGGTCAACCTGGGCTACGGCGATCCCGCCGGCCTGTTCCCGCGCCTGCCGCGGCTGAGTTTCGACGAAGCTGCGCGCATCGAGTAAGCCGTCCCATTTCGCTTCGCCCCTCACGCCGTTGTGCCCGTGTTTGCTGCAGTTTCCCCCAACCACCCGATTTCCCAGGAGCTTCGCCCATGAACAAGACCCGCACCCTGCTGCTCCCGCTCGCCCTGGCGCTGGCCGTCGTCGTCGCCCAGCCCGCCACCAGCGCCTTCGCCGCGCCGGCCGCCGCGGCCGCCACCGCGATCAAGGGCGCCACCGGCACCTACAAGCTCGACCCGGCGCACACCGACGTGCTGGTGCAGTGGAACCACCTCGGCTTCTCCAACCCCACCGCGCACTTCGGCGACGTCGACGGCACCCTGGTCTACAACGCCGAGAACGTGGCCAAGTCCAGCGTCCAGGTGACCCTGCCGCTGTCGGGCCTCAACAGCTTCACCGCCAAGTTCGACGAGCACCTGAAGAGCGCCGACTTCTTCGACGCCGCCAAGTTCCCGACCGCCACCTTCAAGAGCACCAAGGTGAGCGCGGCCGGCACCAACAGGCTGAGCGTGGCCGGCGACCTGACCATCAAGGGCGTGACCAAGCCGGTGGTGCTGGCGGTGACCCTCAACGGCGCCGGTCCGCACCCGATGCGCAAGGTGCCGGCGCTGGGCTTCGACGCCAGCGCCACGATCAAGCGCAGCGACTTCGGCCTGGGCGCGTACGTGCCCAACGTCAGCGACGAGGTCAAGATCCGCATCACCACCGAGGCGCTGCAGGACGCCGCCAAGTAAGCCTGCCTGCGCTCGCGGCGGCGCTTCGCGTGCCGTCGCCGTCCGCCGCAACGCAAACGCCCGCCATCCGGCGGGCGTTTGCGTTTTCGGCCGCTCGCCGTGTGTCGCCAGGTGGACGGGCTCGCGGGAGCCGCTCGTAGCTGATCCCACAAACGGGGACAGGAATCGCTCCTGCAAGGCAGTGATGCGTCCTGCCGAGCCTCGGCAAAGGCGCGTTCAGTCGAGGCGCTCTTCCATCGCCTGTTCGATCGACAGCGCGTACACCTGCACGCCGTAGCGGGTGAAGGTGGCGGTGGTGTCGCTGCCGATGTTCATCTCCTCCAGCGGCGCGCCCTGCGCGTCGGCGAGGGTCAGCCGGTAGATCGGCCCGAAGCGGGTGGTGATGTCGGTGGGGCTGATCTTCACCCGGTAGGTGCCGTTCCCCTTGAGCGCGAGCGGCTCGGAGAGCTGCCCGGGAATCAGCTGCAGGTCGGTCGACAGCTGCCGTAGGTCGCCGAGCACCTGCACGGCGAAGGTCTGCGTTTCTGGGAGGGCGCGGCCGAGAGGCGCCGCCGCTTGTGTCGCTCTGGCATCGGTGGCCGCGGTCGCCGCAGCCGCGGCAGGGACAATCGCCGCGATTGCGGTGGCGGCGGTGCCGAGGAGGAAGTTACGGCGGCTGTCGTTCGTATGTGTCGTCATGGCGATCCACCTGGAGTTTGCGCGTCAGCCCTGGCCAGGGCCGGGGTTGGGAGTGAAGCAGGAGCCTTTGTTATTGCAGTTGGTGTTGCTGCCCAATGAGCAGTCTTTCGTATTGGTGCATGCTGGATTCGTACCGTTGCAGACCTCATTGGTTGCGAGCGTACCGAAACGCTGTGCTGCCAGTGCTTCGACGGCGGCAGCGCTGGATGCGTCTGATCCATCGAACAGCACTTCTCCATTCTTGCCTATTGATATCTTGTCCGGATCCATGCGGATTGGCATGGGACGTATCTCACGTGCTGGCCAGGGTGGAAAGCGGACAGCCGAGCGTGCGTTCGGATAGGTCGGAAAATCCGCTCATCCAGCGACGTAGCTTGTCGTTTTCGATGTCGATGGTGCCGTCGGCGTGGAGTTGTCCGAGGTCGTTGCGATCATCGTGCAGTGCAACCGTGCACTTGCCGATCTTGCCATTGGCACGGATCATCAGCGAGTTCGGCTTTGCCGCATAGCAGATATATCCATCCAGATGTTCTTCCGAAATTGGGCGTTCGTCGTTCTGGGGGCGATCGACGCAGGAGGTGATGTAGGAGATCGCTTCAAGGTAGCGGTCGCGCGGCAATATCTTTTCCCCGATCGTGCCGCCCGTGCTCAGATTGGAGACCTTGTGGAAGTAAACAGAAAACCGTGGGTCGCTCAGCAGTTCGCGCTGCAGGCTGGAATACAGGCGCCGTACCGATTCGATGTTGTCCTGATGCAGGTGCAGGCGCAGCGAGATAGCGAAATTTGCCGATAGTGACCGGTAGGCGATGAGGTTCGACCATATTTTCTCGAACGTGGCGCCTTTGTTGGCGGTGATCCGTGTCTTGTCGTGCCATTCCGCGTCACCGTCCAGCGTGATCTGGAACTCGCGGTGCTGGAGTTCAGTAAACCTCTGCAGCAGAGCCGGCTCGAGCAGGTAGCCATTGGTGGTAAAGCCGGCGCTGAACGCAACGCCGTGTTGTGCGCACACCGCGTTTGCGTGTTGACCGATATCCAGGACGACATCACGCGCCAGGAGCGGTTCCCCCCCGAACCAGGAGATGTTGAGCCGATCCAGGTGAGGTACACGATTGGTGATCAACGCCTTGATGCCGCCGACCACGCTCGGTTGCATACGTCCTATTGCAAAATCTTCATAGCAATAGGTGCAGCGGAAATTACATTTTTCGGTCGGCAGGAGGATGAGAGACAGGATGCGCGGAGAAAGCGCTTCGGCGATGGTGGATTCGCTCAGCATCATTCTGTCTCAACCGTTCGGCGAGGGCTGGCCGCCGGTTCTACAAGAGCCGACATTGGACGCTTTGGAGCAGTCGCCGGTATTGTTGCAGGTGTAATTCGTGGAAGAGCAGGTGCCGGAGTTGGTGCACGTTCCGGCATTTTCGCTCATCGGGCGAATCGATCCCGCTGTCGCTGAAGCGATCACCGCGGCGCGCAATCGATGGTTGGCGAAGTTGAGTGACCCGTCCGGGTTCAGCGTGATGCCGCGGGGATCAATATCGTGAAATGCCCTATCCATCTGCAAGCCGCCGCTCGATATCCGTCGATTGGTGAAAAAGTCTTGGATGCAAATAGGTTTGATATTGTGATTTGATTCACATTTTCACCCGTGTCTACATTCCAGAGGATGCGCTTGTACCTCGTGACGATCCCGCTTCAGCCATTGGCGCCATCTTGACTACGGCGTGTTACCCGTTTTCGTCCCCTCCCGCCTTCCAATACCCCGTCGCCCGGATCCATTCCTTCGGCACGTTGAGCCGGCCTTCGATGAACTTGCGCATCATCCGCGCGCGTGCCGATTCGCAGGCGATCCAGTAGAACGCGTCGCCGTCCGGCACTTCGAAATCACGCAGCGCGTCTTCCAGCAACTGGCTGCTCAGTACGTGCACGCCATTGCGCTCCAGCCAGGTGATGCGTACCTGCGCGCGCGACGGCAGCGCCTGCCGATCGGCGAAGCCGGGGATCTCGATCAACGCCTCTACCTCCGCACCGGCCGGCAGTTCTTCCAGCCAGCGGCCGATCGCCGGCAGTGCGGTCTCGTCGCCGATCAGCACGTAGGTGGCGTAGTCGTCGGCGGCCACGAACGAGCCGCGCGGGCCGCCGACCACCAGCGCGTCGCCCGGGTTGGCCCGCGCCGCCCAGCGGCAGGCCGGGCCATCGCCGTGCAGCACGAAATCCAGGGTCAGTTCCTGCGCCGCGGCGTCGTAGTGGCGCGGGGTGTAGTCGCGCGCCGGCGAGGGCGCGGCATCGGCCGGATACACCGGGCCGCTGTCGGTCAGCGTCGGCAGCACGAACACGCCCTCGGCGTTGGGGAAGAACAGCTTGACGTGGTCGTCGGGTCCGGCGCTGACGAAGCCGTCCAGCGCCGGGCCGCCGACCACGATGCGGCGCATGTGCGGGGTCAGCGGTTGGGTACGCAGCACCTGCAGGTGGCGGATCCGCAGCGGGTGGCGCAGCAGGCGGTTTTCATGGGTATTCATGCGAAAAGGTCCTTGGGGAAAAGGGGCGCGGCGCGCTGCGCCTGCGGAGAAGAAGGATGTGTGGCAATGGCGTGCGGGCAGCGCTCAACCATCGCCCTCGCGTTCCATGCCATCGGCGGCCTGCATCAGCAGCTGCGCGACGCGTTCGATCTCCGTCTCGGTCCAGCGGCCATGGCGCGCCAGCAGGCCATGCTTGATCCGGCGCATCGCCTCGCGCACCGGCGCCGGCACGTTGGCGCGGACCAGCGCGCGGGCGCTGTGGTGGGTGCGTTCCACCGCCGCGTCCAGCTGCGCGCGCTGCGCCTGCACAAAGGCCAGGCCGTCGGCGGTGATCGCGTAGCGCTTGCGCGCCGCACCGGCATCGGCCTGCACCAGGCCCTGCGCTTCCAGCTGTGCCAGGGTCGGGTAGACGGTGCCGGCGCTGGGCGTGTACAGCCCATGGAACAGATCGGCGACCGCGCGGATCAGCTCGTAGCCGTGGCGCGGCTGGGTTTCGATCATCGCCAGCAGCAGCAGGCGCAGGTCGCCATGGCCGAGCGGGCGGCTGCCGCGGCCGCCGCTGCGCCCATGCTGGCCGCGGCCGGGGCTGTCCTCGTCGAACAGGCGGCGCGGGGGGCGGTGGCTGGGGTCGGTCGGGCGGGGCATCGTTTCGATATGTCTAAGTGTTACGAAACGATATATCGAATTTAGGCGGCGGGCAAGGTCGCTGGTCGGGCTTGCATGGCTGGGGTGGGGGATGGTTCAGCGGCGCGACCTGGTGGGCGCGTGGTGCGTTCTGGTTGATAGCGTCGCGACTGAAGGGCACCTCTAATAACCTCGATTCTAAAAATTGCGCACTATGCGCATCAATGACTTGCGAGCGTTTTAGTCGAGTTTTTTGGGGTTGTTAGAGGTGCCCTTCAGTCGCGACGCGGAGTCGGTCGGCAAGTCGGCTTCGGTGCCCGCCTGTCGGGGCTGAAGTCCGTCCTACAGTGCATCCAGCGGGTTGGTCGCGCGGTTTTTGTAGGAGCGGGTTCAACCGCGACGAGCCGAGACGTTCGCTTTGCGGCGGTGCAATGCGTCGGGACTGAAGTCCCTCCCACAGTGCAATCGCATCGGCCATCGGCACCACCCCTTGTGGGAGCGACTTCAGTCGCGACGCGCGATGGTCGATACGTAGGCTTCGGTGCCTGTCTGTCGGCGCTGAAGTCCCTCCTGCCGTGCACCCGGCGGGGCGGTCGCGCGCTTTCGTCGGTCGCGCGCGTTCTGCAGGAGGTTTCAACCGCGACCAACCCGGCTCAGCCGCCGTCGCCCTCCTCGAGCACCCGCCGCTGCATCTCGTCCAGGTAGTCGTCCAGTTCCTGCACCGAGGTGAAGATCTCGTTCAACGGCACCGCCTTGACCACGTCGAACACCTTGCGGATCTGCGGTTGCGGGTTGACCACCAGCACCCGGCCGTCGCGCGCGGCCAGCACCTTGCGCGCCTTGAAGATCGAGCGGATGCCGGCGCTGCTGATGTAGTCCAGGTGCGACAGGTCCAGCACCAGGGTGGTGATCTGCGTGGCCAGCAGCGGGGCCAGCGCCTCGTCCAGGGCCTGGTAGGTATGCGTGTCCAGGCGCCCGCTGAGGGTGATGCGCTGGCGCCTGTCCTGGGTGGGGTCGATCTGCAGGCTCAACGTGGTCATGCGGGGAACTCCTGGGGGGCGGGGTCGAAGGGCTGCAGCAAGGTGATGCACACGACGTTGCGGCCGGCGTCGTGGCGGTAGTCGATATGGTCGGCGAGCTGCCGCACCAGGTGCAGGCCGAGGCCGCCGATCGGGCGCTGCGCGATGTCCGCGTCCAGGTCCGGCAGCGGCGCGGCGCGCAGGTCGAAGGCCGGGCCGCTGTCGTGGAATTCCAGCACCAGCGCGCCGGTCTCCACGTGCAGCAGCACTTCCACCGGCGGCTGCTCGCTGCTCAGGTGGCCATGCTCGAGCGTGTTGCAGGCCAGTTCCTCCACGATCAACCGCGCCCGGCTCACATGCTCGCGGGCCACGCCGTGGCGCAGCAGCGCCGCCTCCAGCGTGTCGCTCAGTTGCGCCAGGGTGTCCATTGCCGGCGCCATCTGCAGCCGAAGTTTCATGGTGCTCCTTCCCGCGTCGGATCCTGGCGCAAGCGGATCGCCAGCAAGGTGATGTCGTCGGACTGCGGTGCGGCCGCGGTGAACGCATGCACCGCGGCCAGCACCCGCGCGCACTGCGCCTGCGCGTCGATGCCCGCCTCCAGCGCGGCCAGCAGCCGCTCGGGGCCGTAGGCCTGCTGCTGCGCGTCCATCGCCTCGGTGATGCCGTCGGTATAGCTCAACAGCGTGGTGCCGGCGGCCAGGCGCCCGCGCACCACCGGGTAGCGGGTCTGCGGCTCGATCCCCAGCGGCGGGCCAGATTCCAGCGCCAGCAACTGCGCGTGGCCGTCGGCGCCGAGCAGCACCGGCGGTTCGTGGCCGGCGCTGGACAGCCAATAGTCGCCGCTGTGCACGTCGATCAGCCCGCACAGCACCGTGGCGAACATACAGGTCTCGTTGCCTTCGACCATGCGCTGCGAGGCCGCGATCAGGATCGCGTCGGGCCGGTTGTGGCGGCGCGCGGCCACTTCCAGCACGGTCATCGCCCGGGCCATGAACAGCGCCGCCGGCACGCCCTTGTCGGACACGTCGCCGACCACGAACCACAGCAGCCCCGGCTCGGTCTCGAAGAACTGGTAGAAATCGCCGCCGACCATCGTCGCCGGCTCCAGCAGCGCATAGGTCTCCAGGTGCTTGTGCGCGCTGTCGAAGGTACGCCCGTCCGGCAGCATCGCGCGCTGGATGTCGCGCGCGATCGACAGCTCGCTCTGCATGCGCTGCCGCGCCTGCGCCAGCGTGGCGATCTCCTCCATCTGCAGCTTGATCGAACCGCGCGCGCGGTCGAAGGCGCGCGCCATCACCCCCACCTCGTCCTGCCGCTCCACGTGGCGCAGCGGGTAGTCGAACTCGCCCTGGCTGAAATGCCCCGCCGAGTTGGTCAGGTCCTCGATCGGCCGCGCCAGCCGCGCGGTGTAGCGGTGCAGCAGCCACAGCCACAGCAGCAGCGCGCTGCCGCCGCCCAGCCCCACCCACAGCGCGATGCGGTTGAGCCCGGCCACGATGTAGCCCTCGGACACGGTCAGCGCGAAGGTCCAGCCGGTGTCGCCGACCGCCGCGCTCTGGGTCAGGTAGCGCTCGCCGTCGGGCGCGGTGTGGGAAAAGCGCACCGGTGCGTGCGCGGCCACCGCCGCGGCCAGCGGCGACAGGTCCGGCCGGGCGCGCGCCACGTGCGCCTCCAGGGTGCGGCGGAAGCGCAGCGCCGGGTCCGGATGCAGCACGAACAGCCCGTCCGGCGACAGCAGCATCGGCTGCAACCCGGCGCTGGCCGGCAGCTCGCCGACGATCGCCTGCAGCCGCTTCAGCGGCACGTCCACGCTGACCATGCCGATCGCAGGCGCCTGCACGCCGTCGCCGGGCAGGCGCAGCGGCAGGTTGTAGGTGGTGAGGTAGTCGCCGCCGGTGGAGGCGTCGCTGTACGGCTCGGACCACCACGGCGCTTGCGCCGTCAGCGTGCGCCGGTACCAGGGCATGGTCCGGTAGTCGTAGCCCAGCGCATCGGCCGGCTGTTCGGTCACGCGGCCGTTGGCGCGCCGCAGGTGCCAGGCGAAGCCGCGGTCGTCGCCCTTCAGCGTGCCCGGCTCGATCACCAGCAGCGCCCCGGCGATGTCCGGGTCGCCCTCCAGCGTGGCGTGCAGCAGGCTGCGCAGGTTGAACGGCTGGCGCCCGACCGCCGAGGCGCCGGCGGCCAGCGTGCGCCCGCTCACCTGCACCGAGCCCAGCGTCGCATCCAGGCTGCGCGCGGTCTGCTGCGCCAGCCCGGCCACCTCCTCGCGCGCATTGCGCACCACCACCTGGCGCGCGCCCAGGTAGAACAGCAGCGCCAGCCCGGCCAGCAGCGCCACCTGGAGCAGGCTGCCCCACAGCATCAGCCGGGTGCGCAGGCTGTGCCGCCAGGCGACCGCTGAAGCGTCCTGCGCTGACGAAAGGGCGGTCATGGCGGCGCTCCGCGGGAGTCGGCCCCGATCATAAGCGCAGCCGCGCCCCGCCGCGCGCCGGGTGTCGCGCGCTGTCCCGGGCCAATGTGACAGTCCGTTCCATACGCTGCCGTACGAGGTCCGGCGGGGCGGTTGCGCTACACTTGGAGGCTTCGAAAAACACATGCAATCGCGCGCGTGCGTGCGACCTACGGGAGCGCTATGAACTGGTTGAACGAGGTGCTGCAGAACGATCCGAACCCCACTGAGACCCAGGAGTGGATCGAATCGCTCAAGGCCGTCATCGATGTGGCGGGCCCCGAACGCGCGCATCAGCTGCTGGAGGACATGGTCGAGCTGACCCGTCGTTCCGGCGCCTACCTGCCGTTCTCGCCGACCACCGAGTACGTCAACACCATCGCGCCCGCCAACGAGGCCAAGAGCCCGGGCGATGCGGCCATCGAGTGGAAGATCCGCTCGATCATCCGCTGGAACGCCATGGCCACCGTGGTCCGCGCCAACCGCAAGCCTGGCGACCTGGGCGGCCACATCGCCTCCTTCGCCTCGGCCGCCACCCTGTACGACGTGGGCTTCAACCACTTCTGGCGCGCCCCGTCCGACAAGCACCCCGGCGACCTGCTCTACATCCAGGGCCACAGCGCCCCGGGCATCTACGCCCGCGCCTTCCTCGAAGGCCGCATCAACGAGACCCAGCTCGACCATTTCCGCATGGAAGTGGACGGCCAGGGCATCTCCTCCTACCCGCACCCGTGGCTGATGCCGGACTTCTGGCAGACCCCCACCGTGTCGATGGGCCTGGGCCCGCTCAGCGCCATCTACCAGGCGCAGTTCATGAAGTACCTGGAGCACCGCGGCCTGATCGAGAAGTCCGACCGCAAGGTGTGGTGCTTCATCGGCGACGGCGAGAGCGACGAGCCGGAAACCCTGGGCGCCATCGCCCTGGCCGGCCGCGAAGGCCTGGACAACCTGATCTTCGTGGTGAACTGCAACCTGCAGCGCCTGGACGGCCCGGTGCGCGGCAACGGCAAGATCATCCAGGAGCTGGAAGGCGTGTTCCGCGGCGGCGGCTGGAACGTCATCAAGCTGCTGTGGGGCGGCTATTGGGACGCGCTGCTGGCGCGCGACACCGACGGCGTGCTGCGCAAGCTGATGATGGAAACCGTCGACGGCGAATACCAGAACTGCAAGGCCTTCGGCGGCGCCTACACCCGCGCCAACTTCTTCGGCAAATACCCGGAGACCGCGGCCATGGTCGCCGGCCTGTCCGACGACGACATCTGGCGCCTGAACCGCGGCGGCCACGACCCGCACAAGGTCTACGCCGCCTACCACCAGGCGGTGAACACCAAGGGCATGCCCACCGTGATCCTGGCCAAGACGGTCAAGGGCTACGGCATGGGCTCCTCGGGCGAATCGCTCAACCCCACCCACCAGACCAAGAAGCTGGACGACGACGCCGTGCGCGCGTTCCGCGACCGCTTCAACATCCCGCTCAGCGACAAGCAGCTGGCCGACGCCGAGCAGGTGCCGTTCTACCACCCCGGCCCGGATTCGCCGGAAGTGCAGTACCTGCAGGAACGCCGCGCCTCGCTCGGCGGTTACCTGCCGCAGCGCCGCCGCAAGGCCGACCAGTCCTTCACCGTGCCCGGCCTGGACAAGTACGACCGCCTGCTCAAGTCCAGCGGCGAGCGCAGCTACTCCACCACCATGGCCTTCGTGCAGAGCCTCAACATCGCCCTGCGCGACAAGGACCTGGGCCCGCGCATCGTGCCCATCGTGGCCGACGAAGCGCGCACCTTCGGCATGGAAGGCATGTTCCGCCAGATCGGCATCTATGCCCCGTTCGGCCAGAAGTACAAGCCGGTAGACGCCGACCAGCTGATGTTCTACCGCGAGGACCAGTCCGGCCAGGTGCTGCAGCAGGGCATCAGCGAGCCGGGCGCCATCTCCTCGTGGTTGGCCGCCGGCACCAGCTACTCGGTCAGCAACGTGCCGATGCTGCCGTTCTACATCTACTACTCCATGTTCGGCTTCCAGCGCGTGGGCGACATCGCCTGGCAGGCGGCGGACATGCGCACCCGCGGCTTCCTGCTCGGCGGCACCGCCGGCCGCACCACGCTCAATGGCGAAGGCCTGCAGCACGAAGACGGCTTCAGCCAGGTCATCGCCGGCTCCATCCCGAACGTGCGCAGCTACGACCCCACCTTCGGCTTCGAAGTCACCGTGGTCATGCAGTACGGCATGAAGCGGATGATGCAGGAGCAGGTGGACGAGTACTACTACATCACCCTGATGAACGAAAACTACACCCACCCGGAAATGCCGGCCGGTGCAGAAGAGGGCATCATCAAGGGCATGTACCTGCTGCAGGACGCCGGCAAGCCCAAGAAGGGCGAACTGCGCGTGCAGCTGCTGGGCTCGGGCACCATCCTGCGCGAAGCCATCGCCGCGGCGGAGCTGCTGGACAAGGACTTCGGCGTCACCGCCGACATCTGGTCCTGCCCCAGCTTCAACGAACTGCGCCGCGACGGCTTCGACGCCGAGCGCTGGAACCGCCTGCACCCGGAAGGCGAGCAGCGCAAGCCGTACGTGACCCAGCTGCTGGAAGGGCGCCAGGGGCCGGTGGTTGCGGCAACGGACTATGTGCGTGCCTTTGCCGACCAGATTCGTGCGTTCGTGCCGGCGCATTACACCGTGTTGGGCACCGATGGCTTCGGCCGCTCCGACACCCGCGCCAACCTGCGCCGCTTCTTCGAGGTGGATCGGTACTACATCGCGCATGCGGCGATTGCGGCGTTGGCGAAGGATGGGAAGATGACCGGGAAGGATGTGGCTCGGGCGATCAAGCAGTACAAGATCGATCCTGAGAAGTCGAATCCGGTTGGCGTCTAACCGACCCGCCAGGCAATAACGCTCTACCCCTCTCCCGCCACGCGGGAGAGGGGGCCGCAGCGGAAGAGGGCGCTCTTCCCCTGGTCGGCCCGCATTCGCAAGGACCGCGAACATGCCCCCCAAAATCCGCGACGTGCTGCAACAACTCAGGGACGCAGGCTGGCAGCAAGTCAGCCAGACCGGCAGCCACCGCCAGTTCAAGCATCCTGTCTACCCAGGCCGCGTGACAGTGGCCGGCAAGCCGAGCGATGATGTGGCTCCCGGCACCCTGAACAGCATTCTCAAACAGGCCGGCCTGAAGAGGTAATCGTCATGCGCTACGCCGTTGTCATTGAGCAAGCGGGTAACAACTACTCCGCCTACGTGCCGGATCTGCCGGGGTGTGTGGCGACGGGTGCGACGACTGCGGAGGTGGAAGATTTGATCCGCGAGGCGATCGAGTTGCATCTGGCTGGCATGCGAGAGGATGGGGAAGTGATTCCGCTGCCTTCGAGTCAAGTTGAGTATGTGGATGTGGCGGCTTGATGGGGGAGGGCGCCGCTGTTGCTCCGACGGCAGGGATACGGCGAAGTATCGGGATTACGCATGCGCTTCACCGGTTGATCTCGTCCCGATCCAATACATGTTCTCGCCGTACGACTCTGCTATCGGTCAAGTCGGATCCTCGCTTCGTCTGTCTAGCTCTTGGTAGTGTGTGTATGTAGGACGTCCCAATGCGGGTTTGACCCACAAGAAAAGCGGGCTTGGCCGCCTTTTCTTATTCTCGTGGCGTTAATATCGTCTGGAGACGCTAACTTGTTAAGGATGGAACGTGGCCCTAGAAGTCATACTTACTACCGATCGGTATGATCGCGATGTCGCTGGTCGTGAGCTTCTGGATGCTCTTCAAAGTTCACCAATGGACTTTGTCCTAAATGGTGCCGTTTTTTACTACGACTTCCCCACCTATGGCGACTACGAAGCGCAGATCCACACTCCAAGCGCTCTCTTGCTCAGCCCAAAACACGGTGTAATAGCAATCCGGGCTTTAAGCAGTATTGAAATAACATCTGGCAACCAAGGTGCGCTTGTAGATGTTGAGGAAGAGATTTCACAATTCTGCAGCATCTTAATAGGGCGTCTGCTCAAGAGTAGGCAGCTCCGGCGGGGGGTGGCTTCTCTCAAGTTTGAGGTTACTCCTATAATCTATGCTCCTGGCCTTTCGGCAACCATTGATTTGCAAGAAGAGTCCGGCTTGCCTGTCATCACGTCGATGGCAAGCCTGCGCTCATTTTTTGATGAAATTGGCAATCCAAACTTAAGTCCAGATGATCTTGCGGAGGCTCGTTCGGTTATAGAAGGCGCGAAGGCGCTGACGCGACCTGTCAAAAGATCAGTCGGTGATCCTGCTTCCCAGAAAGCCGCGGTTGCTCTCGTGCAACTTGAATCAGAGATCGCAAATTTCGACGAAAAACAGCGTAGGGCAGCATTGTCAACTGTGGCGGGACCACAGCGAATTCGCGGCTTGGCTGGCTCTGGAAAAACCGTGATTTTGGCCATGAAGGCGGCACACCTTCATTTAACTAATCCCGAGGCCAAGATTCTCATCACTTTCTATACAAAGAGCCTCAACGAAACTATTAGGTCATTGATTACCAAGTTCTATCGCCATTACAAGGACGAGGATCCGGATTGGACCTTGGTTCACATAAGGCATGGCTGGGGTGGTGGCCGTAAGCCCGGCGTCTACCATGATGCTTGTGTCAGAGCAGGGGTCGAGTCACTGAGCTTTCCTATAGCCAAACAACGAGCCGGCGTTAGTGACCCTTTTGACTTCGCATGCGCGACGTATTTACAGCAGGCTGCTGGAGATCAAGCTTACTACGATTATTTTCTCATCGACGAAGGGCAGGATTTCCCTTCAAGCTTTTATCGCCTCGCGTATAATGTAACGAAGGGCGGGCGTGATCGAAAGAACATTGTCTGGGCTTATGATGAGTTACAAAACATTCTTGATGTAAAGATTAGGTCGCCAGAGGAACTATTTGGCGCAGACGCTGCGGGTGCGCTCATATCTTTAGATCGGTCATCTGCGAATTTGCCGCGCGGTGCAGAAAATGACATTGTCCTAAGCAAATGCTATCGCAATCAGAGAGAAGTGCTTGTTGTCGCCCATGCGTTAGGCTTTGGCATCTATGGTCAGCTAGTGCAAATGTTGGAAAGTGCTGACCATTGGGGAGATGTCGGTTACGAGGTTAAAAGGGGAGACTTCAATATTCCGGGTTCGTCGGTGGTAATCGAGCGTCCTGCGAAAAATAGTCCTCTTTCCATTGGCAGTGTCGATGGCTATCCCATTATCGATTGTTTCATTGCACAAAACCTCGGCGCTGAATGTGCTTGGGCGGTGGCTCAGGTGAGATCCTTTATTTCTGGGGGATTAAATCCTCATGACATAGTCGTCGTATGCTTGGACGATCGGAATGTTAGATACTATTTTAAGGAGATTAGCTCTCTAATGGCTGCTGCGAATATTAGCAGTCACAATCTATCTGCAGATTCGTTTTCTGATCTTCCTTTCTTTGCCGAAGGTCGTGTTACTCTCTCGACTATCTATAAGGCAAAAGGTAATGAAGCTCCCGCAGTTATTGTTGTCGGTTTAGATGGAGCTGGTCGAAGGACTCGGGCGGGCAGAAACAAGGTCTTTACGGCGCTCACACGATCTAAGGCCTGGGTGCGGGTTAGTGGAATGGGCGAGATTGCCAGCGGTCTAATGCAAGAAATCTCCGTTGCAATGCAAGAGTTCCCTAATCTTAAGTTCGCAATGCCAGATCTTACTAAGATCAACTTCATTCAGCGCGATATGGGTAAAAAGCAGGCCGCAATCAAGAAAATTCGCGATCAGTATCTCAAGCAGCTTCAGGCTGAGGGCTTTACTGAAGATGAGGCCATGGATTTGCTGGAGGAGAGGAATGGAGCGACGCGGGGTCGTTGAGGGAATAAATGCCAGTTGGCGCTTTTTGGAATCTTGCGGTCTCGCTGAAAGCTTCGCGAGTGGCGAGCCGTTGGACGTCGACGATGGTTTTAGAGAGCAAATAATGTGCTCATCTACTACTCACGAAAGCTTATATTCTTTCTGTTTGCAGCGCTCTTACTTTAATATCCTTCTATTTGATCATTCGTTCTTTCAATTTGGATGGATGAAAACGGATCATGTTCGATTTGCGTATTACCCAAACCCGCATGTTTCTGATTTAAATGCCTTGAATAAGTTCAGGCGTTACCGAGAAATGCTTGCGGGTGGAATTATTACAGATGATGACTTTGGACAGCTTGTGAGAGGTATGGCGTTTCGGGGGAGTGTGCCCATATTCCGATACGAAAACGCTCCATCTCAGTATGTTGCCTTATCTCATCCCTGTTCTCACTTGCACATCGGTCTACATGGTGATAATAGATGGGCCTTGCGACGGCAGCTTACACCTCTGGCGTTCACAATGCTAATTGTAAAACATTACTTTTCAGACGAATGGAGCCTAGGTGTGGAGTCAGGCTCTATAGATGGTGTAAACAAGTTTGACACTGCTCTCGGCGATGAACGGAGTCGATGTCGTGTGATTTCTGAGTTCTCCATCGCGGAAGAGCGAGCCTTTCATTTTTTCTAAAGACTAATTAAAAAGACGCAAGATAATCAAGCAGAAAACCGAGCCGGCTTGCACTTTCTCTTCTAGGTGCCATTACCTCTTGCGGTCTGCCTGCCCGGAGTGGCGGGTGGGCCTGGGACTGAAACTGACAGCGCGGATTGATCTGATACAAGTAGCGGTAGTATGGAAGCAAATAGGTCTCGTGCACAACGTTTAGTAGCAGCGGTAGAAGCGACTATAAAATGCTACTCAAAAAGAGGGATCTGATCGTCGTCTTTATCGGCTACCTGTGGCTGCATCTTTGTATCGTCGTAGCTGCTGCTAAGTTCACTTTTGGCAAGTTGGAATCCTCGTACGAAGATCATCAACATCTCATTGCGCTCTTGATCGCTTACGCGCGCTATCTTTTCCCCCGGCAACACAACCAGTTGCCGGTCAGACTTGGAATTTGGGGCACTAAAGTCCAGGAAGGAAAAGTCAGCCTCTTCTAGATCCGGGTCCTGGGCAAGGATGTCATCTACTACTGTGATGAACAAGGCGAGGCGTTCTTTATCAAGTGGATTTGAGCGCCAGAAACTAAACCACGGGAGATGGAGCTTTCCGTTGGAGCCATAGATTAGGGGGGGGCTAAAAGGGATCACTAGCTCACGCCCTACGGGATAGAATCGCCTTGCGACCTGATGTACGAAGTTAATTTCAATGTCTCTGAAATGTTTCTGCACCAATGGAAGTAGGCTAAGGAAATTTTTGCGCACATCCTCTCGTTTCACTTTTTCAATAATTGCTTGCTCAATTTGGCTATAAGGTATCTTTAGGTAAATTAGATCTCGGACGAGCTCGAAGACTAGTTCGTAGCTAAAAGTTGGGCTATTTCTAACGAGTGCTACAAGCGCTTTCTGAATTCGAACTGGATCAGGATGCCAGACGCGTGCAAGATGCTGAAGTGAAGGAATCTTGAGCTTTGCCATTGGGTTATTCCTCACTGTCAGAAGGGTGCCTTCAAGACCCTAAAATGCTGCTCAATCTCATCGTTCTGCAAGCGCATACCCGGGTTGATGGTACCCCCGTGGTTCCAGGCTCTGTCCCATGGTCCCCCAGGAGCATGACTCATCTCTACTAAAGTGCCTGGGCGCAACTTTGAGTAGAATATGGTTGCTGCATGGACGACCTTGCTGGTTTCTTCATCTAAAGTTATTTCTAGATCAACTCTTGCGCCTGTCGCTGGATCTAGTTTACGGGCTCTACTTTTTATGGGTGCCCGGTCAAACGACTTGAATTCTCTATACACATGCTGCAGCACGGGCCCGTACTGCCACGCCTCAAATTCCTGTTTTACAAGTGGCTTTCCAAGCTTGGCAATGCACCAGCCGTGACAGAAAAACAAAATTTTCTGAAGTGCCAAGTTGGTTACATCCCTCCCCTCGGATTGGGCTATGTCTAGAATCAAGTTTGCTACTGCGCGGCCATCGTTCATGAGTGTCCCATCAGATCGCGTGGCATGTTTAAGATATCCCTGAATGCTGAACAAGCCTAGAGTACACCTAGAGGCGCCGATTGCCGAAGCCTAAGAGGCTTGATTCCTCTGAGCTTGACAAGCTGTCTGCTCAGTAGCAGGCTTTCTCATAAGGAGCGTCGAAACTCCTCACGTAGCGGTACCCACCTCCGACAAACCGGTGGGTTTTTTGTGCCCGAGGCTCGGGCGCAAGCCGACGCGATGCCTGCGTCGGGAGGGCGGCTAATACAACACCCTTCGGGGAAATACGCCCGCCGTCTACGTGCGGTTTCGAACCTCCCGACTTCCCGTCCGCCATGCGTGGCGGGCGGACCCTTCATGGACCGAGGAGGCAACGATGGCGTACGACCGTTTGGACGATGAAGACATGCCCGGCTATTTCCTGCCGGAGGAGAGCCAGTTCCGGCTGGCGAAGCTGCGCGATCACATGAGGTTCCTGGTCCGGCTGGCGCAGCCGCGCACGCCGGACGAGGAGCGTGCCGCCGAGCCCAAAGTGCGCATGGGCGAGCTGGCGCTCTGTCTGGAGCTGTTGGCCGACCAGGTGGAGTTGGTGCTGGACGCGCTGTCCTATCCTGCGCAGCGGACCGACACGACGCGCGACGCCCGGCCCGCTGCCACCGTCGCGATGGCGCCGGACGTGGGCGGCGGCGCCTTCCGCGTCACGCTGGCGCAACTCGACCAACTCAACCTGCTGGCCGAGATCGTCTCGGCCCATGCCCGGGTGGTGGCGGCCGGCGATGCCACCGCGCGTGCCGGCCAGGCATTGCCAGCGGTGGGCGACACGCTCTGCGAGGCAGCGAACGCGATGCGGACGCTAATGCTGCAGATCGAGCGCCAGCCGCTGCGCGAACCCACGTCCAACGGCGTACGCGAGGAGCGGGCGGTCTATGCGGTGGAGTGGGCCGCGCCGCCTGTGGGAGGCGGGCGGCTGCATTGATCCCACATGGCTGAGGTGAGGCAAGAACGCTCCGCCGGTGGGCTGGCTGGCGGAGCGTTGCCGGTTCATCTCGCAGGAGATGTGTGGAATGCCGCAGGCCTAGTTGCTATCTTTCGCGCATACAAGCCGCAGACCATGTCCAGGGAGTGACTGAATGGCTGAGCAAATGCGATCCAGGCCGTGTTTCCCCGTGGCCGCGCTGGTTGTGGCGATGGGGTTGATTACCTCGTGTGCAAGCTCCGCTTCGGCGAGCAAGGCCCCTTCGTTTTCTGGGGAGTGGGCGTATGCCAAGAAATGCGACTTGGGCCACTATCTGAGCCTGCATCTGCAGCAGCATGGCGATCGCGTCACGGGGGATTGGAGCGAGGCGACGAACGCCCACGGCAATGATGGGCAACTGCGGGGACAAGTGCGTGGAGACACGTTGTATGTCCGCTACTGCAGCGATGACGGGGGAAAGAGCTACGCCGCATGCCCCGCGTTCTCAGGGCCAGACGATCAGTTCCGGCTGGAAAATGGGCAACTTGTTCGATATCAGAAGTACGGTTCTGTCTACCGCCGTAGCGTCGCGCTTCATCCGGACATCGCAGGGAAGGAAGTGCCTTTTGACAAGGAGTGTACGGATCCCGAGGACGAACAATGAGTACGCTCACGGACCAGGAGCTGCGCGCGACCCTCTACTTCGCGGTGGGTGTCACCTCCGAGAGTCGATACGATGCATATCGACTGGCTGTTGCAGGCGACAAGGCGTCAACGCCGACACTCGAACCGGCGGACAAAAGCGGCTATTCGATCGGTACCATCCAAACGGATCTTGGGCAGCACTATCAGCCCAATGATCCTAATGGCGAAAACGTTCCAAGGGACTTGATCAATGCGTACCAGGGCTGGGCGAGCGCGCATCAGCCACAGTCGGTGTTGACCGAAGATCAGGCGACGAGAGCGATTGCGGATCTTGGTCGTGATGGAGATGCGATCAGAAGCGACCACGGGCGCCCGCTGGATGCGGATGTCAAATCGCGGTTGGACGCGTTCTTGTCCTCGGACGCCGGTATCACTTGGGTGCACGATCGCGACATCGCCCAGATCGACAAATTGATGGATCATGCCATTGCGCCTCTGCAGCGAAGCAACCTGTATCAGAACGCTTCACTCGACGACCAAGTGAAACTGGCGGCGATGGTTGGCAAGGTATACAACCAGAACGAAGTACGCGCTGCACCAATGATTCGCAAGCTTGAGGGCAATCAATATGACTCTGTGGCAGACGTCAGTGCTGCCATCGACGGGCTTCTCCCCAAACGCTCGGGTCGGAACGACTACTTTGAGCTGGGGCGTGACGACGCCCTGAGAGGGGCCGATGTCGTCAACGCGCTGCGCAACGCGAATCGAGAAAGCCCTCTCTCGACGGCTTGGGCAAGTGTCTTGGCTGATCCGCTTGTCAATCCAACCGCCCTCAATGCGGACAGGCCACACCAAAACTTGCCGCACGAGTACCCGGTCATCAAAAACCTGTTCATCCATGACGATCGCGCAGGGCAGTTCATCGGGGCTTTGGATAGAGGTGCGACGCATCAGTACGGTCCTGCGGATCGCGCGCACCCAGAGCGCTTCAATGGGCCGGGCTTCTATGCCGCAGGGAATGATCTGGTCAACTGGAACAAGCATGGGCAGGGCCATGCCTTCTTGAACGGTGAATGGAGCTCTGTCGCACGCGAGAATCTGACCCGCGCTCGAAACCAAGATGGCACCACCGATCTCAACGTGCAGCAGGGAGGCCAGACGCAACGGCTACTGCATGTGGACCCTCATGCGCCGGAACTTCGTCCCGCTCCGCAACAGCACGGTGGCAGGACCGGACCCGACAATCCTGCGCACCCCGATCACGCAATGCTCCTGCAAATCAGGGAGGGAGTGCAGCGGCTCGGGAGCCAGGCTGGCGTGCCATTCGATGAGAACAGCGAGCGCGTGTGCAGGAGCCTTCTCGCCGCCTGCAAGGACAATCGAGACCAGTATCCCAATGCCTCCAATGCCTCGCTATCCAGCAATGCGTTGACACGGGTGGATCATGTCGTCGCTGGTCCCGAGCGCTTGTTCGCGGTTCAAGGAGAGTTGAACGATCCCGCGCACCTGCGTGCCCATGTCCTCGTACAGCAAGCGACGCAGACACCGGTAGAGCAGTCAGACGCCAAACTTATGGTGGCGAACCAGGCAATTGCTCAGGAACAAGCGATGACCCAGCAACGCGACTTGTCTAGAAATCAAGGGCAGTCGTTGGGGTGACGTTATCGAGGCAGCGGGCTCCTTCGTGTTGCCCGGTTGCCGCCAGGATGACAATGGATAGCTGAGTGTCCGCAACTCCGCATCCGCCAGTACCGCTGGCGAATGCGTGTTGTCCTCATCACTCCATCCCTTTTGGGGCCTACTTCTTCATTGCGCCTTTACGGCACAAGCCGATGTTGGTCCTTGCCGCGCGCACGATCGCCAAGTAGCGATCCGCCAGCACCGGCGTCCAGCCGTCCACGGCCGCATCGTCGTCCTTGCCGGCGTCCTCGGCATACTTGTCGAGCGTGGCCAGGCACTGCGCATATAGCCCGTTCTTGTACTGGGTGATGGCCAGGTCATTGCGAATGGCGCCTTCTTCTTCCCATTCCAGCGTTGGCAAGCAATTCGTCAGTGCCGGGGACAAGGTGGTCAGCGCCGCCTTATAGTTTTTGCCGTCGTAAAAACGCTTGAACGCAGTCCGTGTGCGATCGAGATCGTCTCGGCCGCAGCCATCCTTCACACGCAGGTAGGGCGCTTCGAAATCGCCGTTGTAGCCGCAGAATGCCTTGCACTCTTTGGGTGTTGCTGCGCTCACGTCAATGCCTTGCTGGGTGCTGGTGAACTTCACACTGCAGGCGGGTTGGCCGTTGTCGCCCTTGGCGACGCCCCGATCTCCGTCGATCGCTCCATCGAGCGCACACACGTCTTCCCCGGTGGTGCTTTCCAATGAAAACGTCAACGCCCCGTTCTGTTCCTTGAGCAGCAGGCGCCCCCACCCCTTTTCGGTAACGTACTCGCCCGGTTGCAGAGTATTGCCGGCTGCGGCTTGCGCTACGGCCACTGATCGCCGCTCGCTGCTAGGGGCATGGTTGGGGGGTGGAGGACGGCGGCTGCGCTGAACATGCCGTCGTGGAGAGCGCCGCGATTGCCGCGCAGGCTAGCCATGTGGTCTTCAGTGGAGGTGTTTTCGCCATGTCCTTCCGTCCATCATGTCTTCCCTGCTGCTGTTTAGCTTGCTATCCGATCTTGCGTCAAGTTGGAGTGCTACTGCCGCACTGGTCGACGGTGCTCTCGGTGCCGCCATCTCCCGACGCGATGCCTGCGTCGGGAGGGCGGCTAATACAACACCCTTCGGGGAAATACGCCCGCCGGCTCTGTGCGGTTTCGAACCTCCCGACTTCCCGTCCGCCCTGCGTGGCGGGCGGACCCTTCATGGACCGAGGAGGCAACGATGTCGTACGACCGTTTGGACGATGAAGACATGCCCGGCTATTTCCTGCCGGAGGAGAGCCAGTTCCGGCTGGCGAAGCTGCGCGATCACGTGAGGTTCCTGGTCCGGCTGGCGCAGCCGCGCACGCCGGACGAGGAGCGTGCCGCCGAGCCCAAAGTGCGCATGGGCGAGCTGGCGCTCTGTCTGGAGCTGTTGGCCGACCAGGTGGAGTTGGTGCTGGACGCGTTGTCCTATCCTGCGCAGCGGACCGACACGACGCGCGGCGCCCAGCCCGCTGCCACCGTCGCGGTGGCGCCGGACGTGGACGGCGGCGCCTTCCGCGTCACGCTGGCGCAGATCGACCGGCTGAACCTGCTGGCCGAGACCGTCTCGGCCCATACCCGGGTGGAGGCGGTCGGCGATGCCACCGCGCGTGCCGGCCAGGCATTGCCAGCGGTGGGCGACACGCTCTGCGATGCAGCGGACGCGATGCGGACGCTAATGCTGCAGATCGAGCGCCAGCCGCTGCGCGAACCCACGTCCAACGGCGTACGCGAGGAGCGGGCGGTCTATGCGGTGGAGTGGGAGACGTCGCCTGCGGGAGGCGGGCGGCTGCATTGATCGCGGCATGGGTGGGATGCGGCAGGGATGCGTCGCCGGAGAGGGCTGGCCTCGTGGTGCGGGGCCGGCCCTGGGATGCAGCGAGCGTCAGTGCGCAAGCAAAGGGAGTGAGGCGCCTGAGGGCATAAGCGGCGCTCAGGCGGCCACCCAGCCCATCATTGCGCCCCCGGGCTATGCAGTGTTGCACCGCCACACCGACGGCCGCCGCGTCCCGGTCCTGCGCCTGAGCGGCCTGTGGTTGGAGCAACTGGACTTTGCCATCGGCCGTAAGGTTCAGATCACCTGCCGAAACGGCAGATTGGTGATGGAGCTTGCAAATCCGGATCGCGATTGACGTGGACGCGCGGCAGGTGGGTGAGCTACTTTCCGCACGGCGGAACCTCCAGCACATCGGCGCGTGGCCAGTGTCCCGTTAACGCAAGGAGAGCATGCATGAAAACCAAGTTCTTTCAGTGTCTCTTCTTGCCCCTGACTCTGACGACAGGGTGTGCTTCCGTGTCGGCTGGCGGTGAAGACGCCGCGTCAGCGGGTGTCTCTCTATGTGAACAATCACGTGGCTGGGGGAGCAGTACATCGTCGCCAGCAAGCCAGGTTGCTCCCCAGGTGGTCGAGGACAGCAGCGGGCGTTCCTACCATTTCGATCTTGACGGGCGTGGCGGTGGAATCCGGTCCTTGGACGCCACATGTGGCTGGGGTAGCTACGCCGAGTGCGACATCAAGGTGCTTCAAGCCGATGGGGCGACCTATCAGTTCTCGGAACTCTCAACGTTCGGTCTGTGGGAGTCGCGGGGCAGCCTCTATCTGCTTTACCGCATTGTCGCTCCCAAGGACGATACAGCTGCTCAAAAGCGGCGGGTGGTGAAGGTGAGTAATCCTCCAATGGAAGTCTGTAATGAGATAGGGGACTACTCGAAGATCATGTAGTTGCTCGTATTTGATATGGAGATCACTTATGCCTATCGTCTATCGCGTACTCGATCAGGATCAGTACAACACGCTGACCGGTGACCTGATAAAGCTGACTGAAAGCTTGCACGCCCGGTCGCAAAATGTGGCAGATGGCCGGGCCACCATCGGATATGGGTATACCTTCAATCGTTCCAACAACACTGAGCTCTGGCGCAATTCGGGAATCGCACTCACCGATGCACAGTGGCGCCAGCTCGGCGCAATCGATGCAGCAGCTCCGGGCGACCGCACAAGGTTGGGCTTGCAGTTCGACAGGACGCTCAATGCCGCCGAGGGCGACAGGCTGCTCTCGGCTTCCATGCCGGAGTACGAGCGCCCGATCGCTGGCCTGAACATGCCGATGTCGCAGGAGCGCGCGGCCTTGGTGTCGCTGGTCTACAACCGCGGTGCCGGATCTTACGCCGCCAACATGCAGCCATTCATGGATGCGGTTACCGCTGGGGATCGTGCCGAGGCCTGGTTCGAAATGCGCTACAACGCGTGGGGTAGCAATGCGACCGCCGAGGCCGGCCTGCGCAAGCGCCGCGTGATGGAGGCGGAACTGTTCGGTCTCTACAACGATCCGAACAACGTGACGGCCGAAGAGGCGTTGTCGACGTACCGCATGTACCAACAGCACCGGGATCGCATCAATCGGGACGAGACACGCTGGGGCGTCGATGTGGATGGAAATCCTGGCCAGCGCAATCTCATCTCAGAAGCGAATCGCGACTACGCTGCCTTGCTGGCTGGTCGGGGCCAAGTGCAGACACTGGCGCAATCTTTGGAGCCTGCCCGCACACGATTGCTGTCTGATCTGCGCGAGCAACATCCGGAAGTCTCCGATCGTCTGACAGATGCTGCATTCAATGCGGGTTCGATCTATGTCGATGCTGGTCGGGATTCGGCGCGTGTGGCCGTCGACGCCAATCATGCCGCGACTTTGGATGCAACGCGAAGCCGCGGTGGAACTGAGGTTGCAAATAACGATCTGCTGCTAGGGCAGGGCGGGGATGACACGCTGATCGGAGGGCGAGGGGATGATGTTCTGATCGGTGGAGAAGGTCGCGACGTACTACGTGGCGGTGCCGGTAGCGACACCTATGTCGTTGGTGATGGTGATGTGGTCCAAGATGCCGATCGCAATGGGCAAATCTTCTGGAGTGGCCAGCGGCTGACGGGCGGCACGCAACAAGCAGAAGATCCAGAAGGTGTGTTTCGAAGTGCAGATGGCCAGCACACCTACCGATTACAAGGTGCCGACCTGTTGATTGGCAACGGGCAGGGTCAAACCGTGACAGTCAAGGACTATCGCCCTGGTAGTCTCGGCATCGAATTGGGTGAGGCGCGTGTGCGGAACGATAGCGGCGCGACGGACCTCAACTTGAACCAGCAGCAGAATCCGCCCGATCGCGTGGGACCCGACAACCCGGCGCATCCCAATCACGCCATGCTGTTGCAGATAAGAGATGGCGTTCAACGGCTTGGCAACCAAACCGGGGTGCCATTCGATGAGAACAGCGAACGTCTATGCAGAAGCCTTTTGGCGGCATGCAAGGACAACCGGGATCAGTATCCTGACGTCGGTGGCTATTCGATGTCGGGCAATGCCCTGACGCGCGTGGACCATGTGGTTGCGGGACCCGAACGCATCTTTGCCGTGCAGGGGGCACTCAATGATCCTGCCCAGCTTCGTGCGCATGTTCCGGTGCAGGAGGCCATGCAGACGCCTGTCGAGCAGTCCGATGCCAAGCTTTCGGTGGCAAATCAGGCGATCTCCCAGGAATTGGCATTGACTCAGCAGCGAGAGCAGTCACGAAGCCAGGGTCAATCCATCGGATAGTTGCTGCCACTCTGTGGCTTCTTTTTGCCTATTTTTTTGCCAAGGCTTTACGGCACAAGCCGATGTTGGTTCTCGCTGCGCGGATGATTGCCAGGTAGCGATCCACCAGCATCGGTGGCCAGTTGTCCGTCACCACATCGTCGTCCAGATCGGCATCGCCCGCGTAATGGTCGAGTGTGCCGAGGCATTGCGCATACAGGCCGTTCTTGTACTGGGTGATTGCCAGGTCGTTGCGAATGGCTCCCTCTTCTTCCCATTCCAGCGTCGGCAAGCACCTCGCCAGCAGTGGAGACAAGGTACTCAGCGCCGCTTTGTAGTTTTTGGCGTCATAGAGAAGCTGGAATGCAGACCGCGTGCGATCGAGGCTGTCTCGGCCACACCCTTCAGCCACGCGCAGGTAGGGCGCTTCGAAGCCAGCGTTGTAGCCGCAGAAGGCCTTGCACTCGGTAGGAGCGACGCCCCCCATTTTGAGTAGCAGCCCGGTTTGGAGTCCAATTCCCTACCTCAAGGAGATTGGACGTGAAGAAGCGTTTTTCCGAAGAACAGATCATTGGCTTCCTGCGCGACGAGTGCCTCAACGAACATTGGTTCCCGACGCTGCTGCACGCACGCACGCACGCACGCACGCACGCACCAAGATCGAACGTTGGCGCCGGGAATACAACGAGGAGCGTCCAAAGAAGGCCATCGACGGCATGACGCCTGCCGACTACGCCAAATACCTTGCTAACACCGATATCATCAACCCCGGACTCTAAACCCCGCTGTTACTCAGGACGGGGGGACGTCGCTGCAACAACGAAGCGTGGTACGGCCTGGATCATCGCATGCTGGACCGCGAGGGCGCGGTGTTGCTCGACCTTCCCGGCAGCGACTGGGCAGATTGGGACGGCGGCGACCTGGTCTTCGCCCGCCACGGCTGCCTGTATCGCCTCGCCAAGAGCGATTTCCGGCGCTACGCGCAGGAAGGCGAGCAGGTGTTCCGCCTGCTGCACGATTTCCGCCGCGCGCGGTTCGCGCCGCTCGCGCCCAGTGCGCAGGCGCGCAAGGACCGAGCGGCGGCGCCGGTGTTGCCGGGTCAGTCTTCGTTCTTGCCCTTGCGCTGCCGCTTGAACTCCATGATCAGCCGTGCCAGTTCGTCTTCTTCGGCGTAAAAGTAGGCCAGTGGCAGCTCGAGCGCCGCCGCCAGGCGTTGCAGGGTCTGCAGGTCGGGCTGATGGACGCCGGTTTCGTAGCGGTTGACGCGGGTGCTGGCGACGAAGTCGTCCAGGCCGGCCTTGATGCCCAGGCTGCGCTGGGAAATGCCGTAGACCTCCCGCGCCTCGCGCAGCCGGCGGCTGAAGACCGGCAGCGGTCGTTTCTCACCCACGTGCTTGCTGGTCCCGGACTTCCATGCGCGGAAGCTTCCGGAAGAGGGCTTGACTTCGATACTACGCTAAACGTAGTCTCCGTATTGCAGCTACGTTAAACGTAGCTGCGGCGACGGCGGCATGCTTCTCGGCAGGTGCGAGGGGAGGCATCAGGTACGTCGCTGCGGGGCAGTAGGGGAATGCGGAAAGCGGCAGGACGGCGTCGGCGCGCGGGGAGCGTACCGGCATGCCTCGCGCGGGTGATGAATGTTCGTATCTCTATCTGTTTAGTGATGCTGACGAGTGCATCTCCGCGTGGCGCCGTGCCGCTGTCCGCGCAGACAGACGCGACAACCAGCGTGCCCGCTGGCGTGTCCGCTCCGGCTACCGCCGGATCGCATGCCCGCCGGGCGACATCAGGCCATAACCAAAGGACGCAGCATGAACGACAGTACGTTACGCAATGCCATTTGCCTCGCCTTGTTCGCCGCTGCGAGCGCGGCGACGGGGGTGGTGTGGGCCCGGGATGCCGCAGGGCAGACGCACGGGCGGGAGCGGGCCGCGCCGGGTGGAGCGCAGGTCGATCAGGATTTCGCCTTGCCCGCCGGGCCGCTTGCCGCGGCGCTGGAGGCCTTGGCTGCACAGGGCGGCGTGCGGATCGTCGCCGCGCCCGACGTGGTCGCCGACAAGCAGGCCAGGGCGATCAGTGGCCGCATGCGCTGGCAGGACGCGCTGGAGCGACTGCTGCAAGGCAGCGGTCTGGACTACCGGCAGGACGGCGACACGACCGTGATCGTCGCGCTGGCGCAGGACGGCGCGGTGCCGGTGGCCCAGGCGGACGCTGCGCAACCGTCTGCATCGGCCTCGGCGGCCACGCAATTGGAGACGATCACGGTGACCGGCACGCGCATCCGTGGCGGTGCGGTGGCCTCCCCGCTGGTATCGATCGATGCCGCGCAGATCCGGGCACAGGGGTTTGCCGATATCGGCGAGGTGATCCGCAGCATCCCGCAGAACTTCGCGGGCGGGCAGAACCCGGGTGTGGCCGCCGGCGCCACGCTGGGCTCCGGCGGTTTCGCCAACCAGAACCTGACCGGCGGCTCGAGTCTCAATCTGCGCGGGCTCGGGCCGGACGCGACACTGACCTTGCTCAACGGGCGGCGAATGTCCTATGGCGGCTACGTGCAGGCGGTGGATATCGATGCCATCCCGATCGAGGCGGTGCAGCGGATCGAGATCGTTCCCGATGGCGCCTCGGCGATCTACGGCTCCGATGCAGTGGGCGGGGTGGGCAACGTGATCCTCAAGCGCGACTTCGACGGCGTGGTCGCGGGCACGCGCTACGGCGGCGCCACCGAGGGCGGCCTGACCACCCGCGAGTACACGCTCACGGCGGGCACGCAATGGAACGGCGGCGGCGCGATCTTCACCTACAAGGACGTCTCCACCGATCCCATCTACGCCGCGCAACGCGGCTACACCCGGCAGATCCTCGCACCGACCACGATCTACCCCGGCAGCGATCTGAAGAGCGGCCTGCTGAGCCTTCACCATGCCTTCGGCGACGTGGCAGAACTGCGCCTGGACGCACTCGGCAGCCGCAGGGATCAGGTCTACAACTACTACTATTCCACTTCCAGGACCAGCTACAACCGGATGCTGCCGGAAACCTCGGCGCTGCTGGTATCGCCCGGCATCGCGGTGTTCCTGCCCAACGACTGGACGCTGTCGCTGGCCGCGACGCGCGGCAAGGACGACCTGGACAACCGCGATATCGGCGTGACCGTGGCCACCGGCGCCAGCACCGCCAGGACCCGCGAGTGCCTGTGCAACGAACATCGCTCCTACGAGGCCAGCCTGGAGGGACCGCTGCTGACCTTGCCGGGCGGCGAACTCAGGCTCGCCACCGGGGCCGGCTACCGGCGCAACGCGTTCGAATATTCCAACCAGCTCACCGGCCGCGTGTCGATCGATGCGCAGGAGAGCAGCCGCTTCGCGTATGCGGAGCTCAACGCGCCGCTGCTCGGACCGGCGTCCGGCGTCGCCGCGGTGCACCGGCTGGAGTTGACCGCTGCCCTGCGCAACGAGGACTACGACAGCTTCGGCAGCGTCACCACGCCGAAGCTGGGGCTGATCTATGCGCCGGGCGCGGACGTCACCTTCAAGGCGAGCTGGGGCCGTTCGTTCAAGGCGCCCACGCTGTACCAGCGCTATGCGGCGAGCTTTGCGCAGCTGGTCCCGGTCTCCTATGTCAGCGGCACCGGCTACGCTGCGACTGCGACGGCGCTGATCCAGGGCGGTGGGAACCGCGACCTGCAACCCGAACGCGCGCAGACGCGAACGGCATCGCTGGCGTTCCACCCGCAGGCGGCGCCTGGACTGGAGGCGGAGCTGACCTGGTTCCGCATTCACTACACCGACCGGGTGGTGCAGCCGATCACCAACGCTGCGCGGTCGCTGGCCGACCCGAACTACGCACCGTTCATCGTGTACGCGCCGACGCAGGCGGAGCTGGCGGCAGTGATGGCGACGGCGCAGAACATCTACAACTCCACCGGCAGCGCCTACGACCCCAGCCAGGTGGTCGCGCTGGTGCGCTTCGGCTACACCAACGTGGCCGCGCAGGAGATCGAGGGGCTTGACCTGTCGGGGTCGTACGACACGCAGGCGGGCAACGGGCATGTATCGGTGCAGGGGGCGGTCTCCTGGCTCGACAGCACCCAGAAGACCAGCCCGTTGCAGCGCCCGTTCGACGTCGCGGGCACCTTGTTCAACCCGGCCAGGGTGAGCGGCCGGCTCGGTGCGGTCTGGAGCCCGGGCGCGGTGTCCTGGTCCCTGTTCGGCAATTACAGGAGCGGTGTCACCAACACCGTGGACGACACGAAGACGGCATCGTTCACCACCTTCGATACGACGTTGCGCTATGCGCTGGATCGGCCGCGCGGCGTGCTCGCCGGGGTGGAGGTGGCGCTGGCGGCGCAGAACATCTTCGATCGCCGACCGCCGTTGTACACGCCGGCCAGCTGGATCCACGTTCCCTACGATTCGACGAACTACTCTGCGGTGGGCCGGTTCCTGAGCCTGTCCTTGTCCAAGCGCTTCTGAGGCATGCCTGCGATGTCCTGCATCGATTGCATCCGTGCCGCGTCTGCGCGGCTCCTCGGGCTGGCCACATGGCGTTCGTCCGGCCTGCGCGGGGCCGGCGTCGCGCTGGCGCTGGCCACTTTTGTCGCGCCTGCGCAGGCCGCCGCGTTGTCGCCGCGGCGGCTGGTGGAGGTGGCCGACCTGACGGCGCCGGTGGTGTCGCCCGACGGCCGCTACGTCGCGTTCCGCCTCGACCAGGCGTCGGTGGAGCGCAATACCTACGACTGCGCCTGGTACGTGCAGCGCATCGACGCGGTGGGGCCGCCGTTGCGCGTGGCCGATGGCGGCACGTTGCTGCGCAACTCGGCGGGGGAACCGCTGCTGCCGGAGGTGCGCTGGTCGCCTGACGGACGTTGGATCTACTTCATCGGCTTGCTGCAGGACCGGGTGGATGTCTGGCGCGCGGCGGCCGATGGCTCGGGCGCCCATGCCGTCACCCAGGACCCGGCGGATGTGCGCGGGTTCGCGCTGGATGCCAGCGGTCGCTTCGTGACCTATCGCGTCGGCGCCACCCGCGAACAGGTGCGCAGAGCGGAGGTGGACGAGTACGACCAGGGCATCCGCATCGACGCGTCGGTCCCCGTGGGGCAGGGCCTGTTCCGCTCCGGCGCAGTGGGTGGGCGGCTCGCCACGCAACGCCTGGGGGCGTGGTTCGATCGGGTGCCGCTGCTGGCGGATGCGCCGGACCGTTGGAAGCGCATCGATACCGCCACGGGCGCGGTGCAGGATGTGGCGGCGTCCGAGCGTCCGCCGGCACCGCTGGGAATCGACGCGCTACCCGCCCAGGTACCGACGCCGTGGAAGCTGGAGCAGGACCCCGGCAGCGCGCGCGTCGCGGTGCTGACCCGGGTGGGCGATGGCGCAGGGCTGCTCGAACGGCCCGACGTCCAGCTCGGGGTGCTCGCCGATGTCCACAGCGGTCAGGCACAGCCATGCGCAGCGGCGGCGTGCATGGGCAAGGCGATCACGCGGATGCAATGGCGACCCGGCAGCGACGAGGTGCTTTTTACGGTGACCGATCCGCGACAAGGCCTGGCGCAGTCGATTTTCCGATGGAACGTCGCCACCGGGCAGGTACGTGAGGTCCTGCGCGGGCACGGTCTGCTCAGCGGTGGGCGCGATCGTTCCAGTCCGTGCGGACTGTCGGCGGCGGCGCTGGTCTGCGTGGCGGCGGATGCCGGGCGGCCGCCCTACCTGCTGAAGATCGACATCGCCAGCGGAGCGCAACAGGTCCTGTTCGAACCGAATCGCGCGCTGGCGCAGGACCTGGCCAGTGCGATGCCGGTGCAACTGCTGCGCTGGCACGATGCGAAGGGGCGCCTGTTCACCGGCCAGTTCTATCCGGCCCGCCGGCGCGGCCAGGACGCTGCGCCCTTGTTCGTCACCTACTACGTGTGCCCGGGATTCGTGCGCGGCGGCGTCGGCGACGAGTGGCCGCTGGCGTCGCTTGCCGAGCGCGGTGTGGCCGCGCTGTGCATCAACGCCGCGCCGTACCGGCTGGATGCGCTCGAGCGCTACGACACCGGCCTTGCGGCGATCGACAGCGCCGTGCGCCTGCTTGCCACCCGGGGCCAGGCCGACCCTTCCAAGGTGGGGATGGGCGGACTGAGTTTCGGTACCGAAATGACGCTGTGGGCGATGATGCACTCGGACCTGCTGGCCGCCGCGTCGGTGAGTTCGCCAGGGATTTCGCGGCAGTACTACCTGTTGGGAAGCCTGCGTGGCGAGCCATTCGCCAGCGGCTTGCGCAATTTCTGGCAGGCGGGTGCGCCGGACGAAACACCGGCGCAATGGCAGCGCCTGTCGCCGGACATGAATCTGCGGCGCATGCGGATTCCATTGTTGATGCAGATGCCGGAGCAGGAATACATGCACACCCTGGACTTCGCGATTCCCTTGATCCGCGAACGGCGCGCGGACCTGTATGTGTTTCCGAACGAGCCGCACCAGAAGTTCCAGCCCAGGCACAAGTTGGCCGTGTACGAGCGCAATCTGGACTGGTTCGTTTTCTGGCTGATGGGCGAGCAGGATCCGGCCCCTGCCAAGACGGCGCAGTATGCGCACTGGCGCGCGATGCGGGACGGCATCGCGCGAGCGTACAGATAATGGCGATGCCGGCGCCTAGTTCTGTTGATGGATCCAGTTCTCGACCCGACACAGGTCGAGGATGCGCAGGAACGACCAGTCGCGCTGCGGCAGGTGGGTCTGGACGAAGCGGGTGAGTGCATCGGGATCGAGCATGCCGCGTGCGCACAGCTGTCCGGACAGCAGGAACTCCAGCATCTGCAGCTTGTTGCGCTGGTACGCCTCGCCAAGATAGGCGATGAAGGTGCCCTTGCTGCGCCGCGCCAGTACCGCTGCAGGCAGGCAGTCGGCGAAGGCCGCGCGCGCGACCGCGCGGTGATGTCCGCCCGCGATCCACATCCAGGACGGTACATGCAGGCAGGCCTCCACGACCGGTTGCGCCAGCAAGGGCATGCGCAACAGGCGCCTGTGCCTGCGCGGCGCGTAGTCCATGAAGATCTGGTTGCCGGCCAGTTCGAAGATGCGCTCGCGGTCGCCGGGCAAGGCATCAGCCGGTGCCTGCAGCCATGGATGCTGCAGCGGAGCGTGGCTGGCGGCGGATGGCACGAGAAACGAGGGGTCGGTCCGGTACGCCGCCTGCGGCCTGCGCAACCGCTTGCGCAGCGTCAGCTGCAGCGCACGCCATACCGTGCATTGGTGCAGGTCCGCCAGGTCGCGTACCGTGCGCAGACCGGCGGCCACGCCGCGTTCCTTGAACGCGTCCACTGCCGGGGCCGCGGTTCTCAGGTAGCCGAACACCGTATCTCCTCCCGCGCCGGAGAACGCACTGTTGGCCATGCATGCGTCGCCGGCCGCAGCCATCGCCGTGTCGATCGCGTACTGCAGCGGTCCGACGCTGGGCCTGACCGGATCGGCAGGGTCGTCGAAGCGGAACGCACACGATGCGATCGGCAGCATCTCGCTGCGCAGCGGGGCGTGGAGGTCGGCGGCGACGAGGCGCGCATACGATCGCTCGTCGCCGCCTGGGACCGCTGTGACCAGCGTGGAGCAGGTGATGGTGGCGGCGCTGTCGCGCAGGCAGGCGGCGACGATCGAGGAATCCAACCCGCCGGACAGCTCCAGGAGCACGGAACGGTCGACCGCGGCGTAGGCGCGCACGGCTGTTTCCACGGCATGGCGAACGGCGTCGGCGGCCTCCTGCAAGTCGGTGTATCGGGTTGTCGGGGCCACGTGCTCCCAGGGCGACCATCCCGGTTCGCCAATGGCGTCGGACCGGCGCAGATGGAGCAGCATTCCGGGAAGCACTTCGCTGATGCCGGCCAGCGCCGTGCGTTCTGTTCTGAGGTAGGGATAGCGCAGGAACTGGGCGAGATAGTCCCAGTCGATGCAGCGCCGGTAGGCGCCGAAGTCGTTGGCCAGCGCGACATGGGATGCGACGCAGCCGGCGCCGTCGCGCCAGATGTAGATGCAGGCCAGTGCGCCGGAGACGGAGGGCGAGCGGGTGATGGTATGGCCGCACCGATCCGGCGATGGCTGGACCAGGATGTAGTCGCCCCAGCAATGCCGCAGGATGTGCCGGCGCAGATGTGCTGCGTCGGCCAGTGCGGGGAGTTGGCTGTCGCCGAGAATGGCGACGCCGGCGCGGTCGAACAGCTGCCCGACCAGTACGCCGCCATGGGGGAGGGGCAGGGTTGGTGTCGCTGCGGACGCGAACAGGCGCATCGTGGCGGCGCCGGAGCAGTCGCGTTCCTGGAGGTCCTGCGGCGCGAGGACCTGTGGTGCAGGGCGATCGCATCCCGCATCGTCGCGCAACAGGAGGATGTAGCGATAGCCCATCTAGAACACCCCGATCGGCGTGTAGGCGTTGGCGTTGCCGACGGTGTCATTGAGCACCATGTCGCCGCTCTGGACCCAGCTGTGCGCCGAGAACGGGATGCCGATGACGCCAAACACGACCATGGCGTGGAGGCGACGCCTGGCCAGGAACAGCGCCAGCGCAATGGAATCCAGCAGACAGGTAGGCGCCACGGGGACGTACAGGCGCACGCGGTTGAATGCGCGCGCGGCATCGACCAGTTCGGTTGCGGTTGCCCTGTGCACGCGCTGCGTCGCCGCAGTGGTGTGCCGTTGTCGATCGCGCGCCATGCCGGCCAGCGCTTCGTTCAGTGGGCGTGTCTTCAATCGCAGCAGCGCCGAGGCCACTGCGGCGGAGACGTCGAGCAAGGGGGCGAGCCTGAGGCCGGGCGCGTTCGGCGCCTGCTCCAGCGCGCTGCGCGCCGGAGGTTGGATCGCGCAGGGTTGCGCCGGGGAATCTGTCAAGCGCATGCGCGCGACGAGGCTCTGATCGAGCAGGGCCGCGACATCCGCGGCCGGGTCGCCTTGCAGGTAGCGAAGGTAGGCGTGTTCCATCGCCGGCGGCAGTCGGAAATAACGATCCTGGTGCGTATCCAGGAAGATCAGATGATCGCTGGACTGGCAGAACCACAGGTCGTTCCGGAGCTTGTAGGCCATTGCACTCTCCGCGGGCGAGTGGCGCGCCTTTCGGCGCGCCTGGGTGCTCATTCCTCGGAAATGCCCGGCATGGACTGGCCGCCGACGGCCTCGGTATTGAAGGCGCCGCCCTTGGTTTCGACGCTGGCAATGCCGAGCATGACGACGGTGGCCTGCCCGGCTTCGTCGCGCGCAGCGATTTCGCTGTTCTTGTCCATCTCTGTCTCCTTCGGTTGCACCATGGCGATTCCATGGCACGGACAGGGTGCGCGCCGGATATTTTAATTTTCAAATTATTTTTGTTGTGCAAGCGCTTAATTCTTCCGCGGGCGTCGGCAACGTTCGCATCGTGCGCGATGGAGGCTGCGGTCGAGCCCTTGGGGGTGCACGGAGGCGGATGTTGCAAGGATTCCATACGCCAGGCGTGGGCCGGCCCGCTGGCGATCAGCGCAGCGTGGCGAGCGCCGCAATGGTCGACGTGCCTAGGGGGGGCGTGCTGGTTGCGCTCAGCGAATGCTGTCGCGGCCGTCGTTCAACATCGCCACGATGCGCGGCACGTGTTGCAAACGCCTTTCGTGATAGCCGCGTACCGCCGCGCCGAGCGCTGCCATATCGCGTTCGCGCCAGTGCCGGCGCAGCTCCAGAAGCTCTTCCCCGGCGTTTTCCAACAGATATTGCTTGGCATGGCGTATCGGTGCCAGACGGTCGTTGGCCCGCCTGACCGCATGGTGCAGGCAGCGATGCCCGGTCGTGCCGGCGATCGTGTCGAAGAGCTGCCATGTCATCTTCACGACATCGGCGCCGCCGCATTCCGGCAGCACCTCCTGGGGCCTGGCGGCGGTCGCGGCGACGCCGATATCGCAGGCCATCAACAGCAGGCGTTGCATCCAGTCGTAGAGGTCGCGCAGTGCGACTTCGGTCGGCAACGGGACATGCAGTCCGTTGCGCGCGTGATCGGCAAGCAGGCCCGCGCCCACCAGGCGATACAAGGCGAAGCGCACCGGCGTGGGACTGGTGCGGAACTCGGCGGCCAGGCTGGCCGGGTCGATCCGCTGCCCCGGCAGGTAACGTCCCGACTGCAGCGCGCGCCGGACCTGTGCGTAGACCAACGCACTCTTGGAATGGATCGCACTCATAGCGGAACTCCATGTCTGCGTATGACGGCCTCCCAGGCGGGATAATACAAAGGATTGATCAGCGGGCAAGGCAGGGCGCGTGTCGCAGGATCGTTGTCTGGGGCGGTGCCGCTGGTCAGTCGTGCTTGCAGCGCAGGATCTCTTCGTTCGAAACGGACGATGCCGATATCTCCAACGAAGAGGGTGTCGCCTGCGAAATGGTCGCCGTCGGTATTGCCCGACGTCGCTGCGCTCACTTAATTGCGACAGCGGCGCTGGCGCAAACGCGACCTGCGGCCGCCGCGGCGTGCGGAGCGACATTTTCGTCGCGCCCGTGCCCGGCGTTTTTCTGCTTGCCGGTTGCGCCATGCATGTCCTTCGCCATGCCATGCAACGTCATGGGTGCAGGCATGCGCGCCGTGCCGGAAATGCGCGTTCCTGAGGTGGATGGAGCGGGACATGAGCCGAGGCCGGGTGTTGCTGGGATGGTGGCGCTGCTGGCGGAGCTTCCGGCGTGCACCACCGAAAGCTCTCTGTTCGGTGCGAGCGTGGGGGCGCGGCTGGGGCTGACGCGGGTGCATGCGGTCATCGGCCACGCCATGCAGAGGGCGTGGAGATCGTCGAGGCGGAGCCGTCTCTGCCGTGGTCTGGCATGCGCAGGCCGCCGATGCCGCGTGCGCATGACCCGCTACACTTGCCCGGTCAAGGATCTGGTGCGACCGATGAACCGCTACCGCCGCTTCGTTGCGCTGGCCCTGCTGGCCGTCTTCGCTGTCGCGCAGGCGCAGGACGCCGACCGCCGTATCGCCGTGACCATCGACGACCTGCCGTGGCAGCGCATGGGCAAGACCCCGGCCGCGCAGCTGCCGGCGTTCCACGCGCAGCTGATGGCATCGCTGAAGCAGGCCGATGTGCCCATCGTCGGCTTCGTCAACGAGGACAAGCTCGAGCAGGACGGCCAGTTGCAGCCGCAGCGGGTGGCGATGCTGCGCGACTGGCTGGATGCAGGCTACGCGCTGGGCAATCACACCTACGGCCACGTGAACCTGCACGAGGTGGGGGTGCCGGCCTACGAGGAGGCGATCGTGCGCGGCGAGCGCACCCTGCGGCCACTGCTGGCCGAGTACGCGCAGCCGCTGCGCTGGTTCCGCCACCCGTACCTGGCCACGGGCCGCAACGATGCCGATCGCGAGGCGGTGGTCGCTTTCCTCGCGGCACATGGCTACCGCGTCGCGCCGGTCACCGTGGACAACGGCGAGTGGGTGTGGGCCTTCGCCTATGCGCGGGTGCTGGAGACCGAACCGGCAGGCGCAGCGCGCGAGGCGACGTTGCTGCGGCTGCGCAAGGGCTATGTGCCGTACATGCTCAACAAGCTGGATTATTTCGAGGCGCAATCGCAGCATTTGTTCGGCCGCCGCATCGCGCAGGTGTGGCTGATGCATGCCAACGAACTCAATGCCGTCGCGTTCCCTGAGCTGATCGCCGCCACGCGTCGTCGCGGCTATGCCTTCATCACGTTGGACGAGGCGCTGCGCGATCCGGCCTACCTGCACGCGGAGGGCTATACCGGCCGCGGTGGCATCAGCTGGCTGCACCGCTGGGCCATGGCCGAGCACAAGCCCAAGGACTTCCATGCCGGCGAACCGACAGTGCCGGGCTGGGTGTTCGCGCTGGCGGCGATCGAGTCGGAATAGCGGCCGTCGGGTCGGCCTGGGCGCGCGCAGCATTCACTTTCCCGCGCGCCGCCGTGCTTCACGCTGTCCTCTTCGCGCTTTCCGCCTATGCCCATGCCCACCTCCAAGACACCGCCCTGGAAGAAACCCAAGCCGCGCGGCCAGCGTTCGCAACCGCTGTCGCCGTCGCAGCAGGCCGCGGCGCGGCAGCGCGCGAAGGAGAACGGGCGCCCGTATCCGAACCTGATCGACAACATGTGGGCGCTGCGCCAGCCGCGCGGCAATGACGCGGCGGACGATGCCGGTGCGCGATAGGCGTCGATGGCGGCGTGGCCTTGCCTGATCGGCGCGGCCGGCGGCTGCCAGCGCTGGCAGGCCACGCCGCAGACGCGGGCGTGATGCCGGTGTGGGGCGGCACAGGATGGCCGTACGTGCGCGTTCGATGAATGCCGCCGCACCGCGTTGCAGCGGTGCCCTTGGTCCCGGCCCGGCCATGCCCATGCTGTGCGTGCCGGCATCGAGCCGGTCACCTCTTCCAGGTAATGGCGATGACTCCGCAAGAACAACAGCTACTCGAAGATTTCCTGGCCCGCGTGCGCAGTGCCAGTGGCCTGGCGATGGATCCGCAGGCGGACGCGCTGATCCGCGAGCGCCTGGCCGGCCAGCCCGATGCGGCCTACCTGCTGGTGCAGCGGGCCTTGCTGCTCGAACATGCGCTGGAGAGCGCCAAGGCGCAGATCGCACAGCTGCAGCAGGCCGCGCCGCCGCCGCCGCCGGCCGCGAGTTTTCTGGGCCAGGGATTCAATGCGGGGCCGCCGCCGTTGCCGCCGGCACCCGCGCCGCAGGCGGCACCGGGATGGCGCGAGCGCCTGTTCGGCGGCGGCGCCAGCGCGCCGGAACAGGCTCCGGTCGCGGCGCCGGCCGCACGCGGTCCGAGTTTTCTCGGCACCGCGGCCACCACGGCTGCAGGCGTGGCAGGCGGCATGCTCCTGTTCGAGGGCGTGGAGAGCCTGATCGGTGGTCACCACGGCGGATTCCTCGGCGGCGGGTCGTCGCAGCCCACCGTGGTCGAGAACGTCACCAACAACTACTACGACGACGCGCCGCTGCAGGACGCCGATCAGGACTTTGCCGACGACAGCGGCCTGGATAACGACAATTGGGCGTAGGGATCCTGGCGCCCCGCTCGGCAGGCCCAGGGGTGGGTCCGCCGAGCGGGCGGTGCACGGCCATTGCGCCTGCGCGTTCCGCCCGGTGACTCTCCCGCTCCTTCCCTAGGACGCGGCTGCCACATATCCGCACTGCCGTTTCGGCCGGTGGTCGCTGCTTGTTAGCCAGTGCCAGGGTGGGGCCGCCGCGGCGGCCCCCTACCCTGGCACTGGCGATCAGTCATGGATCCAGTCTTTATTTATTCAAATTTTTCCTGTTTGCATTTGGGGGGTGAGGGGGAAGTGACTGATATACAAGTGGATCGGTAGCGGGTATGGCTTGACTATCTATTCATAATTCTATTCAATCGCTCCCATGAGCGACTCCCGCCTCCGCGAGTTGACCGCGCTGCTGCTCAGCCAGGGAGCCAGCACCGCCGCCCAGATCGGCGCGGCGCTCGGGGTCAGCCAGCCGACGGTGTCGCGCCTGTTGCTCTCCGCGGGCGACAGCGTGGTGCGTCTCGGCAAGGCCCGCGCCACCCGCTACGCGCTCCGCCGCCAGGTCGGGCGCGCCGGCAATCGCTGGCCGCTGTTCCGCATCACCGCGCACGGCCAGGCCGAGGCGCTCGGCGAGTTGCATGCACTGCACGGCGACGGCTACCTGTTCGCGCCTCGCGTTGCTTGTCCTGCGCTGCTGCATGGCGAATTCGCAAGCGGTGTGTTCCCGGGGCTGCCCTGGTTCCTCGACGACCAGCGCCCGCAAGGTTTCCTCGGGCGTGCCTTCGCGCGCCGGGTGGCCGAAGACATCGGCGCCTCGCTCGACCCGCTGCGCTGGCAGCCCGACGACATCGTGCTGGGATTGCTGCGCCACGGAGACGACCAGCCCGGCGACCTGGTCCTGGGCGAACTGGCGCTGCAACGCGCGCTGCAAGGGGGGCTGCAGCCCGCCGACACGATCGCGCCGGCGCAGCGCCAGCAGGCGTATCCGCAACGTGCCGAAGCCGCCCTGCGCGGCGAAGACGTCGGTTCCTCGGCGGGCGGCGAGCAGCCCAAGTTCGCCGCGACGCTGCAGCACGATGGACGCTTCCAGTCGGTCATCGTCAAGTTCAGCGAGCGTGCCGGCACGCCTGCCGCACAGCGGTGGGCGGACCTGCTGCGCTGCGAACAGCTTGCCGGGCAGGTGCTGCGCGCGCACGGCATGGCCGCTGCCGACAGCGAGATCGTCGACGCCGGTGGACGCGTGTTCCTGCAATCCACCCGTTTCGATCGCACGCCGGCGCTCGGCCGGCGCGGTTTCGTTTCGCTGGCCGCCTTGGACGCGGCCTATTACGGGCACGGCCGCATCGACTGGTGGGCGTTTTCCAGGCAGTTGCAGCGCGACGGTTGGCTCGATGGCGACGATGCGCGGCGGCTCGCGGTGTATGGCTGGTTCGGCGCACTGATCGGCAACAACGACATGCACCTGGGCAATGCGGGCGCGATGCTCGCCGAGACGCGTCCGCTGGCGCTGGCTCCGGCCTACGACATGCTGCCGATGGCATTCCGTCCTGCGGCGAGTGGCGAGGTGGTCGAGCGCGACTACACGCTGGCCTTGCCCGCGCCCGAGTACCGCGACGGCTGGCGCGCCGCGGCAGCGATGGCGCTGGAGTTCTGGGAGCGCGTCGCGCAGGCCGCTGCGATCTCTTCAGGCTTCCGTGGCCTGGCGACGAGCGCACACCAGCAACTCGGCCGGGCGATGCAGCGCATCGGCTGACGTCGCTGCGGCATGGCGCAGCGACGCCTTGGCAACGTCGCGCTCACGTACGCCGGACATGAGCGCCAATGGCGAGCTGAAGGTCAGCGAGGCGCAGCGGCAGGCGATCGCCCTTTGCCGGCAGCGCGACCAGACCGCCGCGCTCGGCTGCATGCAGGCATTCGGCACCACCGATGTCCGTCGGGACCTGCAAGCGGTCGATGTGCCGACCCTGGCGCTGCATGGCGATGCGGATGCAACGGTGCCGTTCGAAGGTTCCGGGCAGCGTACCCATCGCGCCATCGCCGGCCGCACGCGGGTGGTGTTGCCGGATGCGCCGCATGGCTGCAATGTCAGCCATGCCGACGCGTTCAACGCCGCGTTGCCGGCGTTCCTGGCCGAGCCGGACTGAACGCCCGTCGGCCCAATGGCGGTGGACGCATCGCCGCTGGCGATGCGTCGGGCCGCGGCTAGTTGCTGATGAACGTCGCCACGCTCTGCGGATCGACGTAGAACGCGGTCTGGCCGTTGCTGACCTGGTATGCGCCGCCGTAGCCGACGTTGACGCTGGCCGAGGTGCTGTACTTGGTGAAGCTGGCGGCGCTGCCGCTGGGCAGGCTGACCTTCAGTTCGCGGTACTGGGTGCCGGTGTTGACCGCGACCAGCACGATCTTGTTGTCGGCGCGCCTGTAGGCGGTGACCGCGACATCGCTGTAGGGCGCGGCGGTCGCGCCGATCCGCTGGGCGCCGGGGCGCACGAAGCGCGCGTACTGCGCCATCGCGTAGCCGCGCTTGCTGACCGCGCCGCCTTCGGTGATCAGGCCGTAGCTGCGGCGGATGTACCACCAGATGTAGGCGCTGTAGTTGGCGGCCATGCTCCTGTGCAGCTCGCTGGCCACGCCCAGTGCGGACGGCCAGGCGTCAGCGTCGGTGTTGTCGGTGTAGTGCTCGGTCATCCACAGCGGCTTGCCCTTGCTGCGCGCCAGCGGGTAGTCCTTCGGCTGCACGCCGTACAGATGGCCGCCGATGATGTCCACGTGCTGGCTGGCGCTGCTGTTGAGCAAGGCATCGGTCAGGGTGGGATTGAAGTTCAACGACTCGGCCGCGAGCACCTTCAGGTTGCCGAAGCCGGCGCCCTGGGCGCTGAGGAAGTTGGTGAAGTCGCTGGCGTCCCATTCCGCCGACTCGTAGTCCGGATGCCAGTCCGGCTCGTTCTGCACGGACAGCGCGTACAGCGGCGCGCCCTGGCCGGACATGTAGCTGGAAAAGTCCAGCAGGTGCTTGGCGTAGGCGCCGTCATACTGCGACAGCAGCTTGCCGCCATTGTTGAGGCTGTTGTTGGATTTCATGTACGCCGGCGGCGACCACGGCGTGGCCAGCAACACCGCGCCATGCGCACGCGCGCGCACTGCGGCCGGGACCTGCATGTTCCAGTCGGAACTGGACGGGGCGATGCGCATGCGCATGATCGACAGGCCGATCTGGCCGTTGTCGCTGCCGAAGGCCAGATCGACCTGGGCCGGGGTGAGGTCGGCGATCCAGCCGGCGCCGCTCATGCCGCCGAATCCCTGGATGGTCTGGTAGGTTTCGCTCGGGGTGAGGGTGACGTTCTGCGCCGAGGCGGGCGCGGCGGAAAGGATCGCCGTGGCCAGCGCCAGCAGCGTGGCGAGGATCCGTGGTGTTCTCATGTTCGTCTCCGGGGGAATGCAAGAGGGAGGTGCGGCAGGGCGTGACGCTACGCCGTCGCCATCACATGGACGATCGGCGCACGCGCCAACTGCGGCAACTGTGATGCAACGCGCAGGCAGCCAGGGACCGCTTCCGCGAAGCGCGCTGCAGGCGCGCGAGACGGTCGCGAGGCTGTCTGGGGACATGCGCCTGGCGCAAGCCGATGCGCTGTGCGCTGCGTTCGCCCAACTTCGTGCACGCCCATCCGGATAGATCATGCGGGCGCCGGCGCGTGGTGCCAGGGCCGCGCACGATATCCAGTGCGACGGCAGGCGATCCTGCGCAGGCAACGGCGCGATTGCCCGCTTTGTGCACAGTTGCGCACCCAAGTTCGACAAGTTGCACAAGTGGTGCCCCCCGCGCACGCGCACAATGGACGGTGGCGACGGCTCGGGGTTGCTCGCCGCCTTTCCCGCTATCGACGAGTTCGCCTATGCCATCGCCTTCCTGGTTCCCGCAGCGCGCGACCGCGCTCTTGTTCGGCACGCTGTTCGCCCTGGTGGCGGCAGTGCCAGGCGCCCGCGCGCAGGCCACGCGCTATGCCGATGCCGCGCCGTTGCTGCTGGGCGTGGCCTGGTATCCGGAGCAATGGCCGGAAGCGCAGTGGGAGCACGACCTGGCGCTGATGGAGGCGGCGCACGTGCGGGTGGTGCGGATCGGCGAGTTCGCCTGGAGCCGCATGGAGCCGCGCGAGGGCCAATACGATTTCGCGTGGATGGACCGCGCCATCGCCGCGGCCGCGCGGCACCGCATGCTGGTGGTGCTGGGCACGCCGACCGCGGCGCCGCCGGCGTGGCTGACCCAGGCCTATCCGGACACGCTGCGCGTCGGCGAGGACGGCGTGCGCGACGAGCACGGCAACCGCCAGCAGTTCTCCTTCGCCAGCGCGCGCTACCGCCGCTTCGCCCACGCCATCGCCGAGCAGATGGCGCAGCGCTATGGGCGCAATCCGCACGTGGTCGGCTGGCAGCTGGACAACGAGTACGCGCAGGCCTCGTTCGATCCGGAGGCCAAGGCGCAGTTCCATGCCTGGCTGCAGCGCAAGTACGGCAGCATCGAAGCGCTGAACCAGCGTTGGGCGACCGCGTACTGGAGCCAGACCTACAACGACTTCGCGCAGATCCCGGTGCACGAGGACGGGCAGAATCCGGCGCTGCTGCTGGAGTGGAAACGCTTCGTCAGCGACACCTGGACCGATTATTCGCGCAATCAGATCGACGCGATCCGCCCGCACGCCGATCCGCGCCAGTTCATCACCACCAACACGATGGGCTGGTTCGCCGGTTTCGATGCCTACAAGGTGCACGACGTGCTCGACATCGCCGCCTGGGACGACTACGTCGCCGGCGAGCGCTACGACTGGGTGGACAACGCGGCGCGCCACGACCTCACCCGCGGCTACAAGCAGCGCAACTACTGGGTGATGGAAACGCAGCCGGGCTTCGTCAACTGGCGCGCGACCAACGTGGCCTTGCGCAAGGGCCAGGTACGGGCGATGGCCTGGCAGGCGGTCGCGCACGGCGCCGATGCGGTCGCGTACTGGCAATGGCGCGCGGCGCCGAACGGGCAGGAGGAGTACCACGGCACGCTGGTCGGCGCCGATGGCGAGCCGGTGCCGGTGTATGCGGAGATCCAGCAGGTCGGCGCGGAGTTCGCCAAGGCCGGCGCGGCGCTGGCGGGCACCACCCCGCATGCCGAAGTGGCGTTGATCAACGATTTCGACAGCCGCTGGGCGCTGGGCTTCCAGAAGCATTCGGCCGATTTCGACCCGGTCGCGCAGATGAAGTCGTTCTACCGGCCGCTGCGGCAGCAGGCGCAGGTGGTCGACGTGGTCTCGGCGCTGGCGCCGCTGGAGGGCTACAAGCTGGTGGTCGCGCCGTCGCTCAACGTGCTCAGCGAGGCGCAGGCGCAGCGGTTGCAGGCCTACGTCGAAGCTGGCGGGCATCTGGTGCTGGGCCCGCGCAGCGCGATGAAGAATGCCGACAACGGCCTGCAGCCGCAGCGCCAGCCCGGACCGCTGGGCGCGTTGCTGGGTGGCCGCGTGCAGCAGTTCTATGCGCTGGACAAGCCGATTCCGGTCGCCGGTGCGGCCGGCGAGGGCACTGCGAAGATCTGGGCCGAGCAACTGCAGGCGCGCGCGGCGCAGACCGAGGTGCCGTTGCGCTACGGCCAGGCCAACGGCTGGCTGGACGGCGAGCCGGCGGTACTGACCCGGCGGGTCGGCAAGGGCCGCATCAGCTACGTCGGCGCCTGGCTCGACGATGCCACGCTCGACCGCCTCACCGGCGACTGGCTGCGCGCTGCGCAGGTGCGCGCGCCGCTGGCGGACGTGCCGGCGGACGTGGAGGTCGGCGTGCGCAGCGACGGCCGCCGCCGCGTGCTGGTGCTGATCAACCATGGCCGCGATGCGCAGCAGGTGCGTCTGCCGACGCCGATGCGCTCGCTGCTGGGGACGGGCGCGGCCAGCGACGTGGTGCAGCTGGCACCGGAGGACGTGGCGGTGCTGGACGACCGTCGCTGAGCGCGATCGCGATGCGCGGCTGACGCCGTGCGGCCGATCCGTGCCTGCGGCAGGTGCGGATCGGTGCAGGACCGGCCATGGCGGATGCCCCGCGCTGCGCGCGCATTGCGCGCAGCGCGCCTCGCCGCGACACCCGACGCCGTGGCGCCGGCCTCCCGCCGGCCGGGAGGGAACCCGTGCGCGCGATCGATGCCGAGCACTATCTGATGGATGTCACGCTGAAGCAGGACCGCGTGGCCTCGATGCAGGCCTGGCCGTATTCGCTGCCGGCGGTGCGCAACCTCGGCCTGCTGCGCTTCCATCCCAAGGTGACCTTCATCGTCGGCGAGAACGGCAGCGGCAAGTCGACCCTGCTGGAAGCGATCGCGGTGGTCTGGGGTTTCAATGCCGAGGGCGGAACCAGGAATTTCAACTTCAGCACGCTGGCCTCCAGTTCGCTCGCATCGGCCAGCAGCTGTTCGCCGCGCTCACCGCCGATCCACGGTTCGGTCACCGAGGTGATGCCGTTCCGGGCCGAGACGTTGTAGGTCAGGTAGTCCTCCGGCGACATGTTCTTTTTGCCGGTGGTGGGATCGCAGGCGGACAGCACGGTCGCGCACAGCGCGAGCAGGACGAGGTGGGGAGAGGTTTCAAGAGGAGTTCCTTGATGCGAACGAGATACCGGCCGGCGACCGGCACACGGTAACGAAAGGGCAAGGGAATCGACGCATGCGGCATGCCGGGGCGAGGCCGGCGTCATCTTCCTTGATGGGGGCAATGGCGGCAGTCCAAGCCGATGCGCGGCAGGTATAGCGCCGGCACAGTTGCCGCGCGTCGCCGTCACCTGCCCATGCAGCGGCGCCAGCGTTCGGCGACGCGCTGCGCGAACCAGGCGGTGGTGAGGGTGCGGGTGATCTTCGGGCTTTCCAGGGTGATGCCGGGCAGGATCGCGCGCGGCAGCGGCTTGCCGGCGCTGCGTTCGGCCAGCGCGAAGACCTGGCGGTAGAGCGCGGTGTCGCCGAAGTCGGCGGCGTTGCCGCGCTGCAGGGCGCGGCGGATCTCCTTGTCGCTCAGCGCCAGACGGGTGCCGAGGCGGCGCGCGGCGCGCTCGGTGGTGCCGGGCTGGTCGATGTCGCTGTCGGGGATCAACAAGTCGCCGTCCAGCGCCAGGGACGTGCCGCTGGCCTTCGCCAAGGCCGCCTGGAACGCCGCGTTGCGGCTGGCGTACCAGCCGGCGTTGAAGTCGGCGAAGCGGTACAGCAGCGCGTCGTAGTCGCTCGGGTAGCCGAGCAGATGGCGGGTGCCGAACCACACGCCGCCGCGGCGGCCGAACACCTCGTGGCGCACGGTGTCCTGCAACGGATACGGATAGCCGTCGGTATGCGCTTCGGCGAAGGCGACGCTCACCTGCATCGGCCCGCCGGTGTGCACCGGGTTCAGTCCGCCGAACAGGCGCTGGCCCAGCGGCACGCTGCCGGCGAAGTCCTCGAAGATGCCGCTCAGTTCCTGCTCGGTGCGCGCGCTGGCGATGCGCTCGCCGTAGCTGCGGCCGTTCGGCGACTTCAATGCCAGCGCCGCGTCGAGCATGAACGCGGGAACATGCAATGCGGACGCGCGGCGCAGTCGCCGCACGCGCCATCCTACAGTCCAGCGTCGTGCTTCATGTCCGACGCAATCCGTCGTTCGCGGGCGCTGCCTCTGCCGCTCGCTCTTCATCGAACCCGATGACATGCGCCGCGAACCCGACCTGGCCCTGGGCGACCTGCGGCCGCAGCGTCAGCTCCGGGATGGCGTAGTCGCCGCCGTTCTGCTTGCGGAACGCGATCGGCGCGGCGCTCCACAGGGTGTCCAGGCGCTGGCCGAGCGTGTCGCGGATCTGTGCGAACCGATCCGCGTCCATGCGGCTGCTGCGATAGACCACGAACGGCGGCAGCACGTCGAAGCCGGGGTAGTGCAGGATGCCGTGCTGGATCGGGAACAGCACCTCGTCGATCGGGCCGTTGATGCCGCGCGGCGCGTAGTGCGATTCCCAGCCGCCGGTGGTGACGATCAGCATCGCGCGCTTGCCGGCCAGCGTGCCCTCGCCATAGCGGTCGCCCCAGCGCGCGTCGGAATGTTCGCCGACGCCGTAGGCGAAGCCATAGGCATAGACGCGGTCCACCCAGCCTTTCAGGATCGCCGGCATCGAGAACCACCACAGCGGAAACTGCAGCAGCACGGCGTCGGCCCAGCGCAGCTTGGCCTGCTCGGCGGCGATATCGGCGCGCTGGCGGCCATTGGCGAAGGCGCGTTTGGAGTCCAGCGACGGATCGAAGCGATCGCCGGCCGCGCCGTCCAGGCTGTCCTGCGCATCGAGCGCCGGCTTCCACTGCATCGCGTACAGGTCCGACACCTGCACCTGGTGCCCGGCGGCCTGCAGGCGTTGCACGGCGACGTCCTTGAGCGCGCCGTTGAGCGATGTGGATTCGGGATGGGCATGGACCAGCAGGACGTTCATGGGCGATCTCGGCGATTGGGATGCGCCAAGGTAGGTCGCGGCCCGCTATAGTGGAAATGAATTACGGGAATTGCAGCTATAGCCATGCTTAATTTCGGACGCCTGGACCTGAATCTGCTGCTGACCCTGGACGCGCTGCTCGCCGAGCACAACGTGACCCGCGCCGCCGAGCGCCTGCACCTGTCGCAGCCCTCGGTCAGCGTGCACCTGGCGAAATTGCGCGAGGCGCTGGACGATCCGCTGCTGCTGCCGGGGCCGCGCGGCATGCGCCCGACCGCGCGTGCCGATGCCTTGCGCGCGCCGCTGCGGCAGGCGCTGGAGGCGCTGCAGCGTGCGGTGGCGGCGGATGCGTCGTTCGATCCCGCGCAGGCGGGCAACAGCTGGCGCGTGGCCGCGACCGACTACGGCGAATCGACCATCCTGCTGCCGGCGCTGGCGGCGCTGCGCAGCGCGGCGCCGGGCACGCGGCTGGCGGTGCTGGAAATGGCGCCGTTGCAGATCGCGCGCCAGGCCGAGCAGGGCGAGATCGACCTGGCCCTGCACACCCGCGACGGCGCGCCGCCGAACCTGCGCCAGCGCACGCTGTTCGCCGAGCGCTATGTGCTGGCCGGCCGCGCCGGGCATCCGCGGCTGCAGCGGCGGCCGACGCTGGCGCAGTTCTGCAAGCTCGAACACGTGATCGTGTCGCCGGACGGCGGCGGGTTCAGCGGCGTCACCGACGCGGCGCTGCACGCGCGCGGGCTGCAGCGCCGGGTGGTGCTGTCGGTGCCGCATTTCCTGTTCGTCATCGACGCGCTGCTGCGGACCGATCTGGTGGCGATGCTGCCGGAGCGGTTGGTGCGCGCGCATCCCGGGCTGAAGGTGTGCGCGCCGCCGGTGCCCGTGGCCGGCTACGAAATGGCCATGCTCTGGCACGAGCGCGTGCATCGCGATCCGGCGCATCGCTGGTTGCGCGAGCAGATCGCCGCTTCGGTGTGAGGATCGATTGTTGTTGGCGTTCTTTCGGCGGTTTGTGTGCTGTGGAGCTGTGCCGGGTCATCGGTCGCGATGGGGTGCCTGTCGCGGCTGAAGCCTCCTACAAGGGGGCGGCTAGTTGGAGGGGTCGCGCTGTAGGAGGGGCTCAACTCCGAGCTTTTTGCCGATGTTGTCGGGGTCATTGCGCGTGTCGCATCGATGACGCGGCCGCTCCTGCAGGTGCCTGCAGCCGAGTCGGCATGACCTAGCGACGCGTCGCCAGCACCCCATCCAGCGCCAGGTCTGCGCGGAAGCCGGCCTTCTCCAGGCGCTTGGCCACCTCGCGCGGCACGTCGCGGCCGCTGGTCAGTTTGTTCGGGCTGCCGGTGTAGTGGAACAGCCGCCCGCCGCGGCGCAGGACCCGCGCGAGCTGGTCGTAGAACGCCTGCGAATACAGTTCGCCGGCGATGCCGAAGCGCGGCGGGTCGTGCAGCAGCGCATCCATCGAATCGCTGGCGATGGTGCCGATGGCCTGGCCGACGTCGGCGTGCGCCAGCTGCAGGCGCCCCTCGCTGGCGACTGGATCCGGCGACCACGGGTTGAGCGTGCGCAGCCACAGCACGTCGGCGTTCTTCTCGAACGAGTGCAGCTGCGCCACCCCGGCCTCCAGCGCGCAGGCGGCGAAATAGCCCAGCCCGCCGCAGGTGTCGAGCACCCGCTTGCCGCGCGGTTCGATCAGCGCGACCTTGCGCCGCGCGTCCTCGAACGGGGACAGCTGCGCGCTGGGCAGCATCTTGATGCCGTCGATCTCGAAGGTCGGCGCGCCCCATTCGGTCGGCACCAGCTTGATCAGCGCGCCGCCGAAGCGCGACACCGGCGCGAAGTCTTCGCCGTCCCAGTGGTAGATCGTGCGGTCCTTGAGCCTGGACGGATACGGATACGCCTGCCCGCGCCACTGCCAGCTGTCCGCAGCGAGCACGGCCTGTCCTTCGCTGCGCTGCAGGTCCAGCGACCCGGTCCAGGTGGCGGCGCCGCCATCGCGGGCGGCAAGCAGCGCGTCGGCGAGCGGGCGGGTCAGCAGGGGGCCGGAGAAAGGGGTCACGTCGAGGGAGGCGATGCGCCAGCGCGCGCTGCGCGAGGCCGGGTCGTCGAGATGGGGGAGGGCATCGTAACCGAGGCCCGGTGCGAAGTCGTGCGCTGGCGCGGCCGCGGCGTGCCAGGCTGCGGTCCTCGGCATACGCCGCTTGCTGCCGCATGGGCAACGACGGCGCAGTCCGCACAGCGCCGCGTGGCGCGTGCGCGTGCTGGCTGCGGCGCGTTGTCATGGTGGCCCTGGCGGCGCCGCCGCATAATGGCGTTGTCCTCTCTCCCCAATGGCCGACGCCGCTCGCGGCGCCAGCTGCCAGGATCCGCGATGCTCAAAGGTGTGCTGCTCGGTTTCGCCTGCTATGCCGCCTATTCGATCAGCGATGCGTTCGTGAAGGGCCTGGAGGGCACGCTGCCGGCGTACGAGGTGGTGTTCTTCGGCGCGTTGCTGATGCTCGCCGCGCTGCCGTTCCTGAAGAAGCGCGGCGACCGCTGGCGCGAGGTGGTGGTGGCGCAGCGCCCCAGCATCTGGCTGTTGCGCGCGTTCACCGGCGCGGTCGGCAATCTGTCGGCGGTCACCGCGTTCACGCTGTTGCCGATGGCCGAGGCGTTCGCGCTGATTTTCCTGATGCCGATCTTCGTCACCGTGCTGTCGGTGCTGCTGCTCAAGGAGGAGGTGCGCTGGCGGCGCTGGCTGGCGGTGATCGTCGGCTTCATCGGCGTGCTGATCGTGTTGCGGCCCGGCTTCCGGCACCTGGGCGAGGGCCATGTCGCGGCCATCGTCTGCGGCCTGGTCGGGGCGATCTCGGTGATCAGCCTGCGCATGGCCGGGCCGGGCGAGAAGCGCCTGACCCTGTACGGCGCCGGCGTGCTCGGCCCGTTGCTGATGGGCGCGCTGCTGATGTTGCCGATCTTCGTGTGGCCGACCTGGCAGCAATGGGTGCTGCTCGCCGGCTATGGCCTGCTCGCTGGGCTGGCGGCGATCTTCCTGATGTACTCGTCGCGGCTGGCGCCGGTCAGCGCGGTGGCGCCGACCCAGTACAGCCAGATGCTGTGGGCGATCGGCTTCGGCTACTGGCTGTTCCACGACCACCTGGACTGGCCGATGCTGGTCGGCATCGCGCTGATCCTGGGCGCAGGGCTGTTCACCCTGGTGCGCGAGGAAAAGGTCACGCAATGGTGGCGCCGCACCAAGATCGTCTGAAGCGCCGGCGCCCGGGCGTGGCGCGGCTTGTGCCGATTTCCGCGCGCAACGCGGGCGCAGCGCTCTGGCGCGTGCGCGTGGCATCTTCTATGTTGTCGGATCGTCCCCGCCGATGGCCGCACCCATGTCCGACCCGTCCGCCCAGCCCGACCATCTCAAGCGCAGCCTGTCCAACCGCCACCTGCAGCTGATCGCGATCGGCGGCGCCATCGGTACCGGCCTGTTCATGGGCTCGGGCAAGACCATCAGCCTGGCCGGGCCGTCGATCCTGTTCGTGTACCTGATCATCGGCGCGATGCTGTTCTTCGTGATGCGGGCGATGGGCGAGCTGCTGCTGTCGAACCTGGAGTACAAGTCGTTCATCGACTTCTCCACCGACCTGCTCGGGCCCTGGGCCGGGTTCTTCTGCGGCTGGACCTACTGGTTCTGCTGGATCATCACCGCCATCGCCGACGTGATCGCGATCGCCGCCTATGCGCAGTTCTGGTTCCCCGGCCTGGCGCCGTGGATCCCGGCGATGCTGTGCGTGCTGTTGCTGCTGAGCCTGAACCTGGTGACGGTGAAGCTGTTCGGCGAAATGGAATTCTGGTTCGCGCTGATCAAGATCGTGGCCATCTGCGCGTTGATCCTCACCGGCGCCGGGCTGGTGGCCTGGGGCTTCCAGTCGCCGTCCGGGCATGTGGCGGCGCTGGCCAATCTGTGGAACGACGGCGGCATGTTCCCGATGGGCATCGGCGGCTTCTTCGCCGGTTTCCAGATCGCGGTGTTCGCCTTCGTCGGCATCGAGCTGGTCGGCACCACCGCCGCGGAGACCGCCGACCCGCAGCGCAACCTGCCCAAGGCGATCAATTCGATCCCGGTGCGGATCCTGGTGTTCTACGTGCTGGCGCTGATCGCGATCATGGCGGTGACGCCGTGGCGCGAGGTGGTGCCGGGCAAGAGCCCGTTCGTGGAGTTGTTCGTGCTGGCCGGGGTACCGGCCGCGGCCAGCCTGATCAATTTCGTGGTGCTGACCTCGGCCACCTCCTCGGCCAACAGCGGCATCTTCTCCACCAGCCGCATGCTCTACGGCCTGGCCGAGGAGCGGCATGCGCCGCGCGGTTTCGCCCGGCTGTCGCGCGCGGCGGTGCCGGCGCGCGGGCTGCTGTTCTCCTGCGCGTGCCTGCTCGGCGGCACGCTGCTGGTGTACCTGATCCCGAACCTGGTCACCGCCTTCACCCTGGTCACCACGCTGGCCGCGGTGCTGTTCATGTTCGTCTGGTCGCTGATCCTGTGCGCGTACATCGCCTACCGGCGCAAGCGCCCGCAGCTGCATGCGGCCTCGGCGTTCAAGATGCCCGGCGGGGTGCTCATGTGCTACGTGTGCCTGGCGTTCTTCGCCTTCGTGCTGGCGCTGCTGACGCTGCAGGACGACACCCGGCAGGCGTTGCTGGCCAGTCCGGTCTGGTTCCTGCTGCTGGGCGTGGGCTATGCGTTGAAGCGCCGCGGTGGCGTGCGCGCCTGAGTTGCGGCAGCGTGGCGAGGGCCGGCCGTAGCGCGGCGATGGCGCCGTTCGGTGCGGTGTCGCGGCGTTGGCGGCCGCGGCGCGTGCCTGCGCTGTTGACGTTCGCTTCAGCCGCGGCGGAGGATGCTCGCGCCCTCCCGCCATCGAGCCGATCCCGATGATCACGATCCACCGCATTGCCGGAACCTCCGCGCAACCGTTCTGCTGGGTGGACCTGTGCCAGCCCAGCCGCGAGGAACTGGCCGAGGCCGACCAGCGCGTGGGTTTTGCGCTGCCCACGCGGGCGGCGATCGGCGAGATCGAGTTCAGCAGCCGGGTCCGCATCGAGGGCGATGTGCTGTTCCTCAATGTGCCGCGCTTCCAGGACGACGACGGCCCGACCGCGCCGCTGGGGTTTGCGTTGTCGCCGCGGATGCTGGTGACCCAGCGCGAGCAGCGCATGGGCTCGCTGGAGGCGGTGGCCGCGCAACTGGAAAAGAGCCCGTGCCGGAGCAGCGACGATCTGCTGCTGCGCCTGCTCGATCAGGTGGTCGGCCGCCTGGCCGACCGGCTGGAAGCCCTGGAAGCGGAGATCACCGAAACCACCCGGATGGCGTTCGACGAACCGCACACCTCGCGCGATCTGGAGCGGATGCTGCACGCGGTCGGCGGCATGGGCCGGCGGCTGGGCGGCATGCACAACGCGGGGCAGGGCCTGTTGCGCCTGGCCACCTACCTGGACGGCGCCGCGCCGGACTGGTTCGGCGCCGATGCGGCCAAGCGCATCGGTCTGCTGCACAAGGACCTGGTCACCCTGGGCGAGTTCGAGCAGCACCTGGACGACCGTGTCGAGTTCCTGCTCGACAGCGTGCTGGGCATGATCAACATGGACCAGAACAACGTGATGAAGGTGATGGCGGTGGCGTCGGTGGTGGGCATTCCGCCGACCGTGCTGGTCGGCATCTGGGGCATGAACTTCGCGCACATGCCCGAGCTCAAGTGGCACGACGCCTACTACTGGGCGCTGGGCGTGATCGCGCTGAGCGTGGTGTTGCCGCTGGCGTGGTTCCGCCGCCGCGGCTGGGTGTGAGCGCGGCGGCGGCCGTCGGCGGTCGCCGTCCCTAAGCGGCGAGGCTGTCCGCTTCGACGTCCGCCTCGCTGTCGCTGCGCTCTTCGCCGCTGACGTGCTGCACCGGCGCGATGTCCCAGGACACCGTGTCCGGATCGATCAGTGCATGGATCGCGGCGCCTTGCAGGTCGCGCATCAGCCGCCGCGCCGAGGCGGTGCCGTGCGCCACGCTGTCCCACAGCAGCATGTCGACCACGGTGCCGTCGCGGCGCCGCGCGATGCGCCGCGAGCGGAAGCCGGGCTGGCCTTGCAGCCAGGCATCGACCTCGGCGTTGGCGCGCAGGAAGGTGCGCCAGGTGCAGTCCTGCAGGCGGAAGGTGGTGATTTCCAGGGCTTCGCTATGCGCTTGCATCGGCTCAGCCCTGCGCTTTGCGCGGCGCGGCACAGTGGTGGGAAAGGGCGCGGCAGGGCGTGGCGGCGGCGCTCGGCGTGCAGGTGGGGGAGGAGGGAAGCAGGATGGGCATGGGAGCACTCCGGTAGACGCGGCGGGGGATCCGGCCTGCACAGGATGCGAGCGCGGTGCCGTGGCGCGTTATCGCGATCCCGCGGAATTCTTGTCCGATCCTGCAAACCGTGTCGCAGCCGCGACCGCACCGTCGCAGCATCAGGCAAGCTGTCGCTCTCCCCATCTCCCGCCACCGCGCCTTACGCCGATGACCGCGCTTGCCGACTGCTATCAAGAAATGGCCGCCCTGGTTGCCCGATTGGCCGTCCCCGACGGCGATGGCGACACGGCCATCGAGGGCCTGTTCTGTTCGCACCGTACCGCACCGTCGCCCAAGACGCATACCGCGCAATGGCCGTGCTTCGCGCTGGTGGTGCAGGGCGAGAAGTGCCTGAGCCTGGGCACGGAGGAATACCGCTACGGCGTCGGCACCTATCTGCTGGTGGCGCTGGACCTGCCGGTGGTGTCGCGGATCACCCAGGCCAGCCCGGAGCAGCCGCTGCTGGGCATGGGCATGGCGATCCGCCCGGACCGGCTGCGCGACCTGCTCGAACGCATTCCGCTGCCGGCGCAGGCCAGCGCCGATTGCGTGCGTGGCGTGTCGGTCAATACGGCCGGCCCGGAGTTGCTGGACGCGACCCTGCGCATGCTCAAGCTGCTCGAACGGCCCGACGATATCGCCGCGATGGCGCCGCTGATCGAGCAGGAAATCCTGTATCGCCTGCTGACCGGCCCGTGCGGACCGAACCTGCTGCGCATCGCGCAGGAGGACAGCCCCAGCAACCGCATCGCCAAGGCGATCGCGTGGTTGCGCCAGCACTACGCCGAACCGATACGGATCGAGGACCTGGCGCGACAGGTGAACATGAGCGCGTCTTCGCTGCACCACCATTTCAACGCGGTGACCGCGATGACCCCGCTGCAATACCAGAAGCAGCTGCGCCTGCGCGAGGCGCGGCGGCTGATGGTGGTGGAGCGGATGGACGTGGGCTCGGCCGGCTATCGCGTCGGCTATCAGAGTCCGTCGCAGTTCAGCCGCGAATACAGCCGCCTGTACGGCCGTTCGCCGCGCCACGACCTGGCCGAACAGCTCGGCCTGAGTGGCTGATCGCGCCGGCGTGCTCTATCGTGCCCGGCCCGAGTGCATGCCGAGGCCGCTGCGATGGAAGGTTCCGACGAGACCGCTAGCAGGTTCCTGAGCTGGGTGCTGCGGCACCAGCCGCAGGCGATCGGATTGCAGCTCGATGCGCAGGGGTGGGCGCCGATCGATGCGCTGCTGCGGCTTGCCCAGCCCACCCATCGGCTGACCCGCGCGCAACTGCAGCGGGTGGTGGCGCACAGCGACAACCAGCGTTTCGCGATCGGTGCCGATGGCCTGCGCATCCGCGCCAACCAGGGGCATTCGCTGCCGGTGGACCTGGACCTTGCATCCGTGGAGCCGCCGCCGCAGCTGTACCACGGCACTGCGACCCGCTTTTTGGACGCGATCGGCCGCGACGGGTTGCTGCCGGGCCAGCGCCAGCACGTGCACCTGTCGGTGTCGGCGGACACGGCGTTGCAGGTCGGGCAGCGCCATGGACGGGCCGTGTTGCTGACGGTGCGCGCGCAGGCCATGGCCGCGGCCGGGCATGCGTTCCATCGCGCCGACACGGCGTCTGGCTGACCGCGCAGGTGCCGGTGGCGTTCATCGATTTCGCAGGCGCGGTCGCTTAGGGCGTCGGGTGCTGGCTGCCACGAACGCAAGCGCTTCCCTGCGCCGCGGGCTTTGTCTAAGGTGCCTGACCATTCGTCGCACGGGCAGGGCATGAGAAAGACCGGGGTATGGCTGCTGTTGCTGGCGTTGCTATCGCTCGCGGTGTTCGCGTGGTGGCGTAGCGAGCGTTCGCACATCGCAGTGCGTGCGACCAACGTGCCCGCGCCGACGCCGCTGGGCTGGCTGGCGCAGCTGCAGTGGGTGGCCGGCGACGGCGTGCGCGGCCTGGCCGACGGCGCCGCGGCGCACGCACGCTTCGCCGATCCCTACGGCATCGCGGTCGATGCGCATGGCGTGCTGTACGTGGCCGATGCCGGCGACAACAACCGCATTCGCCGCATCGGCCGCGACGGCACGGTCGCCACCGTTGCCGGCGGCGCCGAAGGCTTCGCCGACGGCATCGCCAGTGCGGCGCGCTTCGCCACACCATCGGGCATCGCCGTGGACGCGGCGGGCACGCTGTACATCGCCGATACCGGCAACCATGCGATCCGCAAGCTCAGCGCACAGGGCGTGGTGACGACGCTGGCCGGCGACGGCACGGCCGGTTTCCGCGATGGCCCGGCCGCGCAGGCGCGCTTCAACGGCCCGATGGGCGTGGCGGTCGATGCGCAGGGGCGCGTCTACGTCGCCGACACCTACAACGACCGCATCCGCGTGATCGAGCGCGACGGCCAGGTGCGCACGCTCGCCGGCGGCGAACGCCCCGGCTATGCCGATGGCATGGGCGCCGAAGCGCGCTTCGATACGCCGACCGACCTGAAAGTGGATCGCGCCGGCGTGCTGTGGATCGCCGACCTGCGCAACGACGCGATCCGCCAGCTGCTGCCGGACGGGCGGGTGGTCACCCTGGCCGGCGCCAGCGAGGCGTCGCCGCTGGCGCGGCCGCTGAGCCTGGGGCTGACCTTCGACGGCCACGGCTACGTCGGCAGCGACGACGGCCGCGTGCTGCAGGTCACCTCGACCGGGCACGTGCTGGTGCTGTCCGGCGAGCGCAGCGACACCCGCCTGGCGCGTCCGGCCGGCGTGACCGTGGCCGCGGACGGCGCGGTCTATGTCACCGATGCGGGCAGCGCGCGGGTGCACCGGCTGCTGCCGACCACGCCGCAGGCCGCCGCCGCGGCCGCGCCCGTGGTGATCGGTCCCGCCGCCGCACAACCGCTGCCGGTCACCCACGGCCGCTGGCCGCTGCGCCCGCAGGACGGCTGGCACGAGGTGGTCGGCACGCTCGGCGAGGTGCGCGGCAACTACCAGGGCGAGAGCCGCGACCATCTGCATGCGGGCCTGGATATCCGCGGCGATGTCGGGCAGACGGTCTACGCCATCGCCGATGCCAAGGTCGCCAGCCCCGGCGCGACCTGGGCGCTGGGCAAGCCCGGCGAAGGCCTGGCGCTGGACCAGCTCGGCTACATCCACATGCGCGTGGGCCGCACCGCGCAGGGCGCGCCGCTGGACCCGCAGCGCTTCCACCTGCTCGCCGACGACAGCGGCGCGCCGGAACGGGTGCGCGTGCTGCGCGGCACCCGCTTCGCCGCCGGCGACGCGCTGGGCACGATCAACGCGATGGCGCATGTGCATTTGAGCGTCGGCGCCAGCGGCTTCGAACGCAATGCGGTGCTGCTCGGCTTCCGCGACTATGCCGATCACTCCCCGCCGCAGATCCAGCGCATCGACCTGTTCGACGGCAACGGCCAGGCGCTGCCGGCGACGCAAGGACGGGTGCGGGTGGCGCGCGGCAACGGCGGCGTGCAGATCGTGGTGGAGGCCTGGGACCAGGTGGACCGCAACCTGCCGCGCCGGCGCCTGGGTCTGTATGCGCTGGGCTACGAAGTGCTTGATGCGCAAGGCCGGCCGCTGCCCGGTGCCGCGCCGGCGCAGCCGAGCATCCAGTTCGACCGCATGCCCGCCGATGCCGATGCGGTGAAGGTGGCGTACGCCGCCGACAGCGGCATCACCGTGCACGGCAGCGCCACGACCCGCTTCCGCTACCTGGTGACCAACACCGTGCGCGACGGCCGCATCGCCGAAGGACGATGGCAGCCGAGCGCGCTTCCCGCGGGCGCCTACCTGATCCGCATCACCGCCAGCGACTACAGCGGCAACCAGGCCACGGCCAATCGTGACCTGCGGGTGACGCTGGAGTAGGCGCACGGCACCGCGGCGAGATGCGCGCGCGACACGTTGAGCCAGCTGCAGAGGCGCGTTCCGGAGCCGATGCTCTTGTCGATCTGCAGGCATGCGCCCCTTGTGGGAGCGACTTCAGTCGCGACGGGCGTTACCGATAAAGCCTGTCGCGACTGAAGTCGCTCCCACAACGCTGCGCTGGCTTCCAATACCTGCGCGGTGCATGTCCTGGCACGGTCATCGCGCGCGGAGAACGCCAGTTGCGTCGTCGGCACAACGGCGATCGCCAGCGCTCATGCCTAATGCAGCTGCTTGAGCCGTTCGACGATTTCTTCGGCGCGGCGGCCGACCAGGCCGTCGGACGTGCCCCAGGCGCCGGTATTGGTCGACGCGACATCGAAACGCGCCGCGGTCTTGCCATCTGCACCGGCGACCTCGACCCTGCTCTTGATCTTGTCGCGCCCGGCCATGATGCCGGCCCAGAAACGCGCACCGTTGCTGTGCATGTAGGAATGGTCGATGGTGATCGTCATCTTGCGCGCGTCGGCACTGCCCTCGGCGCCGCGCAGATGCGCCGCGTCCCGTTTGTCGTCGAGCTGGCGCTGGAACATGCCCAGGCTTTCGGCGCCGCTGTCTTCGCTGCCTTTGACCTGGTACCAGTAGGTTTCCGGCGCCGCGGCCTTGTAGCTCTGGCGCACCACGCTATTGGTCGAGCCCCCGGCCACCAGCATCACGCTCGCCAACGCGGGCGCGCTCCATCCGTTCTTCATGATGTCCCCTTGTCGATGTGCTTTTCTGCCGGGGCGATCGCCGCCGGCGTCGGCCGCATGGCGTCTTGCAGATGGGAGCGCGGCGGACTGCGCATGCATGGCAGGCGCCACGCAATGCAGCGGCGGCCGAGGCGCCGCCCGCGACGGAAACGCTAGTCCGCCGCATCTCCCAACCACGGCGCCTGCGCCTTGCGGTACTCGCCGCTGGCCTTGCTCAGGTGCAGCCACTGGTCCACGTAGGCCTTCCAGGCCATGTCCCCGCGCGGCAGCAGGAACGCCTTTTCGCTGTACTGCAGCGGCTGGTGCGGGTTCACCGCGCACAGGCCGGGCATGCGGCGCTGCTGGAAGCGCGCTTCGGAGGCGTCGGTGATCATCACGTCGGCGCGGCCTTCGCGCAGTTCGCGGAAGATCGTGGTGTTGTCGTCGGACAGGGTCAGCCGCGCCTGCGGCAGTTCGCGGCGGGCGAAGGCTTCGTTGGTGCCGCCGCGCGGTTCGATCACCCGCACCTCGGCGCGGTCGATCTGGGCGAGGTCGCGATAGCGCTGCTGGTCGGCGCAGCGCACCAGCGGGATCTTGCCGTCCACGTCGAGCACGGCGCTGAACCAGGCGTGGCGCTGCCGCGGCAGCGACACCGAGATGCCGCCGACGGCGATGTCGCAGCGATCGGCGAGCAGATCCGGCAGCAGCGTCGCCCAGCGCGTGGGCACCCAGGTCACCGGCACCTCCAGGCTGGCCGCCAGCGATTGCGCCAGGGCGATGTCGATGCCTTCGTAGGCGCCGTCCGCGCGCAGCAGGCTGTAGGGCAGGTAGTCGCCGGTGGTGCACACGCGCAGCTTGCCGCGCTGCGCGATGCTGTCCAGGTGCGACGGCGCGGCAGTGGCCGGCAGCGCCGCGGCGGCGCTCAGCAGGCAGGCGCCCAGCCATCGGATCGTGGCGTGCTTCATGGCTGATCGGTTTTCACGACGGGGCGTTCTCCAAACCAGGGATGCCGGCGCGCGTTGGCTGTACGCCGGCTGTCGCGGCAGCGGCGCCGGCCACCTTAGCCGGTTTCCTCGCGGCATGGCGCAGCGTCAAGCGTGGCAGGGGTTTTGCACCCGCAGTCCGGCGGCCGGTGGTGGTGCATGACGGCATTGGACGCCGATTGACACGTTGCGGCACAGGAACTCACGGCACCATAGCGGAGTCCGGAGACAATCCTCCGGTGGACGCATACCTCGCTATGGAATCCCGATCGTCGTGACGTCTGCGCCTGCGGAAGACCGGCTGCTGCGCCTGGGCGCGGCCGCCACCACCTTGCTGATCCTGCTGTTGCTGGGCCGCCTGCTGTTGATCGCGCCGGCGGCGGCGCCGCCGCGCGTCCACGACGCGATGCGGCTGGTGTTCGTGCCGCGCCCGGTACCGGTCGCCGCGCAGCCGGCGCCACCGCAGGCTGCCCGGTCCGCGCCGCATGCCGCGCCACGGCGCGCGCCGGCCGCCGCGCGGGCGGCGCAGGCGCCGCTGCCGCCACCGACCCGCAGCGCCGCCGCCGTGGCCACGCAGGCGGCGCCGATGAGCGCCACGCTGTACACCCGCGACGGCAGCGCGCGGCTGCCGGACGGCGTGGCGGTGGACCCGTTCGCCGAGGCGCAAGGCACCCCGCCGGGCACCACCAATCCGCGCGACCTGGCCAAGGCCAAGCGCATGTTCGAGCGTCCGAACCCGATCGACTACCGTTCCACCCGTTTCGAGAAGGACTGGGCCACCAGCGGCACCCTGGGCGATGCGGCGGTGCAGGGCATCGGCGATGCGATGAAGAAGTTGCTGCCCAAGAGCACCCACCAGTCGGCGGTGGCGCGGCCGCCGCCGGACGTGCGCTTCAATCCGGCCTTGTACGAGCGCCCGGGCGATCTCGGCAGCGAGGCCACCGGCGACGCCTACAAGGCCGCGCCGATCGCGTTGGAAAAGGCGCCGGGCCTGGACGGCGAGGCCAGCCGCCGCATCCGCAAGGCGATCGGCGAACTGGAGCAGCGCCGTGCGGCCTGCCCGGCGGCGCAGCGCCGCCGCCTGCTGCAGCCGGTGCTGGACAATCTGGAGGACCTGCAGCGCGTGGAAAACGCCATGGCCCACGGTGCCGACCCGATCCTGGCGCAGCAGACCCTGCCGCGCGCCGCCGACAGCGCCTACGACCTGGCGCGGCGCGCGCTGTGGTACGCCGACCAGAAACTGGCGGCCTGCGCGCCGTAGGAATTCTCTGGTTGCCGCGCTCCCTTTAGGAGCGGTTCCAACCGCGACGAACGGGGTGTTCGAGCGATCCGACCCGGGAAGCAGTCGGGACTGAAGTCCCTCCCACAGTGCACCCGGCCAGTTCGCCGCAAGTCTGCTGTGGGAGCGACTCTGGGTGGCCTGGGCCATCAGTCGCGACGAACGGAGTGGGGAACGGCAAAGGCTTCGGCTGTCGCGGCTGATGCCGCTCCTGCAACGGTGCGCGTCAAAACGAGGGTGCTGGCCGATCCTCACCCGCGCCGACGCCCGGTGCGCGATGATGCGCGCCCTGCCTCGCCACGCGCGGTCGCTGTCCCATGCCCTTGTCCCGAACGCTGCTGAGCCTGCTGCTGTGCTGCGGCGTCGTCGCCGGCGCGCAGGCGCGCACGGTGTACCGCTGCGTGCGCGACGGCACGGTCAGCCTGGCGACCGCGCCGGAGCCGGGCTCGCGCTGCACGCCGAAGGAACTGGACGATGCCGCGATCGCCACGCCCAACCTGTGGGGCAGCATGGGCGTGTTCAGCGGCACCTTGTACGAGCGCGAGCAGGACGGGCGCCTGGTGTATTCCACGCGCAACCTGCCCGGCTCGCGCCCGTACCTGCGCTTCACCGCGGTCACCCCGCCGGGCGAGGCGGCGCATCCGGGACTAGGCAAGGTCGGCGCGCCGCAGTTGAACATGCACGCCAGGCAATTCCGCGCCGCGGCGCGCGCCACCGGCGTGGACGATCCGTGGCTGCGCGCGATCGCGCACGCCGAAAGCGGCTTCGATGCGGCCGCCGTGTCGCCGAAAGGCGCGCAGGGCGTGATGCAGCTGATGCCCGAGGTGGCGAAGGAATACGGCGTGGCCGATCCGTTCGCCGCCGATCAGTCGATCGCCGGCGGCGCGCGCTACATGCAGTCGCTGTTGCGCCGCTACCAGGGCGACCGCACGCTCGCCGCGGCCGCCTACAACGCCGGCATCGGCACCGTGGCGCGCTATCGCGGCGTGCCGCCGTACGCGGAGACCGGCGAGTACATCGACAAGGTGATGGCGCTGTACCAGCGCTACCGCGAGGCGATGGGCATCAAGGCGGAAACGCCGGCGCAGTAGCGCCGGTCCGGGATCCCCGGCAGCAGGTCGGACGTTGCGCATCCGCCGCTTGCGATTGCTGGCCACGCAAGGCCGCGGCGCAGGCCAGGCCGTCCAGGCGCACTTCCAGCAGGTGCGGGCTTTCCAGTTCGAAGGCGTCGGCGAAGGCGTCCTTTTCGCGCGAGGCGGACAGGAATTCGGCCAGGGTGCGTACGCTCGTCTTCGATCCTTGGTCTGGGCAAGGGCCGCAGCACACCCGCCGGCCGGCGCCTCAGAGCGTGGCCGGTTCCGGCTGCCGCGCGTGCTGCGCGGCCGGCACCACCGCGGGGGCGGGCGCCTGTTTGGCATACAGATCCAGCAACAGCAGGGTCACGCCGTTGCTCCAGCCGAAGCCGTCCTGCAGCGCATATTCGCCGCCGCCGCCGCCGCCCTTGGCCTGGGCATCGACGCCGTACTTCTCCACCAGCTTGTGCTGTTGCGCGAACAGCGCCTGCACCCGCGCCAGGAAGCGGCTGCCGATGCGCTGCGCCAGCGCGTCCTGGCCGTAGCGGCGCAGGCCGTCCACCGCGATCCATTGCAGCGGCGCCCAGCCGTTGGGTTCGTCCCACTGCTGCCCGGTATGCAGGCGGGTGCTGGCCAGGCCGCCGGGACGCAGCAGCTGCGCCTGCACGGTGTCGGCGCTGCGCTTGGCGCGCGCCGGCGAGGCGATGCCGACGAACAGCGGATACAGCGCCGCGGCGGTGACCTGGTCGCGCAACCGCCGTTGCTGCCAGTCGTAGTCGGCGTAGTAGCCGGCATCGCTCCACAGGTGCTTGTCCATCGCGCTCTTGCGCGCGCTGGCCAGGGCCGCGTAGTCGGTGTCGCAGCCGGCCGCGCCGGGGTGCTTGTCGCAGGCCAGGGCCAGGGTCGTTTCGAGGTGGTAGAGCAGGCTGTTGAGATCGACCGGGACGATGGCGGTGGTGCGGATCGTGGCCAGGGTCTTGCGGTCGCCCAGCCAGCGGCTGGAATAGTCCCAGCCGCTCTCGGCGCCGGCGCGCAGGTCGCGGTAGACCTCGGCGGCGGGACGCTCCTTGGCCTGCGCGGCAGTGCGCACGTCGTGCAGCCAGGCTTCCGGACGCGGCGTGTCGCGCGCGTCCCAGTAGCGGTTGAGCAGGCTGCCGTCGGCCAGCCGCACCACGTGCGCCTGCGCGCTGCCCGGCGCCAGCGCCTGTGCGCCTTCCATCCAGTACGCGTATTCCTTCTGCAGTTGCGGCAGGTAGCGCGCGTAGGCGGCATCGCCTTCCACCCTGGCCTGCAGCTGCACCATGTGCGAGAAGAACGGCGGCTGCGAGCGGCTCAGGTAGTAGGTGCGGTTGCCGTTGGGGATGTGCCCGTAGGTGTCGATCAGGTAGGCGAAGTTGTCCAGCATCTGCCGGCTGCGCTCGGTCTCGCCGCTTTCGACCAGGCCGAGCATGGTGAAGTAAGAGTCCCAGTAGTAGACCTCGCGGAAGCGCCCGCCCGGCACCACGTACGGGTGCGGCAGCGACAGCAGGCTGCTGTGCGCCGGCACGTCCACCTGGCGCCGCACCAGCAGCGGCCACAGCGCGTCGATGTGTTCGCGCAGGCCGGTGTCCTGGCGGATCGCCTCGGTCTGCACCGGGCCGGATTCCTCGAAGTTGGCGGCGACGAAGCGGCGCAGGTCGAAGTCCGGCTGCTGGCGCTGGGCCAGGTAGTCGGCGTTGATCAGCGCCGGGTCGCGCAACGGCAGCGCGTCGACGAAATGCTTCTGGTCGTCGAACAGTTCCTGCTGCTGCACCGCCTGGAACAGTTCGGGATAGGCCAGGTCCGGGGTCAACGGCGCCGGTGCCGGCGTGGTCTGCATCGCGGTCGGGGCGAGCTGCGCCGAGGCGGTGTCGCAGCTGCCCAGCAGCAGGCCCAGCGACAGGCTCAGCAGCGGCGTGCAGCAAGGGGGAGCGGCATGGCTCATCTCGGGTCCAGAGCAGGATGCGTGCGGCATGGTAAACGACCGAAGCAGGAGGCGGGTGACTGGCGGCTGTGGCGGCCGCTTGCCGACGAAAGCAGCAGAAAGCGTGGAGCGATCCGGAACGGGGCACGACGCAGGCGGCCGATCTGGCGATATCGGCCATGGGCCGGCTGGCTTGAATCGGAGGGCGGGCTGTCGCGGCCTGCCTGCAGCGATGCAAGAGCGGGGCCAATCGCGCCCCGGCGCGGATGGCGCGGCGCGTCGGCCGTGCGGCCGGCGTCGCGGTTCGGGGGCCATCGGCCGGGTGGCGCCCGCTTGCCGAGGCGGCGCCCGCCGTCCCCCGCGCGCATGGGGGCGGGCATGTTCGCGGTGGACGGTTGGCCGGCTGCGGTTGCGGCTAGCGCGGCGAGTGCAGCCCGTTGAGCCAATGCCGATGTGGCCAATGCAGCCAGTCGGTGGCGCCTTGCCGCTCGCGGTGTCAGACGTCCGTGCCGACGCCAGCGGCGCGCAGCTGCGCCTGCAGCGTGGCGGCGTTGTCGAGGGCGTGGCCCAGCGCGGTGTTGTCGAAGATCACCCAGGCTTCGCCTGCCGGTGGCGTGGCGGCGATGACGCGTTCGGCCAGCTGTTGCAGGACGTCCTCCTGGTAGTCGCTGTAGTAGATGCGCGGTGCGCCGTGCCAGCGCCAGTAGGCCGGCGCCGCGGCGCCGGCGGGCTGCGCGGCGCCGGCGTTGAGGGCCGGATCGGCGGCGACGCGGGCGACGCCGTGGCGCTGCCACAGCGCCTCGGCGCGCGCGCAGAACCAGCTGGCGTGGCGCGGCTCGCAGGCGATGCCGCCGTGCCAGCGGCGCCGCAGCAGGGCGAAGAAGGTGGCGGCGGTGCGCGCATCGAAGGCCAGGCTCGGCGGCAGCTGCACCAGCAGGCAGCCGAGCCTGTCGCGCAGATGGCCGACTTCAGCAAGGAAGGTTTGCAACAGCGGCGCTACGCCGGACAGGCGTGCGTCGTGGGTGATCGTGCGCGGCAACTTGGCCGAGAAGCGGAAATCCGCCGGCACGCTGTCGGCCCAGCGCTGGTAGGTGCTCGCGCGGTGGGCGCGGTAGAACGTGGAGTTGATCTCGACCGCGTCCAAGCGGGTGGCATAGCGCGCCAGCTGGCTGGCGCCGTCGCCGAGCAGCGCGCGCTGGGTGCGGGCGATCGACCAGCCGGCGCAGCCGACGCGGATGCGTGGCACGGCGTTGGCGCTGGGGGGCGAAGCGGTCGGCATCGGGCGCATGGCAGCAGGACGGATGCCCGGGATAGCAAGCGCTGCAGACAGGGGCCGTGAAGGGAGAAGCGGGCGGGGCCCGCTCGCCATGTGCATGCAGCTCGGGACGATGCGACGGTCGGCAGCGCGCTTGTGCGCGTGCCTGTAGCGCGAGACTGTGGATCGGGCAGCGTGTGGACCATTGCGCCGGCGTGTCGTGACGCGACGCCGAAACGTTTCGGCGCGGCGGGCGATGCGCCCGCATGCCTGCATGCCTCACGCATGGCCGGGACCTCCCGGCCATGCGCGTGCGGCCTTACTGCTTGTCGGCGGCCTTGGCCTTGGCCTTGACCGGCTGGCCGTCGCTGTTGAGCACCTGCACTTCGCCCAGCTTCAACGCGCGCACCGGCGCCTCGATCTGCTTGAGGTCGCCGACGATGACCCAGGTCATCGCCTGCGGCGCGACGATTTCCTTGATCGCCGCTTCCGCCGCGCCCTGGTCGATGCCTTCCAGGCGCGTCTTCAGGGTCTGCACATAGTCGTCCGGACGCCCGTACTGGACGATGCTCTCGACCGCGCCCAGCACCGCGCCGGTGGTCTCGAAGCTGCCCGGCAGGGCGCGGATGCGCTGGTTCTTGATCTTGGCGATCTCCTCGGCGGTCAGCGGCTTGTCGCCGATCACGGCCTTGGCCTCCTTCAGGATCTCCGCGGCCGACTCGGCGGTCTTGTCGGTCTGCACCGGGGCGAAGAACAGGAACGGGCGCTGGCCCTGCGCATCGAGCATGAAGCTGTTGGCGCCGTAGGCCCAGCGCTTGTCCTCGCGCAGGTTCATGTTCAACCGCGAAGTGAAGGTGCCGCCGAAGGCGCCGTTGGCCACGCCGATGGCGAGGTTGTTCGGCGCCTTGGTCGAGGGCGCCAGCAGGCCGGCCAGGATCAGCGACTGCGGGGCGTCGGCGCGGTTGATCAGGAACACGCGCGGCTTGGGCTGCGCGGCGACCTGCGACAGGGTCTTGCTCGGGCGTGCGGTCGCCGGCGGCTGCCAGTCGCCGAACGCCGCGTCCAGCTGCGGGATGATCTGCGCCAGGGTGGTGTCGCCGGCGACCAGGATGCGCAGGTTGTCCGGACGCAGCCAGTCGTTCTGGAACGCGGCCAGGTCGCTGGCGCTCAGGCTCTTGATCGCCGCCTCGGTGCCGCTGCCGGTGAGCGGCACGCCGTAGGGATGCTGCGGGCCGTACAGCAGCGGCGGCAGGGTGCGCAGCGCCAGGCCCTGCGGCTGGGTCTTCTCCTGCGCGATGGAGGCCAGCCACTGGCCGCGGACGCGCTCGATGTCCTCGGCCTTAAACGCCGGGTTGCGCACGATGTCGGCGAACAGCGCCAGCGACGGTGCCAGCTGGTCGTTGAGCGCGTCGAGCGAGGCGTCGCAGCTGTCCAGCGCGCAGGACACGCTGGTGATCGCGCCCAGGCGCTGGCGGCGCTGCGCCACGTCCACCGAATCCAGGCTGCGCGTGCTCTCGTTCATCAGCGCCGCGGTGAAGTTGGCGGTGCCGAGCTTGCCGCCCTGGTCGACCGCGTAGCCGGCGTCGAACAGCAGTTCGACCTGGGTCACCGGGATGGTGTGGCGCTCGGCCAGCACCACTTCGATGCCGTTCTTGAGCTTGCCGCGCTGCAGCTGCGGGAAGCTCAGGCTCGGGAACTGGGTGGTCTCCGGGATGCCGGCGGCGCGGTCGACCTGGCTCTTGCCGACGCTGTAGCTGGCCTTGGCCGGCAGCGTGGGTGCGGGCTTGCCGTCGGCCGCGGGCAGCGGCTTGACCGCCTTGTCCTCGGCCACCGGGTCGAAGCCGTCGCCGGCCGGCAGCACGGTCAGCAGGTAGTCGCCCTTGCCGAACCAGGTGTCGGCGGCCTTGCGCACGCTGGCCGCGGTGGCGGCCTGGGCGCGCTGCAGGTCGTGTTTGTAGGCGCCCGGATCCTTGCGGTAGACCTGGCCCTCGGCCAGGATCGCGGCCTTGCCGGTGAAGCCGCCGACCTTCTCCAGGCCGCGCACGAAGCCGGCGCGGTAGTTGACCTGGGCGCGCTGCAGTTCGTCGGCGCTCGGGCCTTCGGCCAGGAACTTCTTCAGTTCGTCGGCGATGGCGGCCTCGACCTTGGCCGGGTCCACGCCGTCCTTCACGTCGGCGCTGATCTGCAGCTGGCTGGCCAGCGCGAACGGCTGCAGCGAGGCGGAGACGTCGTCGACCAGGTGGTCGCGGTACACCAGGCGCTGGTACAGGCGGCTGGTCTTGCCGCCGCCGAGCACGGTGGTGGCCAGGTCCAGCTGCACCGCGTCGTCGCTGCCCAGCTGCGGCGCCACCCAGGTGCGGTAGATGCGCGGCTGCGCGACATGGTCGTGCTGCACGCCGCGGGTCTGCCTGGCCAGCGGGGTGATCCACGGCTGCTGGCGCGGCACCGGCTTGCCGGCGGGGATGTCGCCGAAGTACTGCGCGGCCTTGGCCTTGGCCTGGGCCACGGTGATGTCGCCGGCCAGCACCAGGGTGGTGTTGGCGGCGCCGTAGTTGTCGTGGAACCACTGCTTGACGTCGTCCAGCGAGGCCGCGTCGAGGTCGGCCATCGAGCCGATGGTGTCGTGCTGGTACGGGTGGTTGGCCGGGAAGAGGTTGGCCAGGATGTTCTCGTCCACGCGCCCGTACGGGCGGTTCTCGCCCTGGCGCTTCTCGTTCTGCACCACGCCGCGCTGGGTATCCAGTTCCTTCTGCCCGATCGCGCCGAGCAGGTGGCCCATGCGGTCCGATTCCATCCACAGCGCCAGGTCCAGCGCGGTGGTCGGCACGGTCTCGAAGTAGTTGGTGCGGTCGAACCAGGTGGTGCCGTTCATGTCGGTGGCGCCGACCTTCTCGAACGGCTGGAAATAGGTGCCCTTGTGGTTTTCCGAGCCGGAGAACATCAGGTGCTCGAACAGGTGGGCGAAGCCGGTCTTGCCGGCCGGCTCGTCGCCGGAGCCGATGTGGTACCAGATGCTCACCGCCACCACCGGCGCCTTGTGGTCTTCGTGCACCACCACGGTCAGGCCGTTGGGCAGGGTGAAGCGGGTGTAGGCGATCTCCGGCACGGTGGCCTTGGCGGCCAGGGCCGGCGGCGCGGCGCTGGCCGGCGCGATGGCGGCGCCGACGCCAAGGGTGAGGATGCTGGAGATCAACAACGACAAGGGTCGAAGCATGGGCCGGGCCTGGTGAGGAGAATGACCCAGCATAGTGGGCGCACGCCGGGCTCGGAACGTGACTTATGGCACAGCGGCGGCGCCTTGTTGCGCGATGTCGCCGATCGCCTGGATGTGGGAGCGATTGCAGTGGCGACCGGCGGCGACGGAAAAATCGGTTGCGGCCGAAGGTTTCGAGGCGGTGCGGGCCCGCGCCTGCAGCGATCGCCATCGGGATCGCAATGCGCCTGGATGCAGTGCGATGGGCCGAAATGCGAACGGCAGCGCCGCGGGACGCTGCCGTTCGCGCCGTCGCCGCGCGATATGCGCGGCGACGATTGCATTGCACGCGCTCAGCGCGCGGCGCAGAAGCCGAATTCGGCCATGGCGCCGGGGGCCAGGGTCTTGTTCCAGTCCACGCCGGCTGCCTTGAGCGTGCTGCCGGACTGCGACCAGGTGGCGTTCCACAGGTTGTTGACGGTGCCGCTGATCGACAGGGTGACCGCCCAGTTGCCGCTGGCGCTGCCGGTGTTGGTCACCTGCACGCGGTGGCAATAACCGGCTTTCCAGTCGCTGTCGACGATGCTCTTGGTAGTGAAGCTGGCGCTGCCCGGAGTCGGCGTGGGGGGCGGCGTCGGGGTGGGCGTGGGTGTCGGAGCAGGCGTCGGAGCAGGCGTCGGCGTGGAGCTGCCGGAATTGCCCCACAGCTTCTTCAGCAGGGTGACCTTGTCGGTGCGTACCGAGCTCCAGTCGTCGTTGAGGATGCCGCCGGTGTCGCCGCTGTTGGGATTCCACGACCAGTAGAAGCCGCTGTGGATGCCCTTGCCGATCAGGTAGTCGACCAGCGCGTTCTGCCACTTCACGTCCAGCGCATTGCCCTGGCCGTACTTGCCGCCGAACTCGCCGAGCAGCAGCGCGTGGCCGGACTGCACGAACTGGCCGAAGTGCTGCTCCCAGATCGCCGGCATGTTGGCCGGGAAATTGGAGGCGCTGAAGTAGGACTGCATGTACACGTCCGGGCCGTAGACGTGCGGCGCCAGCAGCAGGCGGTTGGCCGGAATGTTCAGTGCGGTGCACGCCAGCGGCTCCAGGTTGCCGCCCCAGAAGTGGCCGCCGCTGCTGGAGCAGTTGCCGTTCTCGCCGATGCCTTCGACCACGATCAGCCATTTTGGCGCCACCTTCAGCACCGCCGCCGAGGCGCGTTCGGCGGCCTTGTTCCAGTCGGTGCCGGCATTGCCGCTGCCCCAGGTGGCGGCGCCGTGCGGCTCGTTCTTCAGGTCCAGGCCGATCACGCCCGGCACGCCGGCGTAGCGCCTGGCCACGAAGGTGAGGTCGTTGAGCCACTGCTGCTCGCTGTAGGAGGAGGTGTACCACAGCTCGGAAATCGCATTGCAGTCCGGGGTGTGGTGGTCGAGCAGCACGTACATGCCGCGGCTGCTGAGTTCGTTGATCACCTTGTCCATCACCTGCAGCGCGCTCAGGCCCTGCAGGTCCGGATTGAGGCCGTAGTCGATGCTGCTCGGCGCGGTGCCGTTCAAGGTCTGCGGGCAGAACGGCAGGCGCACGGCGTTGAAGCCCAGGCCCTGCATCTGCGTGATCATGTCCTTCCAGTTGCGCGCCCACAGGCCGTGCACGCTGTGCACGTTGGTCTCGAAGCCGAACCAGTTGACGCCGCGCAGCTGCACCGCATTGCCGCTGTCGTCCACCACCTTGCCGCCGTTGATGGCATAGCTCCAGGCCGAACCGCTGGCCGCCAGCAGCGCTGCGGCCAGCACGCAGCGCGCGATGCGGGATTTTCTCGAGGTCGACATCATCTCTCTTTCTCCGAAGGCGGCCGCTCCAGCGCGGAGCGGCCAAATGGGGGTGGGGCAGGCGGGGCGCATGGCCATCATCGAGAGCCGATGCGGCGGACGTCGTGACTACTGGCACAGAAGGGCCGCTTGTCCACCGACCTCGCATGCGCTGCGCGAGCGCGGCGATTAGAGCATGCGCAGATGGCAATTTGAGCAATGCATCACGTCTCGCTGGGTGGTGCCGGCGCCGCGTGGCCGCCTGGCGCCGGCGTCGCTACACTCGGGCGGGGACATCCATCCAAGGGGCAAGAGTGAAGCGACCGATCATGGGCATGCTGGCGCTGGCGGTTTCCGGCGCATCGCTGGCGGCGCCGCCGTCCGCACCGAGTTTCGATACGCAGCGCATTTCCGCCGACGTCAAGACGCTGTCCTCCGACGCGTACGAAGGCCGCGCGCCGGCCACGCCGGGCGAGGACAAGACCGTGGCCTACCTGAGCGCGCAGTTCCAGGCCGCGGGCCTGCAGCCGGGCGGCGACCTGCGCGACGGCAAGCGCCTGTGGACGCAGGCGGTGCCGCTGCGCCGCGCCGACATCGTCGGCACGCCGCAGGTGGCGGTCGAGGCCGGCGGCCAGCGCCAGGCGCTGGCCCAGGGCCAGCAGATCGCCGTGCGCGCCGCGCTCGACGGCAGCAGCCAGGTCGCCATCGACGGCGCGCCGCTGGTGTTCGTCGGCTACGGGGTCAAGGCGCCGGAGCGCGGCTGGGACGACTTCAAGGGCGTGGATCTGAAGGGCAAGATCGCGGTGGTGCTGATCAACGACCCGGACTTCGAGACCGGCAAGGGCGCCTTCGACGGCAAGGGCATGACCTACTACGGCCGCTGGACCTACAAGTACGAAGAGGGCGCGCGGCAGGGCGCGGCCGGCGTGCTGATCGTGCACGAGACCGCGCCGGCCTCCTACGGCTGGGCCACGGTGGCCAACTCCAACACCAACAGCATGTTCGATGTGGTCCGCGACGATCCCAAGGCCGCCCATCCCACGCTCGAAGGCTGGATCCAGCGCGACCTGGCGGTGGACCTGTGCAAGCGCGCCGGGCTGGATTTCGAGGCACTGAAGAAGCAGGCGCAATCGCGCGACTTCAAGCCGGTGGAACTGAAGGGCGAGCGGCTGCACGCCGCCTACGCGGTGAAGTCGGAGGTCATCACCTCGCACAACGTGGTCGCGCGGCTGCCCGGCAGCACCCATCCGGACGACAGCGTGATCTACACCGCGCACTGGGACCACCTCGGCGTCGGCGCGCCCGACGCCGACGGCGATCGCATCTTCAACGGCGCGCTGGACAATGCCAGCGGCACCGCCGCCTTGCTGGAACTGGGCCGGGTGTTCGCCAAGGGCCCGGCGCCGCAGCGCTCGGTGGTGTTCCTGGCGGTCACCGCCGAGGAGAAGGGCCTGCTCGGCTCGGAGTACTACGCGTCCAAGCCGCTGTATACGCTGGCGCGCACGGTGGCGGTGATCAACATGGACGGCATGAGCCCGTTCGGCCCGTCGCGCGATTTCGGCATCTACGGCACCGCCAAGCTGGAGCTGCTCGACGATCTGAAGACGGTCGCCAAGCGTTGGAACCTGCGCTACACGCCGGACCCGAAGCCGGAAGCCGGCTACTTCTTCCGCTCCGACCACTTCTCCTTCGCCAAGCGCGGCGTGCCGGCGCTGTCGTTCTCGGCCGGGCAGGACTGGGTGGATGGCGGGGTCGAGGCCGGCAAGGCGGCCTCGGACGACTACACCGCCAAGCGTTACCACCAGCCCGGCGACGAATGGCTGCCGAGCTGGACCTTCGCCGGCGCCGCGCGCGACCTGCAGGTGCTGTACACGCTGGGCAGCGAGCTGGCCAACTCGCCGCAATGGCCGAACTGGAGCAGCGACTCGGAGTTCCGCGCCACCCGCGATGCCAGCGCGGCGCAGCGGCAGTAAGAGTCGGGACTCGGGACCGGGGACTCGGGACTCGGAAAAGCGCGGTGTCGCGACTTCAAGCTCTGCCGGGTTCCGTTCTTCGGGTCCCTGGTTCCCGGTCCTCAGTCCCGCGCCGGCCCCGGTCTCAGCCGGCGCTGGCCTGCTGCAGCGAGGGGGTACGCCAGCCGGCGCGCACGCCCCAGAAATAGAAGCCCAGCGCGACCACGCCGACCACGATCAGGTCCGGGCCGTAGGACAGGTAGCCGTGCCCGCCGAAGGTGGTGCTGCCGGCCCACGACAGCAGCGCGATGGTCGGCAGGTAGGCGATCAGCCAGCTGGCGCCGCGCAGGTGCTTGCCGAACTCCTTCCAGCCCTGGCGGTGCTGGTAGTAGGCGTACACCGGCAGCGCCACCAGCATCAGCACGATGATCTCGCCGGTCAGCGGCCAGCGCGCCCAGTACAGCAGTTCGGTGGCCAGCACGAAGGCGGTGGCCGCCAGCACCGGCAGGCCGAAGATGCGCAGCGGGCGGTGCATCTCCGGCGCGTGCCGGCGCAGCGCCATCGCGCTGATCGGGCCGGTCAGGTAGGAGATGATGGTGGCCACCGAGATCACCGCCGCCAGCGTGCCCCAGCCGCGGAAGAAGAACAGGAACAGGTAGGACACCGCCAGGTTGAAGAACATCGCCGGGCGCGGCACGCCCCAGTGCGGATGCAGCTTGCCCAGCACCGCCGGCAGCGTGCCGTTGCGCTCCATGCCGTAGATCATCCGCGCGGTGGTCGCGGTGTAGGTGATGCCGGTGCCGCTGGGGCTGACGAAGGCGTCCACGTACAGCAGCATCGCCAGCCAGTGCAGGTTGACGATGATCGCCAGCTGCGCGAACGGCGAGCGGAAATCGATGCCGTGCCAGCCGGCCTTGGCCAGCAGCTCCGGCGGCACCGCGCCGATGTAGGCCACCTGCAGGAGCAGGTAGATCACCGTGGCCAGCGCGATCGAGCCGAGCACCGCGAACGGGATGCTGCGCCCGGGGTTGCGCGCCTCGCCGGCCAGGTTCACCGGGCTCTGGAAGCCGTTGAAGCTGAACACGATGCCGGCGGTGGCCACCGCGGTCAGCACCGCGGCGAAATCGATCGTATGCGTGCCGCCATGCAGGCCGACGCTGAAGTTCTCGCTGTGGAAACCGCTGGCGATCAGCGCCACGCCGGTCAGCGCCGGCACCACCAGCTTGAACACGGTGATCAGGCTGTTGGAGCGCGCGAACAGCTTCACGCTCCAGAAGTTCAGCAGGAAATACACCAGCACCAGCGCCGCGGCGATGTACAGGCCCGGCACCGACAGTTCGCCGGCGCCGCCGGGCTGCTGCACGTACAGGTTCTGCGCCCATTGCCACGGCCACGAGGCCATGTACTGCACCGAGGCCTCGGCCTCGACCGGGATCACCGACACGATCGCGATCCAGTTGGCCCAGCCGGCGATGAAGCCGACCAGCGAGCCGTGCGAATAGTGGCTGTAGCGGACCATGCCGCCGGATTCGGGGAACATCGCGCCCAGTTCGGCATAGGCCAGGGCGATGGTGGTGACGATCGCCGCGCCCAGCAGCCAGGCCCAGACCGCGCCCGGGCCGGCCAGCCCGGCGGCGCGCCAGGCGCCGAACAGCCAGCCGGAGCCGATGATCGAACCCAGGCCGGTCAGCATCAGGGCGAACGGGCCGACATCGCGGCGCAAGGCGGTTTGGGTCATGGGCAGGGTCCTGGCGGCGACGGCAGCGGGAAACCGGGGATGATCGCAGATGCGGCCGGCTGTCGCACGGTGCGGGACTCGGGACTCGGGACTGGGGACTGGGGACTGGGGACTCGGAAAAGCGCAACGCCGCGAACCGGGGCGTTACCGACTTCCGTTCTTCGAGTCCCGAGTCCCGAGTCCCGACACTTCTTACGCAAGCTTTACGCCCCAGCCGCCTGCCGCAATGGCGCGCTTACGCGGCACAGGCCTAGAGTCTGCAGCGTCCTTTCCGTTGGATGTGTTCCATGTCGATTCTGGTGATCCAAGGCCCGCACCGCGATGCGCCGGCCATTGCCGTTGCGCGGCGCCTGGCCGGCGCGTCCGGCGCCCGGGTGGTGCCGGTGGCCTGCGCCGATGCGGCGCAGATCGTGGCGCGGCTGCAGCAGGGCGCGCACGACGAGACCGAACTGGTGCTGCTGGACTCCGGCGAGCTGCCGGCCGCGGACCTGGCCGATCACGGCGCGCACCTGCGCGCCGCGCTCGATGCGCTGGGCCATCCGTACATCGAGGTGCACGATGCCAGCGCGCAGGCGCTGGAGCCGCTGCTGCATCCGCGCCATGCGCCGCTGCTGACGGTGATCGCCAACGGCGCGCTCGCCGACAGCTACGCGATCGCGCTGGGCGTGGCCGCGCGCCATCTCGGCGCGCGTGCGGCACTGGCCAACTGAGGGCGCCGCCATGTCGATCCTGTTGTTGCGAGGCCCGGACTGCGTGGCCGGCCATCGCGGCCGCCCCGCGCGCATCGCGCCGCGGGTGATGCGGCAATTGCTCGAGCACGCCGGCCGTGCCGGCAAGACCCTGGCGGTGCGCGGCTGCGCCAGCGAGGGCGAGCTGCTGCAGGCGCTGGCCCAGGCCGACGCGGCGGCGGTGGAGATGCTGCTGCTGGATCCGGGCGCGTGCTCGGACAGCGCCGCCACCGCCGCCGCGGTCGCGCACCTCGGCCGGCCGTACGTGGAAGTGCACGACGATGCCTGCGACCGGCGCGAACCCTGCCTGTGCGCGGCCTCGCGGCAGCGCGTGGGGCAGGTCGGCGGCTATTGCGCGCAGAGCTACGCGCTGGCCTTGTCGATCGCGCTGGAACACCTGGGCTGCAACGGCTACGAAGGCGATGTCCACGTCGGCACCTGAGCGCGCGCGCCACTACCTGGCCGACTACGACGCCTACAGCTTCGGCCAGCGCGTGGCCTGGGGCACGCTGGCGCACAGCTGGGACGACGCTGCGCCGCTGGACCCGCAACGCCTGCTGCAGCAGCTGCGCGCGCAGGCCGCGCAGGGGCATGGGGTGGACAGCGACGAGATCCGCATTCGCAGCGTCAGCCGGCTGTAGCGCGCGCACCACGCATGCCGGCTGCTCGCGCACGCGATGGCACGACGTCCGCGCGCTGGCACCAGCGAAGTGCATGCGCATCGACGCGCATGGGCCTCGGCGATCGATGTCGCGGCCGCCTCGGCGTGGCAAGCGAACCAATGCGCTGCGCAGGCGAGGTCTCCGTCGAGCGACGGGCTGGCGCTTCTGCGCACCGAAGCGGCGGCCGCCACGGCGTGGCCGGCATGCAGCGCGCCGCGGCGCCGCTTACGCGAACAGGGTGGCCAGCCGTGCCACCGCCGCTTCCGAGGCGGCACGGTCCGGAGTGGCATCGGGATTGCCGAAATCGCCGTCGGCCTGCGCCTGTACCACGATGCCGTCGCGGCGCGGCACCACGTTGAGATTGTGGCCGCGATAGACCAGCCCGTAAGTCACTTCCGGCTGCGGCACCAGCCGCGCGGTCTGTCCGCGCACCGGCACCAGGCTGTCGTCGCCGAGCAGGGCGCGCGCGCCGTAGCCGGTGGCGTTGACCAGGGTCTTCTCGCGCAGGTCGGCGAACTGGCGCGGGTTTGCGAACTCGCGCGTCTCGATCTCGCCGCCGGCGGCGAGGAAATCGTCCAGCAGCAGCCGCGCGTAGGCGCTGATGTTGAACACCAGTTGCGTGTAGCGGCGCACATGCGCCACCCGGAACGGATGCTGGCCTGCCGCCAGCGGCTGCGAGCGCGGGCCCAGGTCGGCCAGGTACTGCGCCTCCAGCGGCGGGTAGTCGGGTTCGCCGTTGCCGCCATGGCCGCCGGGCTGGTCGAACGGCACATCCGACAGCACGTAGCCGTCGCGCCACTCGATCGGGTCGCCGGGCAGGCCGAGCAGGTTCTGGTACATGTCGAACGACGTGCGCGCCATCCGCTCCCAGCGCCGCCCGAACTCGGGCGTGGCGTAGGCGCTGCTGCACACCCGCGAATCCGGCGACCACACCCCGGTGGCGAAGGAGGAACGCACTTCCGGCGGCCGCTCCCTGGCGTAGATGCGCACGCGCAGCCCGGCGCGCTGCGCGACCAGCGCGGTGGTCAGGCCGATCGCGCCGCAGCCGATCACCGCCAGTTGGGGTTGGCCGGTGGCACGCGCCAGCTGCGTGGCGATCGCCGCCGATCCCCACGACAGCGACCAGCCGCTGCCGCCATGGCCGTAGTTGTGGATCACGGTCTTGCGGCCGATGCGTTCGGCCTCGATGCGCGGCCCCTGCGCGCGGAATGGCCGCGTGCACGCGTGCAGCGCGACGATGCGGTCGGCGCTGGCGCGGATCGGCGCCAGCGGCGCCGGTGGCGCGAAGGCGGCAGCGGGTGCGGGGGCCGCGGCCAGGGTCGGCAAGCTTGGCGCCGGCGGCGGCAACGTGGCGCCGCGCCGCGCGTGGGCGAGCAAGGGAGCGGCGCCGAGCGTGGCGGCGGCCAGTGCGCCGCTGCGCAGGAAGTGTCGTCGGTGCATGCCGGGCTCCTGATCGTGACCGGCAGAGTCTAAGCGCTCGCGGTTGCGATCGCTGCGCGTCCGGCGCTGCCGGCGTGCACGCGGCATCGTGCAACGCGCCCCGGTTTCGCGCCGCCGATCCGAAGGTCCGTCCGCGCCGGCGCGGTTTCGTCGCAGCGGGACTGGCGGCCTGCGCTGCCGCGGCTATGCTCGCGGCCATGTCACCGATCCCCGCCGCCATGTTTTCCAGTGTGTCCCTGATTCTCCGCCTGCTGTGCGCCTGGGTCGCGGCGGTGATCGTCGCCGGCTTCGTCTGGAGCGGCCTGTTCTACGGCATGGAGGAACGGCCGGGCTGGTTCTTCGGCCTGCTGGCGATGCTGCTGATGCTGTCGGCGCTGGTCGCCGGCATCACCCATCTGCGCCGGGTCTGGCTGATCGCCGGGCGGCTGGACAACGCCACCCTGTCCAGCCGCCAGCGCCGCCAGATCGAGATCCCGCTGGACACCCGCCAGGCGTTCGCGCTGGTCGATGCGGCGGTGCGCGAACTGCCGCGGGTGGAAGAGGTCGAGAGCGCCGCCGACAGCCTGCAGGTGCGCGCGAAAGTGCGCCGCATCGATCCGTACAACGGCCGCACGCCATCGCGCTGGAACCTGGCCGCACGCTTCGCGGTCAAGCGCAACCAGGTGCTGGCGACGCTGACCCCCGGTGCCGGCTCCAGCAGCCTGACCCTGTTGCTGGAGCCGGACGCCAGCGCCTGGATCGACCTGTTCGCGGTCGACGAGGGCAGCAACTACGAAAACGCCGAAGCGCTGAGCCGCGCGGTGGCGCGCCGCGTCGCCGAGCTGCGCCGCGACGAGCAGGCCGCCGCCAAGCAGGCCGCCACCGATCAGGAGCTGACCGTGGCGCGGCTGAACCTGCTGCACGCGCAGGTCGAACCGCATTTCCTCTACAACACGCTGGCCAGCGCGCAGGTGCTGGCGCGTACCGATCCGCCGCGCGCCGACCTGATGCTCGGCTACCTGATCCAGTACCTGCGCCGCTCGCTGCCCAGCGCCGAGGATGCGCTGAGTTCGCTCGGCGAGGAGCTGGAACGCGCCCAGGCCTACCTGGAGATCCTCAGGATCCGCATGGGCGCGCGCTTGCAGCTGGAACTGCGGGTGCCGGAGGCGATGAAGACCCTGCCGCTGCCGTCGATGATGCTGCAGACCCTGGTCGAGAACGCGATCAAGCACGGCCTGGAACCCAAGCCCGGCGGCGGCACGGTCTGGATCCTGGCGCGCGCCTTCGACGACCACGCCACCATCACCGTCGCCGACGACGGCCTGGGCTTCAACAGCCAGTCCAGCGGCACCGGCATCGGCCTGAAGAACCTGCGCGAGCGCCTGCGCCTGACCTATGCCGGTGCGGCCACGTTCGCGATCGTGTCCAACTTCCCCAGCGGCGTGGCCGCGACGATCACCTTGCCGTATCCGCCGTCGCCGTCGTCACCCCCGCCGCCGCCGCTGCCGACAGGAGCCGGTCATGGTTGACGCCGTCATCGCCGAAGACGAGGAACTGCTGCGCACCGCGCTGGTCGGTTTGCTGGGCGAGGTCTGGCCGCAGCTGCGCATCGTCGCCGAATGCGAGGACGGCGCCAGCGCGCTGGAGCGCCTGGCCGAGCAGCAGCCGGACGTGGCGTTCCTGGACATCCGCATGCCCGGCCTGAGCGGCATCGAGGTGGCGCGCGCGCTGAGCGAACTGAGCCCGCGCACGCAGGTGGTGTTCGTCACCGCCTACGACCAGTACGCGATCGACGCCTTCGAGCACGGCGCGGTGGACTACCTGCTCAAGCCGATCGTGCGCGAACGCCTGCAGGCGACCGTGCAGCGGCTGCAGGCGCGCGCCGCGCAAGGCCCGGACGTGGCGGTGCTGGATGCGCTGCTGCAGCGCCTGGGGCAGCGCCCGCCATCGCCGGCTGCGCCGCCGCCGCTGGCCTGGATCACCGCCAGCAGCGGCCGCGAGACGCGGCTGATCCTGCTCGACGACGTGGTCTATTTCCAGGCCGACAACAAGTACACCACGGTGCTGACCCGCGACGGCGAGGCGCTGCTGCGCACGCCGCTGCGCGAACTGCTGGACGTGCTGGATCCGGCCGCGTTCCGGCAGATCCACCGTTCCACCATCGTCAACCTGAAAGCGGTGGCCTCGGTGGTTCGCGACGACACCGGCAAGGGCCGGATGAAGCTGCGCCACCGCGACGAAGTGCTGACCGTCAGCCTGCCGTACATGAGTCTGTTTCGCGGCATGTAAGCGCCGCCTCTCATACCCCGCACTGGAACGAGGAATCCGCCATGCGTCTGCTCTCCGCGCTGTGGTCGTGTCTGCTCGGCATCGTCGGATGCCAGGGCCACGCCACCTTCGACCTGTCCACCAACGCCAGCCGCGAGACGGTGGTGCATACCAGCGAGCGCGGGGGCGCGGTGATCTTCAGCCGCACCACCTACCGCGGCGGGCTGGCCACGTTCCGCTGCATCGACAGCCGCAGCGGGCGCTGCCACTACCAGGTCTACGCCGCCTGCGCGGCACCCACCGCAGCCGCCGGCAGCGCAGCGGCGGCCGCGTGCGCGCCGCGCATGCTGCAGGAATTCGACGTGCAGGTCGGCCAGCGCCGTCAGCTCGGCGGCCTGCCGCGCGACTTCGGCCAATGCGTCGCGCCCGAGGCGCCGGCTGCGCCACAGCCGTGCGCACGGGGCTGAGCGCTGACTGTCGCCGAGGTATTTCACTCCAAACGATGTCGCTTGTTAGGAGCCGCTCCAGGTGGCCTCAGGCCATCGGTCCCGATCGGACACTGGAATATGCATGGTCTCCGGCTCCGCTCGTCGCGACTGAAGTCGCTCCCACAAGGGGCTTGCGGCGAGCCGGCTGGGTGCACTGTGGGAGGGACTTTCAGTCCCGACTGCTTCCGAAGCCGGTAGCTGCACGGCTCCGTGCGTCGCAATTGAAACCGCTCCTGCAGTGTCCAAACCGCTCAGTAATCCACGCCCACCGAGAACAGCAGCGTGCGCGGATCGCCCAACGCCACCGCGCGCTGCAGGCCGCCGGTGAAGTAGTCGCGGTCGAACGCGTTCTTCAGATTCAACGCGTAGCGCCAATGGCCCTGGCGGTAGGCCAGGCCGGCATCGAACACCGCGTAGCCGGGAATGCGATGGCCGTAGGCGGTCTTCTCGCCTTCGGCGCGCGCACCGCCGCTGAAGGTCCAGCCGTCGTCCACGCCTTGCGGCGCGTACTGCAGCCACAGCGAGCCGCTGTGCTTGGGCACGTTGTACAAACGGTCGCCGACGGTGGTGACGCTCTGTCCGCCGTCGTCGGTGACCACCGCGTCGGTGTAGGCGTAGCCGGCGAACAGGCTGACCCCGATGCCCAGGTCGGCGGCGGCGTTGAGCTCCACGCCGCGGCTGCGCTGTTCGCCCACCGCGATGCTGTAGCCGTCGTTGACCGGATCGGTCTGCAGCACGTTGCGCCGGCGCAGGTCGTACAGCGCCACGCTCAGGCTGGTGCCCGCGTCCAGTTCCATCTTCACCCCCAGCTCCACCTGGCGGCCATGCTCCGGATCGAACTGCGCGCCCTGCGCGTCGGTGCCGACGTTGGGATAGAACGAGGTGGCGACGCTGGCATAGGGGTGCAGCCCGCCGCCGGCGTCGAACATCAGCGCGGCCGAGCCGGTGGTGGCGCTGGCGTCGTTGCGCGTGTTGGTGCCGGTGAGGTAGTCCTCGCTGAGGTTGCGGCTGCGGTCGTGGCGCATGCCCAGCAACAGTTGCCAATCGGGCGTGAACTGGATGCGGTCGCGCAGGTACAGGCCGCCGGAGGTGACCACGCTGAGGTTGTCGCGGCTGGGCGTGGCCGGGCAGACGATCGCGCCGCCGTAGACCGGCGCGTACACGTCCAGCGTGCCGACCCGGCAGGTGGATTGCACGTTCCATTCCCAGGTCTTGAACGCGTCCACGCCGACGGTCAGCGTGTGCTGCCAGGCGCCGGTGGCGAAGCCGCGCTGCAGGTAGGTGTCCTGCACCCAGGTGCGTCCGTCGTAGTGCTGGTCGGTGGCGGTGCGGCGCAGCGTGCGCAGGTCGGCGGCCAGGCCGTTGTTGGCGATGACGAAGCCGTCCAGGCCGAATGCCTGCCAGCGCGCCGCATGGTGCAGGGTCCAGCCGTTGTCGAAGCGGTGGTCCAGCACGTAGCCGATGCGGCTCTGGTGGCTGTGGTACGGCGGCTGGGTGGGTTCGCCGGTGAACAGCGAGCGGTCGATCTTGCCGTGCGGATTGGCCTCTGCGCTGCCTTCCCAGGGCAGGCCTTGCTGGCGGATGTAGTCGCGTTCCTGGTAGCTGGTGAGGAGCACGAAGTCGGTGCGTTCGCCCAGGTCCAGCGACAGCGCCGGGGCGATCCAGCGGCTGCGGAAATACACGTGGTCGGTGGGATCGTCCGCATTCATCGCCAGGCCGTTGAGCCGCAGCGCGGTCTTGCCGTTGGCCGACAGCGGCTGGTTCAGATCGAAGCTGCCCTCCCGCAGGCCATCGCTGCCCACGCCCAGTTCGGCGCGGCGCAGCGGCGTGGCGTCGGGCCGCTTGCTGACCAGGTTGACCAGCCCGCCCGGCAGCACCTGGCCGTACAGCAGCGAGGCCGGGCCCTTCAGCACTTCCACCTGCTGCATGCCGAACACCTGCTCGGCGACGCGGTTGTTGGAGGCGGTGCGCAGGCCATCGACGAACAGCGAGTCGGACGCGGTCTGGCCGCGGATGATCAGGTCGTCCCAACCGCGCCGGCCATAGGTGTTGGCGACCACGCCGGAGACGTTGTGCAAGGCATCGGCCAGGGTCTGCGCCTGCTGGCTGTCCAGCAGCGCGCGCGGCACCACGGTGATCGAGAAGGGCGTCTGCGCCAGCGGCGTATCCGACTTGTCGGACTGCGCCGGCCTGGTGCTGCGGAAGCCGCTGTCGGCCGCTTCGGCGCGGACCTGTACCGCCGGCAGTACGGTGGCCTGCGCGGTATCGGCGGCATCGGCCGCGCGCGCGGAAGGGGAAGCCGCCATGCCGAGCAGGCAGGCGAGCGGGAGGGGGAGCAGTTTCATCGAGACCGTGGGCTGGGGAAGGGGCTAATCGAGAATGATTATATTTCGCGATGCGGTGCTTGCGAAGACCCGTCCGCCGGCGCTGGGCAGCCGCCAGGCACAGGCCAGCCGCGACCCGGCACGCAGGCGATGGGCAAGCGGGGTCGTTTGCCGCAGCGGCGGCCGATGATCGAGAAGGCCGGCACTTGCGGCAGCGGCGCACCCAGGACGCCGTTGGCGACAGGCACCGCCTGGCTGTCGCTAGGAAAGCGAGAGCGCTGCAGCGCGGATGATGCCGGCGCCGGGGCGCGCGGCGTGCGTCGCGGTGGATGCGGCAGCGGGTTGCCCTGGGGGCGTCAGGGCGCGGCGGTGGCCGCTACGGCGCGGGCCGCCACGCCCGCAGGCGGGGCCGCGCTGCGGCAGGCACCGTCGCGCCCGTCGCCGATGTCGCTGCAACCGCGTGCTGTCGATGCGCACGCAGGCGCTGCGATGCGCGTCAGCCGGCCACGCGCAGTACGCCGTTCTGGCCGCCCGGCGGCACGCCCTCGAACTGGGTCAGCGCGGCGACCAGTTCGGCGTGCAGGCGGATGCGGCCCATCTCGCGCATGATGCGGATGTCCTCGTGGCGTAGTTCGCGGTTGGCGACCACCTCGCGCTTGTACGCGAGGATCTCCGGATACTTGCGCGCCATGTTCAGCGCATCGGCGACGCACTCCACCGTATCCGCATCGGCCGACAGCGGCTCGCGGCTGTTGAAGGCGGTGAGCCAGCGCTCGAAGCCGGCGGTGCGGTCGAACATGTTGGCGATGAACCAGATCACGAACAGGATCGCGACCCACGACGTGACCACGATGACGATGCGCGAGAAGGTCAGGTGGTAGTCGTGCTGCCACAGCTGATTGGTGATGACGCCCAGGATGATCAGCGAGATCGCCTGCCAGCCGATGATCGAGGCCACCAGCCATTGCTGCTTGGCGGCGGCCAGCAAATTGACTTCCGAGCGTAGCTGCGCCTCGCTCTTGTGCTGCCAGTGCGCGACCTGTTCGGGGAACGAGCGCTGGTGCAGCGCATTGTCCTCCAACAACAACCCCAACCCCTTGAACAAAGCGATCATGACAGGCTCCCTGCAGATGCGGTGGCGGACGGCGGTGTCTTGGGCGATCTTGAAGCAGCTTCTTTCTAGCACAATGGCCGGAATTGGCATGCTGCACACGCACATGACAGCGGCCCCCGGCGCGGCACGCACGCGCCCTGCGCTGCGACCCGGAGGCCGCGGCCCCATGGAGGCAGTCGCCAGCCATGCGCGCGGCGGTTTGCATGACGCATGCACGGCGCCCGCTACCATGTCGCGATGACCGCCATGCTGCGTACCCTCACCGCTCCTGCCGCCGCCCGGATCCGCCGCTGGGTGCTGGACGTGTTCCCGCGCGGCCAGGGCGGGATCGACTACGACCAGCCGCTCGGCGATGCCGGCCTGTTCGGCCCCGACAGCGTCACCTGGCGCATCCACGCCGAGTTCCCCGGCATGCTCTCCGGCGGCCTGTGCGCGCTGCTGCTGCAGACCCTGCATCCGCTGGCGCTGGCCGGCGTCTACGACCATTCCAATTTCCGCGAAGACCTGGTCGGGCGCCTGCGCCGCACCACCCAGTTCGTCGCCGCCACCAGCTATGCGCCATCGGCCGAGGCGCAGCGCCTGATCGCGCGCGTGCGCACGATCCACGCACGGATCCGCGGCCGCACGCCCGACGGCCGCGCCTATGCCGCCGACGATCCGGCGCTGCTGACCTGGGTGCACGTCACCGAGGCCTACGGCTTCCTGCAGGGCTATCGCCGCTACTGCCGCGCGGTGCCGGTCGCCATCGCCGATCGCTACTACGCCGAGGGCCGGCGCGTGGCCGAAGCGCTGGGCGCGCAGGCGGTGCCGGCCAGCGAGCGCGAGGTGCTGGCGTACTTCGACCAGGTGCGCCCGCACTTGCGCGTGGATGCGCGATCGCGCGAGGTGCTCGCGGTGCTGGCCGGCCTGCGCCTGCCGGTGCCGGCAGCGGGCCTGTCGCGCGAGCTGTTCCTCGGCGCCGGCGCGGCGCTGCTGCCGCCGTGGGCGAGCGCGATGCTCGAGCGCGGGCGCCTGCAACGCGCCCAGGCCGCGGCCGCGTCGCGGGTGCTGCAGGGGCTGGCGCCGCTGTTCCGCATCGCGCTCAACGACGGCATCGCGCAACGCGCCTGCCGCCGGGTCGGCCTCGTCCCGCAGCGGCTGGCGCAGTGGCCCGATTGAGCGGGGCGCCCGCGCCTGCGAAGCTGAACCGTACGGCCGATCCGCTGCACGGCGTGCGTCGCGGCGCCATCGCCGGGTCAAGATCGCCACGCCCAGGCCGCTCTATGCAGGACCTATGCAGCCCCGCTTCCTTTCCGCCGACAAGGGCCACGACGTCCGCTTCAGGCAGCGCCTGCGGCGCGCGCTGCGGGCGCCGTTGCAGGCGATCCTGGTGTGGGGCGCGGGGTTGGCGCTGCTGCTGGCCTGCGGGCTGGCCTATGTCCTGGTGCAGGACCGCGGCAACCGCCTGGCCGCCGCGCAACGGCAGAGCCTGGCGCTGGCGACCGGCGCCGACCGCCTGCTGCAGTTGGAACTGGACAACCTCAGCCAGGTGCTGCGCGGCGAAGGCGTGGGCGCGCAGGCGCTGCTGGCCGGCACGCCGGCACGCGCGCCGGCGCTGATCGAGGCATCGCTGCGCAGCGTGCTGCTGCGCCATCCGGAACTGCACGGCATTGCGTTGCTGGATGCGCAGGGCCAGCGCCGCTACGGTACGGAGGGCGATCCGGACGTGCGCGAATGGGCGCTGGGCTCGCGCCGCAATGGCGATCAGGTGTACGTCGGTCCTTATCAACTCCTGGCCGATGGCGAAGCGGTGGTGCGCCTTGCGTTGCCGCTGGCGTCGGGCGATTGGGTGGTGGCGAGCTGGCGGGTCGCGGCATTGCAGCGCGTCGTCGGCGGGGTCGATGCCGGCCGCGATGGCGTGGTCGCACTGACCGATACGCATGGCCTGCTGCTGGCGGCCAGCAGTCCCGCTGCCGGCGCCACCGGCACCCGCGTGCTGCTGCCGTTGGGCCTGGTGCGTGGGCTGCCGCAGGGCAGTGCGCTGGGCATGCACCGCACCATGTTCGACCAGCAGCCGCGCATGCTGGCGGTCAGTGGTGGGCGCAACTATCCGTTGCTGGCGGTGTCCGGGCTGGCGGTGCGCGAAGCGCTGGCACCGTGGTGGTGGTTCGCCGGCGCTGCGTCGCTGGGGTATCTGCTGTATCTGCTCGGGTTCGCCTTCCTGCTGGGCAGCCTGCGCCGCGCCGAGGACCGCCAGCGCCAGCTGCTGGAGCGCCTGCGCCGCGGCGACGAGGACCTGCGTCTGGCGCACGCGATGGGCGGCATCGGCACCTGGCGGGTCGAGGCCGACCGGCGCGACCTGCTGCTGGCCGAACAGAGCGGTACCTTGTTCGGAGCGCCGCAACTACGCATGCGCCTGAGCGATTTCCTGGCCCGGGTGCATGACGACGATCGCGCGCGGGTCGAGCAGTTGTACGACGAGGCGCTGCACGGCGACGGCGAATACAACGTGGTGTACCGCATGCACTCGCCCGATGGCGGCCTGCGCTGGCTGGCCGCGCGCGGTGCGCGGGTGCAGGGCCGCGACGGGCTGTGCATGACCGGTGCGGTGCAGGACGTCAGCGAACGGCTCGAGGCGCAGGCGCGGCTGTTCGATGCCGAGCGTCAGTTCCGCCTGGTGTTCGAGCGCAACCCGCTGCCATTCTGGCTGTTCGCGGTGGACAGCCTGGGTTTCCTGGAAGTGAACCAGGCCGCGATCCGCCAGTACGGCTACAGCCGCGACGAATTCCTGGGCATGACCCTGCTCGACCTGCGCCCGCCGGGGGAGACCGAACGGCTGCTGGCGGACGTGCGCAAGCCGCGCGACGGCTTCGATGCGCCCAGCGTGTGGACCCATCGGCGCAAGGACGGCAGCCTGCTGTCGGTGCGGGTGCACAGCGCCGACGTCGACTTCGGCGGCGTGCCGGCGCGCCTGATCCTGGCCGAGGATGTCAGCCAGCGCGTTGCCTACGAGCGTGAACTGGCGTTCCGCGCCAGCCACGATGTCACCACCGGGCTGCTCGATCCGCGCGCGCTGGCCGAGGCGCTGGATGCGCGTGGGCAGGCGGGCTATGCGGTGGCGTACGTGCAGTTGCGCGGGCTGGCGCTGATCGGCGACACCCTGGGCCGCGCCGCCGGCGATGCGGTGCGCTGCGCGGTGGCGGCGCGGCTGCGTGGGCTGGGCGAACGCTTCGGCCTGACCGCGCACCAGCCATCGCAGGACTTCGTGCTGGCGGTCCTGGATCCGCAGCAGCTGCCGCAGGCGCTGCAGGTGCTGCTCGAGGCGATGTCCGCGCCGGTGCAGGGCGGCGGCTTCACCCAGCAGCTGCAGGCGCACATCGGTGTGGCGCTGTGCCCGGACGATGCCGCGGGCGCCGAGGAGACCATCGGCAGCGCCGCGCAGGCCGCGCATGCGGCGCAGGCCGATGGACGCAGCGTCGCCCGCTTCGAGCGCAGCATGTCCGCGCGCATCGGCGAACGCCTGCGCCTGGCCGGGCGCATCCATCAGGCGATCGCGCGGCAGGAGTTCGAGTTGCATTTCCAGCCGATCCTGCGCGCCGACAGCGGCGCGCCGCGCCTGCTCGAGGCGCTGATCCGCTGGCCGCAGGCCGACGGCAGCTGCATCGCCCCGGACCAGTTCATCCAGCTGTGCGAGGACACCGGGCTGATCCTGCCGCTCGGCCGCTGGGTGTTGCAGGCCGCCGCGCAGGCGCGGCGCCAGCTGATGCAGCACGGCTGGGCCGAGCTGCCGGTGGCGGTGAACGTGTCGGCGCTGCAGTTCTTCGACGGCGACCTGGTCGCGGACCTGGTGCAGGCCTGCGCCGAAGCGGGCCTGGCCGCCGACAGCCTGCACCTGGAGCTGACCGAGAGCAGCCTGATGCGGCAGCCGCAGCAGGCGCTGGAGGTGTTGCGGCAACTGCGTGCGCTTGGCGTGGGCGTGGCGCTGGACGATGTCGGCACCGGCTTCTCCAGCATGGCCTACCTGCGCGACCTGCCGCTGGATACGTTGAAGATCGATCGCAGTTTCGTCGCCGAGGTGGATCGCGACGCGCGCAACGCGTCGATCTGCGAGGCCTTGCTGACGCTCGGCCGCAGCCTGGGCCTGGAGGTGGTCGCCGAAGGCGTGGAGACCGAGGCGCAGCTGCAGTGGCTGCGTGCGCAAGGCTGCGACCATGTGCAGGGCTATCTGCTGGGGCGTCCGGCGCCACTGGCGCAGGTGATCGACGCGCTGGGCGCGCGCGAAAAAGCTACAGCATGATGTCGATGGCGTGCTGCGCGCCGGGCGCGGGCAGCGGTTCGCCGTCCCAGTAGCGGCGCAGCGGTTCGCGGACCAGATCCAGCGCGGTCGAGGCGCCGCGCACGCCAGGAAAACGCCGCAGGTTGTGCGCCTGCAAGGCGAGTATGCGCCGGTCCTGCTCGCCGACCTTGCGCAGCAGCGGCCACACCAGCCAGCGCACCGCCCATGCCGGCGCCCAGCGTCCGTCCACGTGCAGGCTGGCGAACACCTCGGTGCTGCGCATGCCGACCGGGGTGAAGTGCAGGCTGATCCGCACGCGGCCGCCTCGCGCATAGCGGTATTCGATCTGCGCGGTGCCGGGCGCGGCGAAATGCGCGCGTTCCAGCGTGCGCGGCGATTCGAACAACCGGTACAACCAGCCGCTCTGCGCGGCGGCGCCAGCATAGTCCACATGGAAGCCCTCGGCGCCGGTCTGCAGGCAGGCGCGCATCGGCGTGCGCGCACCGCCGCGGCGCACCAGCCCCGGATGCAGCAGATGGGTGTGCAGCGGATCGAGGAAGTTCTCCAGCGCATCGACCACGTGCGCCTCCCAACGCGTGCGCCACAGGAAGCGCCGCGCCGACGGTTGCAGGTCCTGCACCAGCTGCGCCGGGTGCGCGTCGCCGTCGGGGTCCGGGCGCAGCCAGATCAAGCCGTCGTGTTCGCGCGCGGCGAAGGCGCGCACCCGCACCGCCGGCAGCGCCTGTCCGGGCGGCATGCCGGGAATCTCGCGCAGCGCGCCGTCGCGGCCGAAGCGCCAGCCGTGGTAGGGGCAGGCCAGGCCGTCGCCGCTGGCGCAGCCGGCCGACAGCGGCGCATGCCGGTGCGGGCAGCGGTCCTCCAGCGCGAGCAGGCTGCCATCGGCGCAACGCGCGATCGCCGCATGCCGGTCCATCACCGTCACCGCCAGCGGTCGCCCACGCAGCGCGTCGGCCCGGGCGACGGCGAACCAGTGTCGGTACAGCGAAGGATGCCAGTCGGTCATGGCCGATAGCGTCGCATGCGCGGTACCTGGATGTCTGGACGCAAGCTCACGCCGTGTGGCCGACAGCATCCCTGAGCGCGGGCAACGCGCTATGCGACGACCGTTCCGGTCACCCGGTTGCGCCCGCCGCGCTTGGCCGCATAGAGCGCCTGGTCGGCGATGACGACCAGCTTCTGCCACTCGACCTGCGCCTGGGTCGAAATGCAATAGCCAACGCTGACCGTGCAGGCGACCGAAGTGCCGGACGGGGTCACGATGTGCTGACGTTCGACCATGCGCCGCAAGCGCTCGGCGATGTCGCGCACCACCGATTCGTCGCCATGCGGAATCAGCACCATGAACTCCTCGCCGCCGACCCGGGCGAGGACGTCCGGACTGCGGATGTGCCGCGCAAGCGTGTCGGCGATGGCGATCAGGACCTGGTCTCCCACTGCGTGGCCAAGGCGGTCGTTGATGGTCTTGAAGTTGTCGACGTCGATCATCAGCACCGTGACCGGCGCATGCCTGTTGCGCGCCCGTTGCGTGGCCGACTCGCCTTTTTCCCACATGACGCGCCGGTTGGCGACGCCGGTGAGGGCGTCCTGGGACGCATGGCGGATCAATTCCGCATATATCTCGTGGGTCAGCATCCACAGGAATCCAGGCGTGATGACCGCGGTCAGCACCATGCGCGAGAGCAAGCCGAAGACCGTGGTCGGGTCGTAGGACGTGTCCGCGGACGGATGGGTCGACCACCATGCGATGCGCAGCAGCAGCATGAGCGCCCACAGGAAGTGGAAGACGGCGGTGAAGCGGGCTGCGGTCCGGACGGTTTCGTCGGCATGGCGCCACAAGGCCATGCCCGTGGCAACGGTCAGCAGGCCGCGCAGCGTGCAGCCGAAGATCACCATGATCCTGAGATCGTTGCCGTTGCCGTCGCCGCGCAGGCAATAGGTCTCCGCGACTGCGATCGCCGCCACCGGAATCAGGATCCGGAACTGGATCAAGGGCCGCCGCAGATAGGCGTTCATCGCGAACAGGGTCAGGACCGTGGCGAGATCGATCGTCAGATTGCCGATCAATCCCATCGGGTCGGCGTGCCCCGGCGCTGCGCGCGGCAGCAGCAATGCGCCGAAGCCTGCGGCGAATGTGCCGTAACTCAGGCTAAGAAGCAGCAAGCCTCTGGTGTGTTTGGCTTTGCGTCGCGTCAAATGCAGGGCGAGGAACATCGCCGAGGAGACCGCCGCCAATAATGCGTTGACGAGCAGCAAGGTGCCAGTGTGAGCCAGGTGTGCGATCCATTCCAAAAGTCCCCCGATCCGCGGCGCAAACGATGTTCAGAGACTACCCGGTATGGGGTAGCGAGAATATGCCAACTGCCCATTGCGGCCGTTGCCGCACTGCAAGCGTTTCCAATGCGCCACGCTGCACCGGGCGATGGAATTGCGGAAAATCGCGGCGTCGCCTGGCGCTGCAGACGATGATGCGAACCTCCGCGCTGCGCTGTGGGCGACAGGCCTGACACCATGGTCTTGCGTATATCCGTTATCCGTGAGTTTGCCGCTGCGTTCGACCGCAATCTTCCGGGATGCGATACGCCTTTGCGGCTCATGATGGCGTGCGCGTGGATGCCGGGTGGGTTTGGCGGCGCGGAACACGTCGACCGGAAAGGTCGATGCGGTCCATCCGGTTCCTGGCGCTTGAGCTTGCCGTGTTATCGGCGGCGGTTGCGCCGCCTTTAGCGCTTTTCCGCTGCGATCGGAGCCGCCGCGGCGTGCCGGTTTCTCATAGCCGATAGCGGCGCATCAGCGGCACGCCGAGGTGTTCGGTCAGCGCGCCGAGCGCAGCGATCGGCTGGCGCCGGCGCAGCGGCAGGTGGCGCGCGTCCACCGCGCTGTACTCGATCACCGGGGTGCCGCCGCGCTGGCGCTTGAAGCTGGCCGCGCCGGCGCTCTGGTTGAGCCGGCGGCCGTGGCGCAGCGCATGCTCGAAGCCGCAGGCGGTGAGCGTGCGGTACAGCGCCAGCCGCTGCGGTTGCTGCAGGTCGTAGCCGACGATCGGCGCGGTCAGCGTGCGGCCGATGCCGAACAGGCCGGTGATGCAGGCCAGGGCGCCGTCCTCGCCGCGAAAGCCATCGAAGCGCAGCAGCCCGGCGCGGTGCCAGGCGCGCAGGAAATCGGCGTGGTAGGCCGGATTGCAGCGCGAATACTTGTCCAGGTACAGCTGCGCGTACAGCGCGGCGATGCGCGGATAGTCGGCCTCGCCGATGGCGTCGTTGCCGCAGCGCTGCAGGTCGGTGCGTGCGGTCAGCTTGAGGTCGCGGGCCAGGTCGCGGTGCTGCAGCAGCGCCGGCCAGTCGTCGTACAGATAGACCTGGCGGCTGCCGATCAGGGTGAAGCCCTGCGCCTGCAGCGCGTCCAGCCACTGCGGCGTATCGACCCGGTTCAACGAGCGGAACCACAGCGCGTGGTCCGGCCAGCGCGCGCGTGCGGCGTCCAGCAGGGCGCCCAGTCCTGCAGCCGGCAGCGGCGGGTACAGGTTGGTGGACAGCAGCCAGTTGTTGAGGGTGACCGCACGGTCGATCCGTGCCCAGTCCAGCCAGGCGCCGATGCCGCCGCACAGCCCGCGCAGCGGCGCGGCCACTGCCGGCGGCAACAGGCGTGCGGCCTCCTCGGCGGCATAGTCGGCATAGGTGGTGCGCGGCGAGCACACCCAGGCGTTGCCCGCGCGCTCCTCGCTCACCGTGACCGGCATCGACAGCGCGCCGGCCTGCAACATCTCGATGCGCGCGTACAGGTTGCCGGCCACGCCCTGCGCATCGCGGCCGCCATGCAGGTCGGCGAAACGCTGCGCCTGCACGGCGTAGTCCATGCGGGCCTCGGCGGCGCCGTTCATGGCGGCGGCAGGGCCTGGCCGTCCCATTCGGTATCGCGGGTGGAGGCCTCGCGCAATGTGCAGCGCTGGGCCAGTGCCAGCCGCGCGTGGCTGCCCAGGTCGCGCAGCGCGCCGGCCAGCGGACGCCGGTCGCCGCGCGGTGCGAGCACATCGTCGGCGCGGGCGTAGTCCTCGCGCCACTGGCGCAGTCGGCCATGACGCAATGCGGCCGGCAGCGCGACGCCGAGCATCAGCGGGCCGAGCATCGCCGCGCGCGTCGGCGCCGGGCGCACGAGCGCGGCCGGGTCGCGGCGGCTGCCGTCCAGCGCGGCGACCAGCGGGTCGGATGCGGCGAACAGGTGCAAGCCGCTGGTCGCACGCGGATTGCATTCGATCACGCTGTAGCGGCCTTGCGCCGAGACGATCCAATCGAAGGAGAGTTGCCCGCTGAAGCGCAGCGCGCGCGCCAGCTGCGCGGTGAAGCGCTCGATCTGCGGCGCCGGCGCGGCGTCGAAGTAATAGCTGGAGCTGCGCTGCAGCCGGTAGCGCGGGCGGTACACCGCGTGCGCCAGCAGCACGCCGTCGCGGGCCACCGCGTAGGAGCAGCGTTCCTCGCCGGCGCAATAGCGTTGCGCGACCCAATTGCCCTGGTCCGGCAGCGGCGGCGCGGCGGCGGGCAGGCCGTGCGGATGCACGCGCACGTGCACGCCGAAGCGCGAGTATTCCGGCTTCAGCACCAGCGGCGCGGTACCGGCCCATTCGCGCGCCTGCGCCAGGTCGCGCACCTGTGCGCTGTGCGGCACGTCCACGTCGGCGTCGAGCGTGCGCGCGAGTTGCAGGAATCGCCATTTGCTGTGCAGCGTGCGCAGCGTGTCGAACGCGTCCACCAGCACGTCCAGCTGCGCCGGCAGCGCCTGCCGGTAGCGGGCCAGGTAGAACACCTCCTCGCAGGTGGGCAGCAACAGCGCGATGCGCTCGCGCGCGACCAGCGCGTTGAGGTCGGCGATGTAGGCGGTCGCTGCGTAACGCGCCGAAGCGATGCGATGGCTGGCGCTGGCCGCGCGCGACCAGCCGGAAATGCGGCAGGCCACGCTGTCGGCCAGGTGCACGCGCCAGCCCTGCGCGGCGAAGCGGCGCGCCAGGTCCAGCGCCACCGGCGCACGCGCGCCGGTGATCAGCACCGCCGGCGCGCTAGGCATCGCCGCTCCGGTGCGCGGCCGGGCGCCATTGCCGGCAATGCGAGGGCACCATGCGCAGCGCCGGTTCGGCCAGGCGCAGCGCGTGCAGCCGTGCCAGCGTGTCGCGGTAGACGCGGTGCTCGCCGAGCAGCTGGGTGACCAGCGCCGGCGGCGGCGTGCCGTCGGCGATCGCGGCGCTGGACCAGGCCGCATCGGCGACCAGGAACACCGGCCCGTGCGCGTCCTCGAACCACAGTCCGTAGTGGCCGGGCGCGTGCCCCGGCAGCGGCACCAGCAGCACGCTGCCGTCGCCGAACAGGTCGCGCAGCGTGCCGAAGCCGCGCAGCGCCGCGGGCGCCGCGCCTGCCGGCAATGCCTCGAACCAGTGCATGCGTGCGCGCGCGCCGCGCAGCAGCGCCGGCAGGAAGCCTTCGCGCAGCGCCGCCAGCCGCCCGCGCCGCTGCAGGTCGTCCCAGGCCTGTTGCGCGCAGGCGATGCGCGCCTGCGCGAAATCGGCCACGCCGCCGACGTGGTCGCCATGGAAATGCGACAGCACGAGCCAGTCGATCGCCGCCGCGTCGATGCCGTCGGCGGCCAGCTGTTCGCGCAGCGATTGCCCGGGCGCCAGATGCACCGGCGTCAGCACGCGGTACAGGCGCTCGGGAAAGCGCGCGGTGGCGTCGAGAAAATGCTGCGAGTAGCCGGTGTCGAACAGCAGGTTGCCATGCAGCGGATGCTGCAGCAGCGCCGCCAGCGCGGGGAACTGGCACGGCGTCAGCGCCGCGCCGCGGCGCGTGGCGCGTTCGGGATGGGTGCAGTGCCCGGCTTCGTACAGCCGCCAGTGCAGCGTCGGTGCGCTCATGCGTGTGCTCGCCTGGCCGCGCGATGCGTGGGCGATGGTTCGGCCGCGGCGCTCTGGCGGGCCAGTCGCGTCGGGACTGAAGTCCCTCCCACACGTGCAAAGGCGCATGCGCCCGCGTAGGCCGGGGGTTGGACAGGAGCTTGCCGGCGCTGGCTCATCTGCGCGCCAGAGCGGCCAGCCCGGCCTCGGTGGACAGCAGCGGCGCGTAGCCGAGTTCGCGCCGCGCGCGGCCGATGTCCAGCGTCTGCGAGTAGCCGAGCACGCCGATGCCGTAGCGGCTCAGCCGCGGCTCCGGTTGCCCGCGCCGGCGCAAGGCGATCTGCTCGCCGACGCTGGCCAGCGCCAGGGCCAGGCGGCGCGGCACCGGCAGCAGGCGCACGCGCAGCTGCAGCGCCGCGAACAGCTGCGTGAGCAGGTCGCGCACCGCGATCGGCGTGCCGTTGCTGATGTTGTAGGCGCGGCCGTCGCCGAGGTGTTCGGCGCGCAGTGCGGCCAGCGCCGCGGCCACCGCGTTCTCCACGCAGCACACGTCGATCATCGCGCGTCCGCCGTGCACCAGCGGGAACCAGCCGCGCTGCGCCACCGCCAGCAGCCGCGGCACGATCGCGTTGTCGCCGTGGCCGAACACCGCGCGCGGACGCAGCACCAATGCCGGCAGCCCGGCCGCGGCGGCGGCGCGCACTTTTTCCTCCGCCTCCCACTTGGTCTGCGGATAGCCGCCGATCCAGCGCGCCGGCGGAGTGAACGCTTCGCGGACCTGGTATTGGTCGGCGAAGCGGAAATAGATGCTCGGCGAACTGAAATACACGAAGCGGCGCACCTGCGCGCGCTGCGCGGCGGCGAGCAGGCGCTCGGTGGCGACCACGTTGGCCTGGCGGAACAGCTCGGCGCGGGCCCAAGGCGCGGACAGCGCGGCGCAGTGGATCACCGCGTCGCAGCCAGCGAGCAACGCTGCCAGATCGTCGCGGCACAGTTCGGCGCGGACCACGTCGATGCGCGGGTCGCCGGCGAAGGCGGCCAGGGCGGCGGCATTGCGGCCGCTGGCGCGGACCTGCGCGCCGTCGGCGGCAAGGGCGCGGACGATGTGCGCGCCGATGAAGCCGGAGGCGCCGGTGACCAGGATGCGCGCCATGTCAGTACCTCAGCACTGCGCCGCCGAACGCCAGCCCGGCGCCGGAGCCGACCAGGCCGATCAGGTCGCCGCGCACGATGCGGCCGTCGGCGATGGCCTGATGCAGTGCGCTGGGGATCGAGGCGGCCATCTGGTTGCCGCGTGCGCCGATCACATCGACCAGCGTGCCCGGCGTCAGCCGCAGCGCGACCTGCAGGTGCCGCAGCGCCTTGGCGCTGGCCTGGTGCGGCACGATCCGCTGCAACTGCGCGAGTTCGACACCGGCCTTGTCCAGCAGCCGCTGCAGGAACCCGGGCAACTGCGCCGCGGCGAGGCGGTAGGTGGCGCGCCCGTTCATTTCGAACAGCGAGCCGGCGCGCAACGCGTCGATGCCGTGCTCCAGGCGCAGACCGGTGCCGCCGGCGCGGACCCGGCAATGCGCGATGCCTTCGGAATAGGTTTCCAGGTGCGCGGCCAGCAGCTGCGAGCCGCTGTCGCCGCTGTCCGCGCCCAGCACCACCGCCGCGGCGCCGTCGCCGAACAGCGGCGCGGTGTCCACGTCGTCCCAGTTCAGGCCGACGCTGGCGATCTCGCTGGACACGATCAGCACGCGCCGGTAGCGGCCGGCCGCGATCGCGCAGGCGGCCAGGTCCAGTGCGGCGACGAAGCTCAGGCAGGTGGCGTTGATGTCGAATGCGGCCAGTCCGCTGCCCTGCAGGCCGAGGCGCGCGTGCAGCAGCGCGGCGCTGCAGGGGATCGCCTGCTCCATCAGGCTGCAGGCGGAGATCACGCAATCGACCTGGTCCGGTTCGAGCTGCGCCGCCGCCAGCGCCGCGCGCGCGGCGCGTTCGCCCATCAGCGAGGCCGGTTCGTCGGCGCCGGCGTAGTGGCGCACGCCGACCCCGGCGTGGCGCAGGGTCCAGCCGGCGGGCTTGCCCCAGCGCTGGTCGAAGCTGTCCGAGGCCACTTGCCGCGCCGGCAGATAGTCGCCCGTGCCGAGGATGCGCACCGCGATGGGCCTGCTGGGGTCGACGGTCATTGCCAAAGCTCGCGCAAGGGGGGCGCAGCGTACTGCCAGCGGATCGACGCCGGCAACCGCGCTCGGGAAGATCGCACCGCCGCCTGCGGCTGGCGACCTCAGACAGTCCTCAATCGCGCAGCGACTTGGCGAAATATCTGGGCGCTTCGGCAAAGCCTTCCCGCCGATAGAAGGCGTGCGCGCGTTCGCGCCGGCCATGGCAGTGCACCTCCAGGCGGTCGCAGCCGCGCTGCCGCGCCAGCGCCTCGCCTTCCGCCAGCAAGCGCTGTCCCACCCCGGCGCCGCGCGCGCGATCGTCCACGCAGAAATAGCTGATGCGGCAGATGTCGCCGGCCAATGCCAACTGCGGCATGAAATGCAGCGACAACACACCCAATACGTCACCTCCCGCGGCGGCCACCAGCAAGGCCTCGTCCGGATGCGCCAGCAGCTGCGTCAGGCGCGCCGCGATGAAGTCCTCGGTTCCGGCATAGTCCAGCGCCGCCATCAGCGCCACGATCGCCTGCCGGTCCGCCATCGCCGCATTCCTGATCTCCAGGTTGCTGTTCTCGCCCATTGGCAGAGAGTAGGAAGTCGCCCGCGTTGGGCGCAAGCGCTTTGCCGGCCCGACGCAACCTGTGCGGACATGGGCGGCGCGCCCTAACGGCCGCGGCGCTGCCCGTACCAGAAGCCGAGCGCGTCGCGCGAGCGCAGCATGCCGCGGCCGCGGCGCAGCAACTGCAGCAGCAGGCCCAGGTGCTCGCGCTTGCTGAAGCTGCGCAGCTTGCGGTCGGAGGTATGCACCGGCTCGCGCAGGATCACGAAGCGGCCGCGCCGCGCCAGCGCGCGGCTCAGCGCCACGTCCTCGCCAGCGTAATAGCGTTCGTCGAAACCGCCGGCGGCGTCGAACGCGCTGCGCGTGCAGAACAGGAAACAGCCGGGGGCGATGCCGGTGCGGCGGAACAACCAGCCGAACAGGGCTTGCGCCACGCGTTCGTGCCAGGCGACGTTGCCGAGCAGCTGCACCTGCGCACCGCCGCCGACCGCGCCGGTGTGCAGCGCGCGCAGCGCCGCCGCCAGCAGTGGCGTGTTGACGCGGGTGTCGGCATCGACGAACAGCAGGTAGCGGCCGCGGCTGGCGGCGGCGCCGGCATTGCGGGTGGCGGCGATGTGCCGCAACTGCACCTCCAGCACCTGCGCGCCGTGGCGGCGCGCGATCTGCGCGGTGGCGTCGCTGCAGGCGTCGGCGACGACCAGGGTCTCGTAGTCCAGGCGCAAGGCTTCGGCGGCGATATGCAGCGACGCCAGGGTGTCGCCGATCAGGGCGGCTTCGTCGTGGGCGGGAACGATGAACGAGATCACGTCCGGCATCATGCGACGCCGGCGCGGCGCGGGCAAATCGGCCCGCGCCGCGTCCCGGCCGGCCGCAGGCGCGCACGGCCGGATCGGAGCAGCGGGTCAGCGCTGCAGCGTCGCCATCATCGCCGGCGGGTAGCGGGTGCCGGCGGCGGCGTCGGTCGGAAAGATCGCCTCGATCTGCGCCAGATCCTCGGCGCTCAGCGTCACCTGCAGCGCGCCCAGGTTCTCTTCCAGGTAGGCCAGGCGCTTGGTGCCCGGGATCGGTACCAGGTCCTCGCCCTGCGCCAGGACCCAGGCCAGCGCCAGCTGCCCGGGGGTCACGCCCTTGGCCTGGGCCAGGGTGCGCACCTGTTCCACCAGCTGCAGGTTGCGGGCGAAGTTCTCGCCCTGGAAGCGCGGCGAATGGCGGCGATAGTCGTCGGCCTCGAAGTCCTCCGGCGAGCGGATCGCCCCGGTCAGGAAGCCGCGGCCCAGCGGCGAATACGGCACGAAGCCGATGCCCAGCTCGCGCACCGTGTCCAGCACCTGGTCGCTCTCCGGGTCGCGCGACCACAGCGAGTACTCGCTCTGCAGCGCGGTGATCGGGTGCACCGCATGCGCGCGGCGGATGGTGCCGGCGGCGGCCTCGGACAGGCCCAGGAAGCGCACCTTGCCCTGTTCCACCAGCCGCGCCATGGCGCCGACGGTGTCCTCGATCGGCACGGTCGGGTCCACCCGGTGCTGGTAGTACAGGTCGATGTGGTCCACGCCCAGGCGCTGCAGGCTGCCCTCGCAGGCGGCCTGCACGTACTCGGGGCGGCCATCCACGCCGCGCGCGGCCGGATCGTTCGGGTCCAGCTTGATGCCGAACTTGGTGGCCAGGAACGCCTGCTCGCGGCGCCCGGCCAGGGCCTTGCCGACCAGCACTTCGTTGGTGTGCGGGCCGTACATGTCGGCGGTGTCGATCAGGGTGACGCCGTGGTCGAGCGCGGCATGGATCACCGCGATCGCGGCGGCATCGTCGCTGCGGCCGCCGTAGAACGCGCTCATGCCCATGCAGCCGAGGCCGAGGGCGGACACGCGGGGGCCGTTGCGGCCGAGAGTGCGGGTTTGCATCGGGAAACTCCTGTTGCGAAGTGGGAGGGACGGGAGAAGAAAAGACGCGGCGCGGACGCGGTCGTCGCGGGGCAGGGAGGATGCGGGCGCGGCGCGGCGGTGGGTTATCGCGATCGCGCAGGATCCTTGTCCGATCCTGCAAACGTGCCGCCGCGCCGCGATCTGCGCAGGCGCCGACCATGCCATGGCCGACGTTTGCGCACAGTCAGTGCCGCGTTCGGTCACGCGTCGGCGCCGCGGTTCAGATCGCCGGCGTACGCGGGCGCAGGCGGGTGCCGCCGGACACCAGGTGCCGCGGCATCGGCAGGCGCACGAACGCGTGCGGGAACGGATGCGCCACCGCGCTGACCGCGTCCAGCCGCTGCAACTGCGCCGCGTCCAGTTGCAGCTCCAGCGCGCCGAGGTTGTCGTCCAGCTGCGCCAGGGTGCGCGCGCCGACGATCGGGATCGCGCCGCCGCCCGGCCGCTGCAGCAGCCAGGCCAGCGCCACCTGCGCCGGCGAACGGCCGATCTCCGCGGCGACCTGCTTGACCACATCGGCGATGTCCAACGCGCGCTCGGTCAGCATTTCGTGTGCATGCGCGGCGTCGCCGCGTTCGGCGCCGGCCTGGCCGTCGGCGGCGCGGCGCTGCACCGCGGCCAGGTCCTGGCGGCTGTACTTGCCGGTCAGGATGCCCATGGTCAGCGGCGACCAGGCCAGCACCGCGAGCCCGAGCGCCTCGGCCATCGGCACCAGCTCGGCTTCGACCGTGCGCTGCGCCAGGCTGTATTCGATCTGCAGCGCCACCAGCGGCGACCAGCCGCGCAGGTCGGCCAGGGTCTGCATCCGCGCCACCTGCCAGGCCGGCGTGTCGGAGATGCCGGCGTAGACGATCTTGCCGGCACGGACCAGGTCGTCGAAGCCGCGCATCACTTCCTCCACCGGCGTGGTGTCGTCCCAGATGTGCAGGTACAGCAGGTCCAGGTAGTCGGTGCGCAGCCGCTTCAGGCTGGCCTCCACCGACTGCAGCAGGTTCTTGCGGTGGTTGCCGCCGCCGTTGGGATCGCCGGGGAAGGGGTTGAGGGTGTACTTGCTGGCGATCACCAGGCGGTCGCGGCGGCCTTCGGCGAAGGTGCCGAGCAGGGTCTCGGAGCTGCCGTTGGTGTAGGTGTTGGCGGTGTCGATGAAATTGCCGCCAAGCTCGACATAGCGCGCGAACAGGCGGCTGGCTTCGGCGGCGTCGGCGCCCCAGCCCCAGTCGTTGCCGAAGGTCATCGTGCCCAGCGAGATGGGGCTGACGCGCAGGCCGGAGCGGCCGAGCAGGCGGTAGTGGTCGAGCGACATGGGAGCTTCCTGGCGAGCGGATCGGAACCGCGGGAGGCGCAGGATGCGCCGCCCGACCAAGACGATAAACTGGCATAGTCTTCATCTTCCTTGAAGTTGAGCTTCACAATGGCCGCCAGTCCCCTGCCTGCCGTGGTCGCCTTCGCCCGCGTCGCCCACCACGCCAGCTTCACCCGCGCCGCCGACGAACTCGGCGTCTCGGCCTCGGCGCTGTCGCAGACGGTGCGCGCGCTGGAGGCGCAGCTGGGCGTGCGCCTGCTGCACCGGACCACGCGGCGGGTGGCGCTGAGCGAACACGGCGCGCGCTTCCTGGAACGGGTACGGCCGGGCCTGGCGCAGATCGAGGCCGCGTTCCTGGACCTGGACACGGTGCGCGAGCGCCCGGCCGGGCGCCTGCGCATCACCCTGCCGCTGGTGGTGGCCGACCAGCTGGTGATGCCGTGGCTGCCGTCGTTCCTGGCGCGCTATCCGCAGATCGAAGTGGAGTTGTGCGTGGATTCGGCGTTGGTGGACGTGGTGGCCGAGGGCTTCGACGCCGGCATCCGCCTGGGCGAGTGCCTGGCGCGCGACATGATCGCGGTGCCGCTGGGGCCGATGCAGCGCCAGGTGATCTGTGCGGCACCGGGCTATTTCCGGCGCCATCCGCCGCCGCAGACGCCGGCCGACCTGGTCGAGCACGACTGCATCGTGCATCGCATGAGCAACGGCCGGCGCATGGCCTGGGAGTTCACCCGCGACGGCCGCGATTTCGAGGTGGAAGTGACCGGCACGCTGGTGTTCAACGACAGCGCCCTGACCCATGCCGCCGCGCTGGCCGGGCTGGGCCTGGCGCAGGGCTTCGAATCGGTCGTCGCCGAGGACGTGGCCGCCGGCCGCCTGGTCCGCGTGCTCGACGACTGGCAACAGCCCTTCGCCGGCTTCTACCTCTACTACCCGGCGCGCGAACACCTGGCGCCGAAGCTGCGCGCGTTCATCGACCACATGCGCGCGGCGAACGCGCCGGGGTGAGGTTAAGCTCGCGCTGACTCGACTCGTTGCGGGAGCCAGCGCGATGCGTGGCCTTTACCTGGGATTGTGCGTGGTCGGAACGGTGTTGCCGCTCGCGGCCTTCTGGCCTTGGCTGCAGCACTACGGGCTCGACTTGCCCTTGTTGCTGCGCCAGATCGCGGCCTCGCCGCCATCGCTGTTCGCCTGGTGCGATGTGCTGGTCGCGGCCGTGGCGGTGATCGCACTGGTGTTGGCCGAGGGCCATCGCCTGGGCATGCGCAGGCGCTGGCTGCCGCTCGTGGCGCTGCTGACGGTCGGCGTGTCGCTGGCGCTGCCCTTGTTCCTGTGGATGCGCGAGCGGCAGCTGGCGGTTGCCCGCAACGCCGGCAATGGGACGTGACCGAGACGGCATGGCCGTGCGGCAAGGCGTGCGTTGCTGACGACGATGCGCTGCCAGGGTGGTCGCGTCGCCACCGTTGCGGTGGCGACGCCGTCATGCGGCTCAGCCCTTGAGCTTGGCCGCGTATTCGGCCACGCGCTTGCCGAGCAGGCGGGCGGTTTCCAGGTCGCCGGCGCGCGGCGCTTCCTCCGGCGAGGCGTCCGACGGCGAGATCGCCAGCGCGCCGGCCGAGCCGGCGGTCCAGTTGATGTCGGCCGGGCCGTGCGCCTTGGTGTTGGCCGGCAGCAGGCCGGTGCCGATCCAGACCTGGCCGTGCTGCTGCGACAGGGTCCAGAAGTATTCGATGGTGGAGAACTTGTCGCCGTTGAGCGAGGCCGAATTGGTGAAGCCGGCGGCCACCTTGTCCTTCCAGGCCTGCGAGAACCACGGCTTGGAGCTGGCGTCGGCGAACTTCTTGAACTGCCAGGCCGGGCCGCCCATGTAGGTGGGGCTGCCGTAGACGATCGCATCGGCGTGGCCGAGCGCTTCCCAGGCGGCGTCGGGCAGGTTGCCGTCCTCATCGATGCGGTACAGCGTGGCCTCGCCGACGCTGGCGGCGCCGGCGTGCACGGCTTCGGCCTGTTTGACGGTATGGCCGTAGCCGCTGAAATAGACGATCGCGATCTTGCTCATGGGCGGACTCCTGAGAGGAAGGGGAGGGAGCGAAGCGCTGGCATTGTGCGCGTGTGCCGCCGCTGCGATCAGCGCCACGCGCGGGATGTTGTGTCCGACCGGTGCCTGCGCCACGCCGGCCCCAGGCGAGCCGGGCGCCGCGTCAGGGCGCGGCGGCGTGCATCTCGCGCTCGATGCCGACCTCGACCAGGTAGTCGATGAAGCTGCGCACCTTCGGCGCCAGATGGCTGCGGCTGGCGTACACCGCGTAGACCCCGATCGGGGCGAGCCGGTGGTCGGCCAGCACCCGCACCAGGCGGCCGTCGTCCAGCGCGTCCTGGGCGATGAAGTCCGGTTGCAGCACCAGGCCCATGCCGGCGATGGCGGCCTCGCGCAGCACGTCGCCGCTGTTGGCGCGCAGCCCGCCGCGCACCTGCATCCGGGTCTCGCCGTCGGGGCCATGCAGGGCGATCTCGTCCAGCGGCATGTAGCTGTAGGTCAGGAATTCGTGGCCGGCGATGTCGGCGGCCAGGCGCGGCGTGCCGGCCCGCTGCAGATAGGCCGGCGCGGCGTACAGATGCACCTGCACTTCGCCGAGCTTGCGCGCGATCAGCGTCGGCGTCACCTGGCGGGTGATGCGGATCGCCATGTCGTAGCCTTCCTCGACGATGTCCACCAGCCGGTCCGACAGCGACAGGTCCAGCGCCACCTGCGGGTAGCGCGCCCGGTAGCCGGCCAGGCGCGGGCCCAGCCGGGCGATGCCGAAGCTGAAGGGCGCATTGATCCGCAGCGTGCCGGACGGGGTCAAGGCCTGTTCGCCGACCGCCGCTTCCATGTCGTCGAACTCGGCCAGCAACACCTGGCAGCGCTGGTAATAGGCGGTGCCGACGCTGCTCGGGCTGACCCGGCGGGTGGTGCGGTTGAGCAGGCGCAGGCCCAGCCGCTTCTCCAACCAGGCCACCTGCCGGGTGACGCTGGGGGTGGACATGCCCAGCGCATCGGCGGCGGCGTTGAAGCCGTTGCGGTCGACCACGGTGACGAACACGCGCATCGCCTCCAGCGTATCCATTGTTGCCGTTCCTGAAATAGATATCCGGTTGGAGGGTAATTTATCTGCCCTCGCGGCGGAAATACCCTGTGGATCTGCCGCCGTGGCCGTACCGATCCAGGGCCGCGCGTGCCGGTGCGGCCGGCCCCGGCAACGTCCCGATCGGCGCACGCCGCGCCGCATCCTCCTGGAGAATCCGTCATGTCCCGTCTGCCCTCGCTGTACATCTCGCATGGTTCGCCGATGACCGCGCTGGATCCGGGCCCGGTCGGCACGCGGCTGGCCGAACTGGCGGCCGCGCTGCCGCGTCCGCGCGCGATCGTGGTGGCGTCCGCGCACTGGCTGGCGCGGCGGCCGCTGGTCGGCGCGGCGGCGCAGCCGCAGACCATCCACGACTTCGGCGGCTTCCCGCGCGAATTGCACGAGATGCAGTATCCGGCGCCGGGCGCGCCGGCGCTGGCGCGCGAAGTCGCCGAGCGGCTCGAGCGCGCCGGGCTGCAGCCCTACGTGGACGAGCGCCGCGGCCTGGATCATGGCGTGTGGGTGCCGTTGTCGCTGCTGTACCCGCAGGCCGACATCCCGGTGCTGCCGTTGTCGATCCAGCCGGAACTCGGCCCGGCGCATCAGCTGGCGATGGGGCGCGCGCTGGCGCCGCTGCGCGACGACGGCGTGCTGCTGATCGGCTCGGGCAGCATCACCCACAACATGCATGACTTCGGCCGCTACGCTCCAGGCAAGCAGGCGCCCTATGTGGGCCCGTTCATCGACTGGGTGGAGCGGGCGTTGCTGCGCGAGGACCTGCCGGCCTTGCTCGACTACCGCCGCCAGGCGCCGTTCGCCGAGCGCGCGCATCCGACCGACGAGCACTGGTTGCCGATCTACTTCGCGATGGGCGCGGCCGGCGAGGGCGGATTGGGCGCGCAGCGCATCGATGCGGGCATCGCCGCCGGGGTGATGACGATGGACAGCTATCGGTTCGACGGCCGGGCGCAGCGCGCGGCTGCGTGATCCGGCCGGACGCCGGCGTTGCTGCCTGAGCGGTTCATCGCAATGCAGGCGATCACGCATTGCCGTCTCACATGCTGAGACGGCAGGCGGGCATCGTACCCAGGTGAATACCCTGGAAAAGCTCGCCGTGCTCGCCGACGCGGCCAAATACGACGCCTCCTGCGCCTCCAGCGGCGCGGACAAGCGCCATTCGCTGCGCAGTGGCGGCATCGGCAGCACCGAGGGCATGGGCATCTGCCATTCGTATACGCCCGACGGCCGCTGCGTGTCGCTGCTGAAGATCCTGCTGACCAACTTCTGCGTGTTCGATTGCGCGTACTGCGTCAACCGCGTCTCCAGCAACGTGCGCCGCGCGCGCTTCGCCCCGGCCGAGGTGGTGAAGCTGACCCTGGATTTCTACAAGCGCAACTACATCGAGGGCCTGTTCCTGTCCAGCGGCATCATCCGCAACAGCGACTACACGATGGAGCAACTGGTGGAGGTGGCGCGGCAGCTGCGCGAGGAGCACCGCTTCGCCGGCTACATCCATCTCAAGACCATCCCCGATGCGGCGCCGGAACTGCTGGCCGCCGCCGGGCGCTACGCCGACCGGCTCAGCATCAATGTCGAGCTGCCGACCGAACAGGGCCTGACCCGGCTGGCGCCGGAAAAGAGCGTCGGCGGCATCCGCGCGGCGATGGGCGAGCTGCGCTGGCGCATCGAGGAAAGCAAGGAGGCGCGCAAGGCCGAGCGCAAGCTCAGCGCCAAGCCGCCGCGGTTCGCGCCGGCCGGGCAGAGCACGCAGATGATCGTCGGTGCGGACGGCGCCGACGACCGCGCGATCCTGCGCACCAGCCACAACCTCTACGGCAATTACCGGTTGCGGCGGGTCTACTATTCCGCGTTCAGTCCGATCCCCGATGCGTCCTCGAAATTGCCGCTGCAGGCGCCGCCGTTGCAGCGCGAGCATCGTCTGTATCAGGCCGACTGGCTGTTGCGCTTCTACGATTTCTCGGTGGAGGAGATCGCGCCGGAGGCGGCCAGCGGGATGCTCGATCTGGATGTGGATCCGAAGCTGGCCTGGGCATTGCGGCATCCGGAGCGGTTTCCGGTCGATCTGAATACGGCGGCGCGGGAGATGCTGTTGCGGGTGCCGGGGCTGGGCACGCGCAATGTGGAGCGGTTGTTGCTGTCGCGGCGGCATGCGCGGTTGCGGGTGGAGGATCTGGCGCGGTTGCGGATGCCGATGAAGAAGGTGCTGCCGTTCGTCAGTGTGGCGGATCATCATCCGCGGCGGCGCTTGGACGATCCGCAGCGGTTGCGGGCGCAGTTGGCGCCGTCGCCGCGGCAGGGTGGGTTGTTTGATTGACTCTGTGCTGTGGCGCTGTGGGGGCTGGGTTGTTGCGCTGCTGGCCGCAGCTGCGACCGCAACTGCAACTGCAACTGCAGAGGCAGTAGCTGAAGCAACAGCAAGATCAAGAGCTTTCGCGCCGGTCGGCGCGAGTCACTTTTGTCTTGGCAAAAGTAACCAAAACCGCTCCCGCCCGACACGAGCCGGTGCGATACAGCCGCACCGTTGCCCTGCGCTCCTCGCGGCGAGCGGAATTTATCCCCTTTTCGGGACGGCGCCCAAACTCGCTTCGCTCAAACAGGGGCGCCTCTTCGGCCGCTCGCCACTGCGGTGCTCGGCTCGCTTTAAGGCGGGACGTTTCAACAGCAAAATCACCGGCAACAGCAACAGCAACAGCAACAGCAGAAATGGCGGCGGCAATGGCGGTAGCTGCAGTGGCGGTTGTGCTGTGGTCTTTCGCTTTGGGTTCGGTGCGGCGTTGTGGGGGCAGGGCCGTGTTCCAGGCTGAGGTGGTGCCGCCGTGGAGTCTGGAGGCGTGGCGGGCGGCGGCGCGGGCGGCGTGGTGCGCGCAGGTGGCGCCGGAGCTGTTGGTGTGGGGCGGGGATGCGCAGGGCGGGTTGCTGGCCGGGACCGATGTGGCCGCGTTGCCGGCGACGGTGGCGGCGCCACGGGTGTCCGCCGAGTTCCTGGCGTTGGCCGGGGCGGTGTTGTGCCATCGCGATGCGCAGCGGCATGCGTTGCTGTATCGGTTGCTGTGGCGGATCGCGTCGGGCGAGCGGGCATTGTTGCAGCGGGTCACCGATGCCGATGTGCATCGGGCGCAGCAGTGGGCGCAGGCGGTGCGGCGCGACAGCCACAAGATGAAGGCGTTCGTGCGCTTCCGCGAGGTGCCCGGCCAGGCCGAGGCGTTCGTCGCCTGGTTCGAGCCGGAGCATCACATCGTCGATCGCATCGCGCCGTTCTTCGCGCGCCGTTTCGCCGGCATGCGCTGGGCGATCCTGACCCCGTACAGCAGTGTGCGCTGGGACGGCGCCGCGCTGCAGTTCGGCGCCGGCGCGCAGCGCGCCGATGCGCCGGCCGACGATGCGCAGGATGCGTTGTGGCGCACCTACTACGCCAACATCTTCAATCCGGCGCGGCTCAATCCGGACATGATGCGCCAGGAGATGCCGCAGAAATACTGGAAGAACCTGCCGGAGACGCAGTTGCTGCCGGGCCTGATCCGCGAGGCCGGGCAGCGCGTGCGCGCCATGGCCGAGCGCGCGCCGGAGCAGGTGCGGCGGCGCATCCCCGCACCGCCGCCGCCGGTCGTGGCCGCCGCCGACGACAGCCTCGAGGCGCTGCGTGCGGCAGCGCGCGAGTGCCGGCGCTGTCCGCTGTGGCAACCGGCCACGCAGACCGTGTTCGGCGAGGGCCCGCACGACGCCGCGGTGATGGTGGTGGGCGAGCAGCCCGGCGACGAGGAGGACCTGAGCGGGCGGCCGTTCGTCGGTCCGGCCGGGCGCCTGTTCGATCGCGCGCTGGACGAACTCGGCATCGCCCGCGCCGGGCTGTACGTGACCAATGCGGTCAAGCATTTCCGCTTCGAGCAACGCGGCAAGACGCGGCTGCATCGCAATCCCGAACGTGCGCAGGTGGAAGCCTGCCGCTTCTGGCTGGCCGGCGAGCTGGCGCGGGTGCGGCCGCGCGTGGTGCTGTGCCTGGGCGCGACCGCGGCGCGCGCGGTGCTGGGCAACGGCTTTGCGTTGATGGCCCAGCGCGGGCAGTGGCAGGCGCTGGCCGACGGCACCCGCGCGCTGGCCACCGTGCATCCGTCCTGGGTGCTGCGCCAGCGCGGCGGCGATGCGGCAGATGCCGCCTATCGAGGCTTCTTGCGCGACTTGCGCGTTCTGGCAGGATAGGCGCAGACGCCGCGCGGAACCCCGACTGGCGACTGATCGCGTGCACGCGTCCGGCTGTTGTTGGAGTGGGCAGGCCACGGCCTGCCGAGGGAATGGCGCAAAACGAGGACGGCCGCAGCCGTCCCCGCGATGCCAATGCACCCCCGAGCTGTGCTTACGGCATCAAAACCTTGTCCACCACATGGATCACGCCATTGCTCTGCATCACGTCGGCGGTGGTGACGTGGGCGGTATTGCCTTTGCTGTCAGTGAGGGTGACCTTGCCGCCGCGGGTCTTTGCGACCAGCGTTTCGCCCTGCACGGTGGTCAGCTTGGCGCTGCCGCCGCCGGCCTTGATCTGCGCCAGCAGCGTCGTCGCATCGAGCTTGCCGGCGACCACGTGATAGGTCAGTACCTGGGTCAGCTTGTCCTTGTTTTCGGGCTTGAGCAGCGTGTCCACGGTGCCCGCCGGCAGTGCGGCGAAGGCGGCGTTGGTCGGTGCGAACACGGTGAACGGGCCTGCGCCCTTCAGCGTGTCCACCAGGCCGGCGGCCTTGACCGCGGCGACCAGGGTCGTGTGATCCTTGGAGTTGACCGCGTTGTCGATGATGTCCTTGGTCGCGTACATCGGGGCGCCGCCGACCATCGGATTCGGCTTGGCCTGGGTCATCGCCGCGTGGTCGTGCATCGCGGCCTGGCCGCTGCCGGCCATGGCGGGCAGCGAGACCAGGCCCGCGAGGGCCAGGGCCAGCAATTGGATCTTCATGGGTTTGCTCCTTTAGGGAATGCGCGGCCAGTCGACCGTGCACACGTTCTACGGCCGCAGCGCTGGCGCGGTTGCATCACGCCATCCAGATAATGATGAATGGGGGGCGGGCGGATATCGCACCCCGCGCCATACGCATTCCCGGCAAGCGCGCCTGCGCAGAGGCAGCGCAGACGCTGCAGCAGGCGGGACCGCGCGCGGCGATGGATCCGCGCGCCACACCGAAACGCGCGTGCTGCGTCGCTGGATGCTCGCGCAGCAGCGGCGCCTGCCAGCGCTGGCAGGCGCCGCATGGACACGCTGCCGCCGGCTCAGCGGCGCTGCAGCACGTAGCTGTTCTCGAAGCCATGCGCGCAGCCCAGCACCTGGAAGTCGTTGAAGTAGCCGGTGGCCCGGAGCAGGTCGACCGCGGGGCCGACTTCCGGCGAGTGCTGGTGGTCGCCGTAGTCGTCGAACACGACGAACCCGCCGCTCACCACGCTGGGCGCATACAGCAGGAAATCCAGCAGCACGTTGCGCCCGGTGTGGCCGCCGTCGATATGCAGCAATGCCACTTCGGGTTTCATGTTGTAGAAGTGCTGGGCGCAGAACTCCGAGTAGCCGCGGATGAACTGCGCATTGGGCAGCAGCCGCTGGCGGTAGTGGTTGAATTCCTCGAACTGGTTCGGCAAGGCGAACGGGTCCAGGCCGATCACCCGGCGCTGGCGATTGCTGACCTCGTTCATCAGCACCAGCGACTTGCCCTTCCACACCCCGATCTCCACCAGGTCGCCGGGAATGCCTTCGAGCAGCAGGCACAGATAGCCCAATAGCCGCACCTGATCGTGGAACGACAGTTCGCGCCGTGGCATCGCCTGTTCGGCGGGCAGGCTCGCCTGGGCCTGCTCGAAATGCTGGCCGATCAGGTTCCAGATCTGCCAGACGCTGTCGCCGACCGCCTGGTCGTCGATGAAGGTGTTGAGTTCTTGAATGGTCAGCATGGAGTCTCCGACGGCGATGCGGCGCGGGGTTCGGTGCGGGAATGGGGCGGAGCGATACTATCGCGTGCCGCGCTGCGGCCGGGTGGCGCAGGTCGCGCCGCGACCGCGGCACGGCGCCAGCGCGGGTGCGCGGACCGCGGCAGACGCGCCGCCGGCTAAATGCCGCGCGCCGCTGTCACTGGACATCGCGCCTGCGGTGCGCTTTGCTTGCCGCTTCCCCCATTCATGGTGCGGTGCCGTCGGCGCGGTGCTGCGGTCCGGACGAGCATGCATTCGATCGAAGTGGTGTTGGCGATGTTGCTGGCGGTGGTGGCCAGCGGTTATCTGGTGCGGGTGCTGCCGTTCTCGCTGCCGTTGCCCCTGGTGCAGATCGGCCTGGGCGCGGTCATCGCCGGGGTGTTCAAGAAGGGCTATACGCTGGAGCCGGAGCTGTTCTTCCTGCTGTTCCTGCCGCCGCTGCTGTTCCTGGACGGCTGGCGCATCCCCAAGCAGGGCCTGTTCCGCGACAAGGGCGCGATCCTGGAACTGGCGCTGGGCCTGGTGGTGTTCACCGTGGTCGGCGCCGGTTTCCTGATCCACTGGATGATTCCGGCGATGCCGCTGGCGGTGGCGTTCGCGCTGGCCGCGGTGGTGTCGCCGACCGATCCGGTCGCGGTGTCCTCGATCGCGGCGCGGGCGCCGATCCCGAAGCGGCTGATGCACATCCTGGAGGGCGAGTCGCTGCTCAACGATGCGTCGGGCCTGGTCTGCTTCCAGTTCGCGGTGGCCGCGGCGATGACCGGCGCGTTCTCGCTGGCCGACGCCTCGCTGACCTTCCTGTGGGTGGCGCTGGTCGGCGTCGCCGCCGGCGTCGGCGTGACCCTGGGCGCGAGCCTGGCGCAGCGCTGGATCTGGCGCCAGGTCGGCGAGGAGCCCGGCGCGGCGATCCTGGTCAACCTGCTGCTGCCGTTCGCCGCCTACCTGCTGGCCGAGGCGATCAACGCCTCCGGCATCCTCGCCGCGGTCGCCGCCGGCATCAGCATGAGCTACGTGGAGCTGAGCGGCCGCGCCCCGGGCAGCATGCGCGTGCAGCGCTCGGCGGTGTGGGACATGGTCCAGTTCACCCTCAACGGCATCATGTTCGTGCTGCTCGGCGAGCAGTTGCCGGGCATCGTGCAGGGCGCGGTGCACAACATCGACGAAGCCGGACACCTCAATCCGTGGTGGCTGCTGGGCTATGCGCTGGCGATCTATGTCGGCCTGCTGTTGCTGCGCTTCGTGTGGGTGTGGCTGTCGCTGCGCTGGAACCTGCTCAAGGCGCGGCGCCGCGGTGAGGCGCACCTCAGCCCGCCGTGGCGGATCGTGGTGGCGGCCTCGCTGGCCGGCGTGCGCGGCGCGATCACCCTGGCCGGCGTGCTGACCCTGCCGCTGCTGCTGCCCACCGGCGCCGCGTTCCCGGCGCGCGACCTGGTGATCTTCCTGGCCAGCGCGGTGATCGTGACCTCGCTGCTGGTCGCCAGCGTGGCGCTGCCGCGGCTGCTGCGCGGCCTGGAACTGCCGGAGGAACCCAGCGACCGCCTGGAGGAGGACCTGGCGCGGCGCGAATCCTCGCGCGCGGCGCTGGCGGCGGTGGAGAAGCTGCGCCAGCGGCTGGTGCACGACAGCGAACATGCCGACCTCTACAACGAGGCGGCGATCCGGGTCAGCGCCCTGTACCAGCGCCACCTCGACCATGGCGAGGCGATGGAGAGCGATCCGGAAGAGGCGCGGCGGCTGGACGATGTGTTGCGCCAGCTGCGCAACGCCGGCCTGCAGGCCGAACGCCAGGAACTGTTCAAGCTGACCCGCCAGCGCAGGATCTCCGACGAGATCGCGCGGCGGCTGATCCGGAATCTGGATTTGCTGGAGGCGCGGAGGAAGAGTTGAGGGGGGCGGGACCCGGGACCCGGGACTCGGGACTCGGAGGGTATGCGATGACTGATACGGCTCGGGCTGGCGGACGCTTTGCTTCCCATGCTCGCAACGATGCGGCTGCTAGGCTCTTCGAGTCCCGAGTCCCGAGTCCCGCAAAGGAATCCGCGTGCCCCCGATCATCTCCATCCAGCAACTCACCAAGACCTACAAAGGCGGCTTCCAGGCGCTGAAGGGCATCGACCTGGACATCCAGCGCGGCGAGATCTTCGCCCTGCTCGGTCCCAACGGCGCCGGCAAGACCACGCTGATCAGCGTGGTCTGCGGCCTGGTCAATCCCAGCAGCGGCCGGGTGCTGGCCGACGGCCACGACATCGTGCACGACTATCGCGCCGCGCGCGCCAAGATCGGGCTGGTGCCGCAGGAGCTGGCCACCGACGCGTTCGAGACGGTATGGGCGACGGTGCGCTTCAGCCGCGGCCTGTTCGGCAAGCCGAAGAATCCGGCCTACCTGGAGCAGGTGCTGCGCGAGTTGTCGCTGTGGGACAAGCGCGACAACAGGATCTCCACCCTGTCCGGCGGCATGAAGCGGCGCGTGCTGATCGCCAAGGCGCTGGCGCACGAGCCGAGCATCCTGTTCCTGGACGAGCCGACCGCCGGCGTGGACGTGGAGCTGCGCCACGACATGTGGCAGATGGTGCGGCGCCTGCGCGAGCAGGGCACCACCATCATCCTGACCACGCACTACATCGAGGAAGCCGAGGACATGGCCGACCGCGTCGGGGTGATCAACCGCGGCGAACTGGTGCTGGTGGAGGACAAGCGCACGCTGATGCGCAAGCTCGGCAAGAAGCAGCTGGTGCTGACCCTGCAGGCGCCGCTGCCGGCATTGCCCGCGGCGCTGGCCGCGCAACCGCTGGAACTGTCCGCCGACGGCGCCGTGCTCACCTATACCTACGACGTGCAGGCCGAGCAGACCGGCATCGGCCGCCTGCTGCGGCAACTGGAGGAACACGGCGTGGAGATCAAGGACCTGCATTCCAGCGAAAGCTCGCTGGAGGAGATCTTCGTCAACCTGGTGCGCCCGGCCGCCGCCGGCGCGGAGGCGCGCGCATGAACCTGCATGCGATCGCCGCGATCTACCGTTTCGAAATGGCGCGCACCTTCCGCACCCTGACCCAGTCGATCGCCTCGCCGGTGCTGTCGACCTCGCTGTACTTCGTGGTGTTCGGCGCGGCGATCGGTTCGCGCATGGGCGTCATCGACGGCGTCGACTACGGCGCCTACATCATTCCCGGGCTGGTGATGCTGTCGCTGCTCAACGAGAGCATCTCCAACGCCTCGTTCGGCATCTACATGCCGCGCTGGGCCGGCACCATCTACGAGGTGCTGTCGGCGCCGGTGGCGTGGTGGGAGGTGGTGATCGGCTACGTCGGCGCGGCGGCGAGCAAGTCGGTGCTGCTGGGCCTGCTGATCCTGCTCACCGCGCGCGCGTTCGGGCCCTACCAGATCGCGCATCCGCTATGGATGTTCGGCTTCCTGGTGCTGACCGCGGTGACCTTCAGCCTGTTCGGCTTCATCATCGGTCTGTGGGCCGACGGTTTCGAGAAGCTGCAGGTGATCCCGCTGATGGTGGTCACCCCGCTGACCTTCCTCGGCGGCTGCTTCTATTCGATCGGCATGCTGCCGCCGCTGTGGCAGCAGATCAGCAAGTTCAACCCGGTGCTGTACCTGGTCAGCGGTTTCCGCTGGGCGTTCTTCGGCAAGGCCGACGTACATATCGCGGTCAGCGCGAGCATGACCGGGGTGTTCCTGGCGGTGTGCCTGCTCGTGGTCTGGGCGATCTTCCGCAGCGGCTACCGGCTCAAGTCCTGAGCCGGCAGTCGCGCCCGCCGCGCGCGCCGGCTGCAGATCGCCGAGCGCGCCGGCCGTACGTGGCGCTCAGTCGGTTTTTTCCAGGAAGTACGCCTCGACCTTGCCGTTGATCTTCATCGTCATCGGATTGCCGCGGCGGTCGCGCGCCTTGCCGACCTGCACGCGGATCCAGCCTTCGCTGACCGAATATTCCTCCACGTTGTCGCGCTCCACGCCGTTGAAGCGGATGCCGACGCCGCGCGCCAGCGCCTGCGCATCGTGGAACGGGCTCTGCGGGCTGATCGCCAGGTGATCGGGAGGGGTATCGCGCATCGTCATGGGTTCGCTTGGCGGCGGGTGGCGCCGTCTTCCGGGGGCGAAGGATAAACGCCTGCGGCGTCGCTGCCGAGTTTCGCCGCGCTTCCGTCGCCGCGCCCGGCGCGTCACACTGCGCCTCCCGCACTGCCCGATCCGCCGCCATGCCCGACAACAGCGCCGACTACGAAGACCCCGACGACCTCAGCGGCGACGCGGACGACGACGATCCGGATACCCAGCAGGGGCTGATCTGGAACCTGCTGCTGCTGATCAATCCCGGCGACGACGAGACCGCGCTGCGCCAGTTCAACGCCTACCGCGAGGCCGCGGGCGAAGCGGAGAGCGACGGCGACGGCTGGCTGTGGACGCTGAAGGACGCCATCGACTGGACCTCCGGCTTCTACGTGGACGGCGGCGATACCGAAGCGCTGATCGGCGCGATCAACGAACTGGCCGCGCGCTGGAATTTGCGCCTCGACTGGGGCGGCGACGTCGACGACGAGGACTTCCTCGGCGCCCACGACACCGCCTCGCTGCTGGCGGTGGCCTACGACCGCCTGCGCGAGTACGGCTACAGCATCTGGTGCTGGGACACCGGCGGCGACGACCGCGCCGGCTGGATGGCGCTCAGCCGCGACGACGAGGACATGCAGCGGCTGGCGGCGATCCTGGGCATCGACCTGCGCCCGGGCAGCGATCCGTTCTAGGCGCGGCCCGCCAGGCGGCCGCAGGAGTGGCATCGCTGCCCCCTGCATGCCGCGGTGGCATCGCGAGTGCGCGAGCGGCCTGCCGCAAGCGCGGCGGAGCGGCGTCGGCCGCGACGAACGGAGCGGTACGCTTCCCGGCGCCGAAATGCGTCGGGACCCATGCGTCGGGACTGAAGTCCCTCCAACAGTGCACCCAGCCAACGTACCGCAAGTTCCCTGTGGAGCGGCTTCAGCCGCGACGAACGGCGTCGAGAAACCAGAACGGCTTCGGCGAAGTGTCGAGGCTGACGACGTCCCAGGCCACTCGCAAGCCGTGCCGCGGCGGCGCGCCTATGCCCGCTTGGCGACGCTCTCCGATCTGGTCAACCGGCCTCGCCGCGCGCCTGCGCGCGCGCCTGGCGGATCAGCGCCTTCATCAGTTCGCGATCGGTGTGCCGGGACACCGGCACCGCGCCCAGGCGGATCGCCTCGTCGCGCAAGGCGGCGGGCACGTCGTAGTGCGCGCCGCTGAGCTTGTTCTGGAAGGCGCGGCGGGGAATGCCCAGCCGCGCCGCCATCGCATGCAGTTCGTCCAGCGTATCGGCGAGCAGGTGTCCCCAGCGCTGGCCGCGCCAGGGATGCACCGCATCGTCGATGTAGACCGCCATCGTGACGATCAGGCTGGCTTGTGCTTGCCGTCGGCGTCGGCTTCGACGTCAGCCGCGTCAGCCGCAGGGGTTGCCGCGGTCGTGTCGCTCGCAGCCGTGTCCGCTTCGGCATCTGCCTCGTCGTCGGCATCGCCAGCGGCGGCATCGATCCCGTCGTCGCCCTCGCCCTCGGCGAACTCGGCCACCAATGCGTCCAGATACTCTGCCGCGGTCTTGCCCTCGTCGGCGGCAAGGTCGTCGATCATCTCCTGCAACTGGGTCGAGTAGTCCAGGGTGATGGTCTTGCCTTCCTGCTCCTGCACGTTGGCCAGGTGCTTGAGCATCGCCAGCATCGGCACCGGATTGTCGGCGTTGCCCATGGTCTGGCCGCCGATCGACAGCAGCCATTCGTAGCCCTGCAGGCCGATCGCGGCCAGCACGCGGCCGCTCTCGTCCTGCAGCACGGCGTGGTTGGCGATGGGCTGCTCGCGGCCCAGTCGGGCAAAGGCGCGCTTGGGTTGCTGCTTCTTGCGCTTGTCGCGCTTGGCTTTGGATTGCTTGGACACGTTCGTCTCGTTCGCGGATTGACGGCCATTGTAAGCGGGGCGGCCGGGCATGACCTTCGGCAGGCTTGACTACATTTGTAGGCATGACTAGTTTGACTACGGCTGTAGTTATCCAGCCCTGCCGCCGATGCCCGATGCCCGATGCGGGCGTAGCGGCTTGGCAGCCGCGGCGGCAGGTGCGCCTGGTGCGGCGGTCGGTAACGCGTGGTTCGCGTCGCCGCTCGGGCCGTTGGTCGCTACGGCGTAGGCCATCGCTTCGCCCATCCGCCATGCCCACAAGGAGATCCGCCATGCTGCACTCGAACATCCCACTCCGGCGCCGCGGCGCCGCATTGCTGGTCCTGGCCGGCGCCGCTGCCGGTGCGATCGCGTCCGTGCAGGCGAGCGTCCAGGATGCGGACATCGACATCGCCGCACCGGCGTCGCCCGCAGTGCCGCCCGTTGCGCCCGTGCCACCGGTGCCGCCCGCTCCCGTTGCCGGCACGCATCGGGTGACGAGCAGTACCAGCATCACCACCCTGTCCGACGATCGCCGCAATGCCTCGGTGCTGTTCGAACAGGGGAACACCAACATGTACGGCAGCAGCGAGGACCTGCGCGAGGCGCGGCGCGCGCGCCACGGCGAGGAGACGCTGTGGTGGATCCGCAAGGACGGCAAGCGCTACGTGGTGCGCGATACGGCCACCATCCAGCAACTGAAGGCCGCCTACGCGCCGGTCGAGGCGCTGGGGCGGCAACAGGGCGAACTCGGCGAGCGCCAGGGGCGGCTGGGCACGCGCCAGGGCGAGATCGGCCGGCAGCAGGGCGCCATCGCACAGGGCCAGGCAGGCCAGGCCATGGAGGACGCCAGGATCGCCAGCGAGCAGGCGCGGCTTGCCGCCAGCGGCGGCCCGGCCGTTGCCCGATCCGCGGCCCGCACCGATGCCGCGCATGCGGACTTCGCGCAGCAGATGGCCGCACTGGAAACGCGCCAATCGGCCTTGGCCACTGAGCAGGAGGGCTTGGCCAGGCAACAGGACGTGCTGGCACAGCGCCAGCAGGTCGCCAACGCGGCGCTGCAGCGCGACATCGAACGCATCGTCCGCCAGGCGATCGCGCAGGGCGTGGCGCAAACGCTGCCGCAGTGAGGAGCGCTGCGGCGCGGAAACGGAACGAATGCAACGGCGGGTGGCGCACCGGAGCGCTTTCCCGCAGCCCCGCTACGCAGGCGGCGGCGGGCGCGAACAGCCGCGACGAGCGAGGTCAGGAGCCATGGTGCTGGTCATCTGTCGGGGTTGAAACCGCTCCCGCAAGCGCACCAGCGCGTCGACCATGAGCCTCTTGCAAGAGGTGGCGCGACCTGGGGGCAGCACGACAGCGCTGGCCGCAGCCGGCGCCGCCGCCGCTCGGGTAAGGCCCGAGAGCAAAAAGCGTCAGCGCTGCGCCGGACTCTCGGCGGCGGCCGTTGCCGTTGCCGTTGCCGGCGACGGCGACGGCGACGGCGCGGCACTGCTGCGGGGCCTGTTGCCGGTGACGCTGTTGACCGCGCGGATCGCTTCGCGGGCGGCGTCGGCCGCGGCCTCCGGGGAGGTGGTGCGCGGCGCCGCGACGGTCACCGTCGCGGGCTTGGCGATGCTCGCCGCCGGGGCAGCGGCATTCGCTGCCGGAGTCGAGGTCGAAGTCCTAGCCGCAGCCGGCACCGGGGCTGGCACAGCGGCCACGGCCGCGCTCAGGTCCGGTACCTTGGTGTCGGCATCGTTCTGCCGCTGGCCCAGCGCCACGGCGTGATCGCTGCCGGCCAGCGCCGCATCCTCGGCGTCCTTGGTCATCACCACGATGCTGATGCGGCGGTTGATCGGGTTGTCCGGGTTCTGCTTGTCGAAAAGCACCGAGGAGGACAGGCCGACCACGCGCGAGACCTTGTCCTCGCTCATGCCGCCGGCGACCAGCTCGCGCCGCGCCGCATTGGCGCGGTCCGCGCTCAATTCCCAGTTGCTGTAGCCGTTCTTGCCGCTGTACTGGGTGACGTCGGTGTGGCCGGTGATGCTGATGTGGTTGGGCACTTCGTTGATGAAGCCGGACAGCTCGTGCAGGATGTCGCGGGTGTAGGGCTTGAGCACCGCGCTGCCGATGTCGAACATCGGCCGGTTCTCCTTGTCCACGATCTGGATGCGCAGGCCGTCCGGGGTCAGGTCCAGCAGCAACTGGTCCTTGAACGGTTCCAGCGCCTGGCTCTTGTCGATCGCTTCCTTCAGTTCCTGCATCAGGGTTTCCAGGCGCTGCTTTTCCTTTTCGCGCTGGGCCGCCTTGCTCTGCGCGTCGCCCTTGGGGCTCTTGCTGCCGAACGGATCCTTGTTGTCGCCGCGCTGCAGGTCCGCCGTGCCGCCGAGCTTGATCATCGAGGTGCTGGCGCCGCCGGGTCCGGCCATGCCCGGACTCGGCGCCGGGCTCTTGCCCTCCAGCGGGCTGGGATTGCGGAAGTATTCGGAGATCGCCATGCGCTGTTCCTTGGTGGTGGCCGCGACCAGCCACAACACCAGGAAGAACGCCATCATCGCGGTCACGAAGTCGGCGAACGCGACCTTCCAGGCGCCGCCATGGTGGCCGCCGGCCTGGATCTTCTTGACCCGGCGGATGACGACGGTAGCTTTGGCTTCGGGCATGGCGGCGCTGCTACTTGATCGTCTTCAGGTGCGTCTCGAAGTCCGAGAAGCTCGGCCGCACGTTGCTCGGCAGGGTCTTGCGCGCGAACTCCAGCGCGATCTTCGGGTTGTAGCCGCGCAGGCAGGCCAGCAGTGCGGTCTTCACCGACTCGAAGATGCGGCTGTCCTGTTCGGCGCGCGCTTCCATCGCCGCCGCCAGCGGGGCGACGAAACCGTAGGCCAGCAGGATGCCGAGGAAGGTGCCGACCAGCGCGGCGCCGACGTGGTGGCCGATCTCCTCGATCGGGCCGCCGATCGAGCCCATGGTGATGACGATGCCCAGCACCGCGGCGACGATGCCGAAGCCGGGCAGGCCGTCGGAGACCTTGCTCAGCGCATGCGCCGGCGCCATCGCCTCGTGGTGGTGCTTTTCCAGCTCCAGCTCCAGCAGCGGCTCCAGTTCGTGCGGCTCGATGTTGCTGCCGATCATCAGGCGCAGGCAGTCGGTGATGAAGTCGAGCAGGTGGTGGTCGGCCAGCACCTTCGGGTAGTTGCTGAAGATCGCGCTCTCGGCCGGCTTTTCCACGTGGTCTTCCAGGGCCATGAAGCCGTCGCGCCGCGCCTTGTTCAGCAGTTCGTAGACCAGGCTCAGGGTGGCCCGGTAGTCGTCGGACTTGTACTTCGGGCCCTTGAACACGCCGGCGATGTCGGCGAGGGTGGCCTTGACGATCTTGCCGGGGGTGCTGACCAGGAACGCACCCAGCGCCGCGCCGCCGATGATCAGCAATTCGTAGGGCTGCCAGAGCGCGCCGAGCTTGCCGTGCGAGAGCACGTAGCCGCCGATCACGCTGATGATGACGACAAGGAAGCCAACAATGATGAGCATGGCGGAAGCAGCCTGCGAGCCGGAACGGGGATATCTCCATTTCGGCCCAGCGGCGGCTTTCTGAAGGCGGCGGCGCGGCCGCGGCTGCGTGAAGACGCGTGTGAAGACGCCGCTTGCGCCTCTGCCGCGGCGACGTACGCCGGCGTGTGGGTGCGTGGTTTCAGCCGCTCACGCCGCTTCCCTGGCGCACGCATCTGCGCGTATCGGGGGGCAGGTGCGGCGGCATCGCGCGGATGTTCGCGGTGCAGGTTGCCCTGGGCAGCGGCGTGGCGCGCCGCTGTCGGCATCGGCCCGATGCCTGCGCAGCGACGGCCGAGCACCAGCGGCGCCGCACGGTCGCGCGCCGCATCGAATTCGGCCTGCACCGCGTCGCTGCCGCAGTGCCATCGCAGGCGCAGCGATCGGCCTGCAAGCGTGCGCCGGCGGCCGGGTGCGCCGCGGAAATGGCCGCCGCTGCGCAGGCGCGTCCGCATGCGGCCAGCGGCAAGATCAGCAGGAAACCAGGAGGGCACGCGCCGCAGGTCTGCTCCGTGCGATGCGGCGCCGGGGCGCTGCCGGTCAGGCCGGTTCGCTGTCGCCGCCGCCGCGCTGCAACGGGTTCGGCAGCGCCTGGCCCTGTTCGGTGAATTGCAGCGACACCGAGTTCAGGCAATGCCGCTCGCCGCTGGGCGGCGGGCCGTCCGGGAACACATGGCCGAGGTGGCTGTCGCAGCGCGCGCAGACGATCTCGGTGCGGATCATGCCGTGGCTGCTGTCGCGGATCTCGCGCACGTGGGCCGGGTGGTAGGGCGCGAAGAAGCTGGGCCAGCCGGTGCCCGAATCGAACTTGGCGCTGGAACGGAACAGCGGCAGTCCGCACAGCCGGCAGCTGTAGACGCCCTCCAGCTTGTTGTCCAGGAAGACGCCGCAGAACGGCGCCTCGGTGCCGTGCTGCAGCAACACCCGCCGCTCCTCGTCGTTGAGCCCGGCGATCAACCGCTCGCGTTCGGCGGAGGTGGGAGGCGTGAGGTCGAATCGGCTCATGGCGGGGCCCGTAGCGCGGAAGGATGCGCACAAGATGAGGGCGCCGCCGCGGCGATCAAGCCGCAGGCAGGCGGCATCGACGTGGCGCTCCGGTTGCGCTAGCGTCGGCGTTCCGATCACGGTGCTATGGAGCGGTTGTGCATCCTTCCCTCATTCGCATGGCCGCCATCGCGCTGCTGGCACCGGCGCTGGCGACGGCGCAGAGCCTGAATCCGGCCCCGTCGTCGGCGACCGCCACCCGCCAATCGACCACGCTGGAATCGGCGCCGGTGCCCAAGGCCGCGCCGGTGCGGTCCAGCCTGGACGATCGCCCGGCGTCCTCGCAGTCGCCCGCGCACAAGCCGGCCAAGGCCAGGCCGGCACCCGGCAACGGCGCCGCTGCCGCCGCCGACCGCCGCCCGGTCAAGCTGTACGACCGCGGCGGCCGCCTCATTCCCGGCGCGGTGCAGGTCGGCCCCAACCGCGTGCTGGACACGCGCAGCGGCCGCTACTACAGCACCGTGCCCAGCGGCGACGGCCAGCGCATCAACGAGTAGGCGCCGACCGGCGCTGTGCGTGGCCGCGGCGTGAAAGCGCGGCAACGGTCCGTGGTCGCGATCCTCACGAACCGCTTCCTAGACTGGCCCGACGCAGGCGCCCCCGGTGCCTGCGCCGTACCTTCGCTAGGAGAACCGATGAGCAAGCTTCCCGACAACACCCTGGTGGTCGTCGCCGATCGCGTCAGCGCACGCCTGTTCCGCACCACGCTGGCCGGCCAGACCTCGCTGCTGGAGCAGACCGAAGTGCTGACCCCCACGCCGATCGAAGGCGTCGAGGACGGCGACCGGCCGATGACCATGGACGAGGCCGGCTTCGTCCGCCAGCTGGCCGAGCGCCTGTACCAGAGCGCGCTGCGCAGCGACTTCGAGCACCTGGTGCTGGTCGCCGATCCGCAGACCCTGGGCCAGTTGCGGCCGCTGCTGCACAAGGAAGTCCAGAAGCGGGTGGTGTCGGAACTGGCCAAGAACCACGCGCACACGCCGCGCGACGAGCTGGAAAAGCTGCTGGCGTAAGCGTGTCCGTCGCGCAGGCCGCTGCGCATTGCGCCCACTCCGTCTCCCCTCGACAGGCTTGTCCTTCTCCCATCGGGAGAAGGTGCCCCGAAGGGGCGGATGAGGGGACGGGCGCAGCCTCGTGCATCCAAACTCCGCGAGACGCTTCGCGCCGCACCCTCACCCCAACCCCTCTCTCCCACGGGACTTGCTTCGGTCGCCGGCGGGAGAGGGGCTTGCGCTCAGTCGGCGATCGGCAGGCTCAGCGTCTCCTTCACCTCTTCCATCACGATGTAGCTCTTGGACTCGCGCACGTGCGGCAGGGTCAGCAGGGTGCTGCCGAGCAGCTTGCGGTACGAGGCCATCTCGCTGATCCGCGCCTTGAGCAGGTAGTCGAAGTCGCCGGAGACAAGGTGGCACTCCAGCACGTTGGGCAGCTTCAGTGCGGCGCGGCGGAATTCCTCGAAGATGTCGCCGGACTTGTAGGCCAGGCTGATCTCCACGAACACCAGCAGGCTGGCCTTGAGGAAGTGCGGGTCCAGCCGCGCGTAGTAGCCGGTGATGGCGCCGTCGCGTTCCAGCCGGCGTACCCGCTCGGTGCACGGCGTGGTCGACAGGCCGACCCGCTCGCCCAGTTCGGTGAAGGAGATGCGCCCTTCCTGCTGCAGAATGCGCAGGATCTTGCGGTCGATCTTGTCCAGTTCGCGGGCGCGTGCGGCCATGGCGCGGGTCTCGGTGGGCTGGGGCAGGAGATTGACCTGCACGGTGTGCGAAAATCAGGGCAAAATCCTGGGTTGTGCTTCATATACTGCGCCTAAACCCATCCGTGGCGCCATCCAGCCAGGGATTTGATCTGACAGAGGTAAGCGCATGCGGGTTCTGGTTCTGGGCAGCGGTGTGATCGGTACGGCCACGGCGTGGTATCTGGCACGCAGCGGCTGCGAGGTGACGGTGATCGACCGCCAGCCCGCGGCCGCGCTGGAGACCAGCTATGCCAACGCCGGCCAGGTGTCGCCCGGCTATGCCTCGCCCTGGGCCGCGCCCGGGGTGCCGCTGAAGGCGCTGAAATGGCTGTTCCAGCGCCACGCGCCGCTGGCCATCACCCCCACCGGCGACATCCGCCAGTACCTGTGGCTGGCGCAGATGCTGCGCAACTGCACCGCCGAGCGCTATGCGATCAACAAGGCGCGCATGGTGCGGCTGTCCGAATACAGCCGCGACTGCCTGGACCAGCTGCGCGCCGACACCGGCATCGAATACGAAGGGCGCCAACTCGGCACCACCCAGCTGTTCCGCACCCAGGCGCAACTGGACGGCGCGGCCAAGGACATCGAGGTGCTGCGCGAGTACGGCGTGCCCTACGAACTGCTCGACCGCGCCGGCATCGCCCGCATCGAGCCGGCGCTGGCCAGCGCCCCGGCCACCCTGGTCGGCGCGCTGCGCCTGCCCAACGACCAGACCGGCGATTGCCGCCTGTTCACCCAGCGCCTGGCCGCGCTGGCCGCCGCGGCCGGCGTGCAGTTCCGCTACGGCGAGACGATCGACGGCCTGCACGCCGACGGCGACCGCCTCGACGGGGTGCGCATCGGCGGCCGCCTGGAGCGCGCCGACCGCTACGTGGTCGCCCTGGGCAGTTATTCTCCGCAGCTGCTCGCGCCGCTGGGCATCCGCCTGCCGGTGTATCCGTTGAAGGGCTATTCGCTGACGTTGCCGATCCGCGACGCGGCGCTGGCCCCGATGTCCACGATCCTCGACGAAACCTACAAAGTGGCGATCACCCGCTTCGACCAGCGCATCCGCGTCGGCGGCATGGCCGAACTGGCCGGTTTCGACCTGTCGCTGCCGGCGCGGCGCCGCACCACCCTGGAAAACGTAGTGAACGACCTGTACCCGCGCGGCGGCGATCTGGCCCGCGCCGAATTCTGGACCGGGCTGCGTCCGGCCACCCCCGACGGCACCCCGGTGGTCGGCGCCACCGGCTACCGCAACCTGTTCCTCAACACCGGCCACGGCACCCTGGGCTGGACCATGGCCTGCGGCTCCGGTCGCTATCTGGCCGACCTGATCGCCCGGCGCCAGCCGCAGATCAGCGGCGAGGGCCTGGACATCTTCCGTTATTCGCGCCGCGCCCCGGCGCCCGTCGCAGAGGCAAGTTCGTGCGCCCAGCCCGTGCGTTGATCGATCTGCAGGCGCTGCGCCACAACTACCGCCTGGCCCGGCACCTGGGCGGCGGCAAGGCGCTGGCGGTGGTCAAGGCCGATGCCTACGGGCACGGCGCGGTGGCCTGCGCGCGCGCGCTGGAAGCGGAGGCCGACGGCTTCGCGGTGGCCTGCATCGAGGAGGCGCTGGAGCTGCGCCAGGCCGGCATCGCCGCGCCGATCCTGCTGCTGGAAGGCTTCTTCGATGCCGACGAACTGCCGCTGATCGCCGAGCACCGGCTGTGGTGCGCGGTGGCCTCGCCGTGGCAGGTGCAGGCGATCGCCGCCTATGCCGCGCCGCAGCCGCTGTGCCTGTGGCTGAAACTGGACAGCGGCATGCACCGGCTGGGCCTGGCGCCGGCCGAATTCCGCGCCGCGCACGCGCGGCTGAGCGCGTTGCCGCAGGTCGAGCGGCTGGTGCTGATGAGCCATTTCGCGCGCGCCGACGAACTGGACAGCGCGCGCACCCTGGAGCAGGCCGAGGTGTTCCGCCAGGCCACCGCCGGCCTGGCCGGGGAGACCAGCCTGTGCAATTCGCCGGGCCTGCTGGGCTGGCCGCAGCTGCACAGCGACTGGGGCCGTCCCGGGCTGATGCTGTACGGGGCCGACCCGTTCGCCGCCGGCGCCGAGCTGCCGGGCGAGCTGCGCCCGGTGATGACGCTGCAGTCCAAGGTGATCGCGGTACGCGAGCTGGCCGCCGGCGAGCCGGTCGGCTACGGCGCGCGTTTCGTCGCGCCGCGCCCGACCCGGGTCGGCGTGGTGGCGATCGGCTATGCCGACGGCTATCCGCAATTCGCGCCGAACGGTACCCCGGTGCTGATCGACGGCGCGCCCGGCGCGCTGATCGGGCGGGTGTCGATGGACATGCTGACCGTGGACCTCACCGAGCACCCGCAGGCCGGGCTCGGCAGCGAGGTGCAGCTGTGGGGCGCGCGGCCGCGCATCGACACCCTGGCGGCGCGCTGCGGCTCCAGCGCCTACCGCCTGCTGTGCGGACTCAAGCGCGCGCCGCGGCAGTACCTGGACGGCTGAGCGGCGGCTGGCCCGCGGCTGATCGTCGTCGCGTAGTGTTTTTGCAGGAACGGCTTCGGCCGCCACAAACGCAGCGATAGATCTCCGGCTGCGCATACCGTGGGGCTGAAGCCCGCCTGCAGTGCTCCGGCATGCCGGCCGCAAGCGACTGTGGGAGCGACTTCAGTCGCGACCAGCGGAGCGGGGGATGCGCCGCGACCGGACAGCGTCGGGACTGACGTCCCTCCCACAGGAACGCGCATCGCGGCATAGTGTGCTCATGCTCTTCGAGCAGGCTTCAGCCGCGACAAACAGTTGCCCGAAGGCGCGCCACCCGCTCAGCGCTCGGCCACCGCCGCCTTGTCGCGGAACTGGCGACGCAGCCAGTCGTCGAGCATCCGCTTCTCGTAGCGCAGCGGGTCGGTGTTCAGGCCGATCGAACTGTTCATCAGGTAGCTGCTGTCGAGCAGCTTGCGCTCGCCCTGCTCCAGCACCTGTCCGTCGGCAGCGTACAGGGTGAAGTTCAAGCTGATCCGCGGCGGGTAGATGTCGCGCATCACCCGCACGTCGTTCCATTGCGGGCCGTGCCAGGGCTCGTACTCGCCGGCGCGCTTGATGTCGGTCAGCTCGACCTGCAACCGCTGGCCGGGCGCCAGCTGCTTGCTGCCGCGCTGCTGCACGTAGTCGGCCAGGTCGCGCACCCAGTCGCCGCGCTGCGCCTCCCAACGGTTGCGGCTGTAGCGCAGTTCGCTGAAGGCGGCGGGGTCGGTCCAGCGGACCTGCACCGGGCTGTCGCCCTCGGTGCTGCGCGCGGCCTGCGGATCGGTGACGTTGCGGGTCGCGGCGGAGGCGCCGCCCGCCACCAGGCAGGCCAGGGCCAGCGCCGTCCAGGCATATCGGATCTTCATCGCGGATCTCCACGGAAACGGCGCCGCCAGTGTGTGCCTGCGCGGGCGCCGCCGCAATCGCGCCGCCGGCCGCCTGCGGCAAGCGTTCGCGACCGGTTCATGGGCCGCCATGTGACACGCGGTTCACGCCGCGTCGCCGCGTGCTTCACGCTGCCCGCGCGACCATGGCCACACTTGCACATGAACACGTGATTCGGGGGTCGATCGCATGAAGATGCCGCTGTTCCACCAGGCCCACGCAGCGTCCGACGTCCGCCTGCAGTTCATCGATTGGGCCAAGCGGCACGGGCATAGCCCGGCGAGCGGCGCGGCCAGTTTCGTCGATCAGCAGGCGGACCTGGATGCGGCCGCGCGCCACCTGCGCCTGACCCCGGGCGAGGACGTGCGCCGGGAACTGCGCCGCTACCTGGCCGCGCTGGGCGAGCAACAGGACGTGGCGGTGCAGTTCCCGCCGATCCATGCCTACCGCAGTCCGCAGGGGCAGGCCTTCCGTTATTCGCTGACCCTGGTCCTGGCCGAGAGCGGGGTCGAGTGGAAGGCGCGGGTCTGGACCGGCCTGGAGTACCTGGGCCTGATCGTCGGCCGCGGCGCCGGCGCGCGCGCCAACTACACGCGCCTGGCGCGGATGGCGGTGGAGCACGAACTGGCCAGCGACAGCCCGCGTTTCAAGCTGGGCTAGGAAGACGGAGATCGCGCATGTCCTGCGCAATGGCGCCCGAGGAAGTCCCCGCGCCCGACCAGTGCCGGCAGCAATGCCGCGAACTGGGCGTGGTGCGGGTGCAGCAGATGCTGGAGCAGTCGCCGCTGCCGTGGCGGCAGGAGGCCGAACGCTGGCTCGAAGAGCAGGCGCTGCGCAACGCGCAGCTGACCCAATGGGGCGTCATCGCCGGGATCGCGCTGTCGCTGCTGGGGATCGTGCTGGTCGTCGCCTTTCTCTGGTGACCCGGCGCTCCGCCATGCCCGTCGGCCAGCCTGTCCGGCTTGACGGCAACGGAGCGGCTTAACAAGATGCGCGGTCCGTCGCGCTGTTCCGGTCTGAGCATGTCCCGGTCCTGAGCATCCGTCATCACGCCGTGGGCGCGGAGCGTGCCGTCGCCTCCGCCGCCGCCGGCCGTTTCCAGAGCAACCCCGTCATGCATGTCAGCACCGAATCTTCCTCCTCGTCGCTCGCGCAAGCGTCCGACCTGCACTATCGCGAGATCTTCGACAAGATCGATTCGGGATTCTGCGTGGTGCAGGTGCTGTTCGACGACCGGCAACGCGCGGTCGATTACGTCTTCCTGGAGGTCAATCCGGCGTTCGAGCGCGAGACCGGCATGCACGACGTGATCGGCCGGCGCATGCGCGACCTGGCGCCGAGTCACGAGGAACACTGGTTCCGGGTGTATGGCGAGGTGGCGCTGAGCGGACGCTCGGCCAAGTTCGAGAACTTCGCGGCCGGGTTCGGCCGCTGGTGGGCGGTCGACGCGTTTCGTATCGGCGCGCCGGAACGTCGCCAGGTCGCCGTGCAGTTCATCGACGTCACCGAGCGCAAGCGGGTGGAGCGCGATCTGGCCGAGAGCGAGGCGCGCTTCAGCGCACTCGCCGAGGGCCTGCCGATGCCGGTGTGGGTGCTGGATGCCAGCGGCCAGTTGCGCTTCACCAATACCGCCTACGCCGAATTCTTCGGCATGGATCTGCGCGCCGGCGACGCGCGGCCGGGCTGGGGCGACGTGCTGCATCCGCAGGACGCCGGCGTGTTCGCCTTCGAACTGCGCAGCGCGCTGGAAGAACAACGCAACCTGCGCGCGCTGGTGCGCGCGCGCCGCCACGACGGCGCGTGGCGCTGGGTGGAAATGACGGCGGTGCCGCGCTATTCGGCCGAGGGCGAGTTCATCGGCCTGGCCGGCAGCAGCCCGGACGTCACCGAGCGCCGCGACATCGAACTGGCCCGCGAGCAGCTGCTCGAATCCGAGCGCAGCGCGCGCAACGCCGCCGAGAGCATGGCGCGGCTGAAGGACGAATTCCTGGCCACGCTGTCGCACGAGTTGCGCACGCCGCTGACCACCATCCTGGGCTGGAGCGACCTGCTGCTGCAGCGGCTGCCGCCGGGCGATCCGAGCAGCAAGGGCCTGTCGGTGATCGCCAGCAGCGCGCGCGCGCAACAGCGGCTGATCTCGGACATGCTCGACCTCAGCAGCATGCTGCTGGGCAAGGTGCAGCTGGAAATCGAGACGCTGGATCTGACCGAGCAGGTGCGCGAGGCGCTGCGTGCGCAGGAGCCGGTGGCCGAAGGCAAGGACCAGGCGCTGAGCCTGCGCGAGCCGTCGCAGCCGTGCCTGGTGCTGGGCGATGCCACGCGCCTGCAGCAGGTGTTCTGGAACCTGTTGTCGAACGCGATCAAGTTCACCCCGGCGCATGGCCACATCGAACTGGCGATCGACCTCGATGCCGATGGCGAGCACGTGACGGTGGCGGTGCGCGATTCCGGCGACGGCATTCCGCCGGATTTCCTGCCGCACCTGTTCGGCCGGTTCCGCCAGGCCGACGGCACCACCACGCGTCTGCACGGCGGGCTTGGCCTGGGTCTGGCGATCGTGCAGCAACTGGTGGAAATGCATGGCGGCCAGGTCAGCGCGGCCAGCGAGGGCCGCGGCTGCGGTTCGGTGTTCACCGTGCGCCTGCCGTTGCACCGCGATACGCCGGGCAAGCGGCCGCTGCGCGAGGTGCGCGCCTTCGCGATGGCCGAGCAGGTGGTGGAGGCGTATGCGCTGAAGGGCATGCGCCTGCTGGCGGTGGAAGACCAGCCGGACATGCTCGAATACCTGCGGCGGCTGCTCGAGGAGCAGGGCGCCGAGGTGGTCGCGGCCAGTTCGGCCAGCGAGGCGTTGGCGGTGCTCGACGACGGCGGCCATGCCCGCATCGACGCGATGGTCACCGATATCGGCATGCCGGGCATGGACGGCTACGGCCTGATCCGCACGATCCGCGAGAACATGGGCCTGCAGGCGGCCGAGTTGCCGGCGGTGGCGGTGACCGCACTGGCGCGCGACGACGATCGCCAGCGCGCCCTGCAGTCCGGTTTTCAGGAGCATCTGGCCAAGCCGTACAGCGTGGCGCAGCTGGTGTCCGCCGTGCGTTTCGCGCGGCAGGGGTAGCCACCGCGTTTTTCCCGCGCGTTCACGCCGTGGCCGCTAGCGTGCGCAGTTTCCCTGGCTGGAGATGCGCATGAGCAAGTACGCCGATGTGGTGCACGCCGATCCCGACGCCATCGCCGCGCTGCAGGCCTGGTTGCCGCACTTGCCGGAACAGGCGCAGGTGCTGTTGCGGTTGGACGACGGCAGTCGGGTCAGCGGCACGGTCTCGGTGCGGCCCACCTTGCAGACCTTTCGCGACCACCAGGAGCACGAAGGCATCAACGGCGTGCTGCGGCTGGACGATCTGCTGGATCCCGCGCAGCAGCACTACATCTGGCTGGACCGGATCCGCGAAGTGCAGCCGCTGGTACCGGCAGGGTGACCGCGGCGTGCCCGCGCGTCGCTGCAATTGACATCTATTTCACGTTTGCCGAGCCCGTGCTGTGCATCATCGGTGGTCCTGTCGCCACCATGGAGCGCTGAGCCGCGATGATGCGCCTTCCCTCGCCCCCGGCCCGTTGGGCACTGTGTCTTCTGTCCGTAGCCGCGCTGAGCGCTTGTGGCGATACCGCCAAGCATTCCATCGAGGAGGGGATGGGCGCCGATCCGGTGCTGCCCGATCCGGTCAAACGCATGATCCCCACGGTGAAGGTCGCCGAGGTCAAGCGCTGGGCCGAAGGCGCCGCACCGGTGCCGGCCGCCGGCCTGGCGGTGCAGGCCTTTGCCCGCGATCTGGACCATCCGCGCTGGATGTACGTGCTGCCCAACGGCGACGTGCTGGTGGCCGAGACCGCGGCGCCGCCCGCGCCGGAAAAAGACAGCAGCGGCCTGCGCGACAAGATCCAGGGCGCGATGATGGCCAAGGCCGGCTCGACCGTGCCCAGCGCCAACCGCATCACCTTGCTGCGCGACGCCGATGGCGATGGCGTGGCGGAGGTGCGCACGCAATTCCTCAAGGGCCTGTATTCGCCGTTCGGCATGGCCCTGGTCGGCGATCGCCTGTACGTCGCCAATGCCGACGCGCTGGTCAGTTTCCCTTACAAGGAGGGCGACACCCAGATCAGCGCCGCGCCGCGCTTCGTCGCCAACCTGCCCGGCGGCATCAACCAGCACTGGACCAAGAGCCTGCTGGCCAGCCGCGACGGCAAGAAGCTGTACGTCGGCGTGGGGTCCAACAGCAACGTCGCCGAGAACGGCATGGACGCCGAACTCAATCGCGCCGCGATCCTGGAAGTGGATGCGCACAGCGGCGCCACCCGGGTGTTCGCCAGCGGCCTGCGCAATCCGGTGGGCCTGGCCTGGCAGCCCGGTGCGGACACGCTGTGGGTGGTGGTCAACGAGCGCGACGAGATCGGCAGCGACCTGGTGCCCGACTACCTGACCGCGGTGCGCGAAGGCGGCTTCTACGGCTGGCCGTACAGCTACTACGGCCAGCACGTGGACGAACGCGTGCAGCCGCAGAACGCGGAGATGGTGGCCAGCGCGATCAGGCCCGACTACGCGCTGGGCGCGCATACCGCCTCGCTGGGCCTGACCTTCTACGAAGGCGCGCTGCTGCCGCAGGCCTATCGGGGCGGCGCCTTCATCGGCCAGCACGGCTCCTGGAACCGCGATCCGCCGTCCGGCTACAAGGTGATCTACGTGCCCTTCGCCAACGGCAAGCCCAGCGGCAAGGCGCAGGACGTGCTGACCGGCTTCCTCGATGCCGAAGGCAAGGCCCAGGGCCGCCCGGTCGGGGTGGCGGTGGACAAGCCTGGCGCGTTGCTGGTGGCCGACGATGTCGGCAACGTGATCTGGCGGGTGACGCCGAAGGCCGGTCCGTAGTTGCGTGGTCGCGCCGCCCGACTTTCGCAGAGCCGGGCGGCGCGATAGGCGGTCGCATCGCTGCGCCGCCGATCGCCGGTGTCTTCGTTGATGCTCGACTCAGGCGCTGGGTGGGATGTCCGAGTTGCGTGCATTGGCAGTCATCTCGGCAAAAACGGGCTGCATTCGTAGGAAGCAGCTGCAAGTGGTCTCGCGAGCCTGCAGCCTTGAAGGCCAATCCGCCGCAACCGCCTTGCATGGGGCATTCGCCCTAGATCGAAAAAATTCATGTGGGAGCGACTTCAGTCGCTCCCACAGTTGCAGTTGTTAGCCTCTGGATCGAAGAGCCACTTCAGGCGAAGAGCCGGGGTAACCGATCCGAAGGCCCCCGCCTTCGCTTAATGCTCCACCGGCGCCGGCTCCACCCCGAAGCGACGCGCATAGCCGCGCTCGCCGACCACGCGTTCCACTTCGGCATCGCCGAGTTCGGGCGCGGCATAGACCGCGTAGACCACGCTGCCGTCGTCGCGCTCGCCGCGCTGGTGCAGGCGGTAGCGCGGGCGTCCGGTGCCGGTGTTTTCCGGATAGTGCAGCGGCGGTTGGCTGCCTTCCAGATCCACTTCGCTGTTGTCGACGACGCCACCGATGAACACTGCGCGCATATGCCTCTCCATCTGTCGGGGTTGCTTGCAGCCTAGGCGCGCCAATGTTGCCGTCGCATCAATGATGCGTTCGTTTAGCGCAAAACCGGGCCGGCGCCGGGCTGCCGGTAGAATGCGCGCTCCCCGACCGATTCCGATCCCGATGCCGGCTCTGCAAGACGCTCCCCTCGACACCCTGTTCCTGCCCTTCGCCCAAGGCGCGCTGCGCTGGCCGGCCGGCAAGGTGCTGTTCCTGCGCGCGCGCGATGGCTGGGCGCTGCGCCAGCACGCGCAGCCGGCGCAGCTGGTCTGCGAGCAGGGCTACCGCCCGTTCGCGACCGCCCTGGAGCAGGGCGGCTGGCAGGTCCGCGCCGAGGATGCCGACGACCACGACGACGCCGGTGGCTATGCGCTGGTGCTGGTGCTGCCGCCGCGCCAGCGCGACGAGGCGCGGGCGCTGCTGGCGCGCGCGGTGGCGCTGGCCGCCCCGGGCGGGGTGGTGGTGGCCTGCCAGTCCAACAACGAAGGCGCCCGCTCCGGCGAGGACGACCTGCAGCAGCTGGCCGGCCTGGGCGGCAAGCTGACCAAGCACCACTGCCGCGTGTACTGGACCGCGCCGCTGCACGGCGGCCACGACGCCGCGCTGCGGCAGCGCTGGGCCAGGCTGGACGCGGCGCGGCCGATCCTGGACGGGCGTTTCCGCAGCCGTCCCGGCGTGTTCGCCTGGGACCGCATCGATCCGGCCTCGGCGCTGCTGGCCGAGCACCTGCCGGCCGACCTGGCCGGCCGCGGTGCCGACCTGGGCGCCGGTTATGGCTATCTGTCGGCGGAATTGCTCGCGCGTTGCCCGAAGATCGCCGCGCTGGATCTGTTCGAGGCCGATGCGCGCGCGCTGGCGCTGGCGCGATCGAACCTGGCGCAGGCGCCGGCCGCGGTGGAGATGGGCTACCACTGGCACGACGTGACCGCCGGGCTGCCGGCGCAGTACGACTTCATCGTCAGCAACCCGCCGTTCCACGCGCCCGGGCGGATGGAGCGCCCGGACATCGGCCGTCGCTTCATCGCCGTGGCCGCGCAGGCGCTCAAGCCCGGCGGCCGGCTGTACCTGGTCGCCAACCGGCACCTGCCCTACGAGGCGGTGCTCGACGCCAGCTTCGGCGACACCAGCGTGATCGCCACCCGCGACGGCTTCAAGCTGATCCTGGCGGTGCGCGCCCGCGCCACGGTGCGCCGGTGAAGCTGGTCAAGCACCTGGCCAACCTGGGCTACGGCAGCCGCAAGCAGGTCACCCTGATGTTCCGCGAAGGCCGCATCACTGATGCCGACGGCGAAGTGCTGTATGCCGACGACAAGGTCGCGCATGCCGCGATCCGGATCGATGGCGAGGCGCTGGATCCGCCGCCGGGGCTGATCCTGGCGCTGCACAAGCCGGTCGGCTACACCTGTTCGACCAAGGACCCGGGCCGCATCGTCTACGACCTGCTGCCGCCGCGCTTTCGCCTGCGCTCGCCGTTGCTGTCCACGGTCGGGCGCTTGGATCGCGACACCAGCGGCCTGCTGCTGATGACCGACGACGGCGCGCTGCTGCACCGCATCGTCTCGCCGAAAGCGCAGCTGGCCAAGGTCTACGAAGCGACCCTGGCCGAGGACCTGCGTGGCGACGAGGCGGCGCAGTTCGCCAGCGGCACGCTGCTGCTGGACGGCGAGACCACGCCGCTGCTGCCGGTGCAACTGGAGGTGCTGGGCCCGCGCCAGGCGCGCATCACCCTGTACGAAGGCCGCTACCACCAGGCGCGGCGCATGTTCGCCGCGGTCGGCAACCACGTGGTCGCGCTGCACCGCAGCCGCATCGGCGGCTTCGCGCTGGAGGAGGCGCTGCCCACCGGGAAATGGCGCGCGCTGGACGCGGCGGATCTGGCGGAGGTGTTTGGGGCCGGGAGTGGGGATTAGGGATTCGGGATTCGCAAGAGCGGTGGCTGTGCGCTGCCGCTTACGCTGTTACCAATCCCGAATCCCCAATCCCGAATCCCGGCTCTCGAACAAGCGCTTCCAGCCATCCAGCCCCAGCTTCTCCAAGGTCTGCAGATTGCGCTCCACGATCACGTCCGCATCCGGGAACGCGGCCACCGCGCGTTCGACGCTGTCCTCGCGCAGCAGGTGCAGGGTGGGGAAGGGCGCGCGGTTGGTGTAGTTGCCGATGTCGTCCGGCGCGGTGCCGGCGAACTGGTAGTGCGGATGGAAGCTGGCCACCTGCAGGATGCCGTGCAGGTCCAGCGCGTCCACCGCCGCGTCGGCGTTGTCGAGGAAATCGTTGTAGTCGAGGAAATCCTCCAGCACCTGCGGATGCACGATCAACGTGGTGTCGATCTGCTCGGCCGGGGTGTCGCGCAGCAGCAGCAACTCCTCGCCCAGTTCCTCCAGCAGCGCTTCGGGCGTGGTCGCGTCGCTGAGCACGTAGCGCACCTGCTGCTTGACGTGCACCGCCTTGGCGAACGGGCACAGGTTCAGGCCGATCACCGCGCGTTCCAGCCATTGCCGGGTCAGCGCGATCGGGTCGGGAGTGGCGGCGGGAAGCGTGGAGTCCATGGCGTCGGCTTGGGCGAAGGGATGGCGCGCGCCAGCCGGGCCGGCGCGCGCGGACGCAAGTGTATGCCGGATGCGTGGCGACGGCCCTACGGTGCGTGCCAGCGGTTGTAGGAGATGTCCAGCCACGGCGGATGTTCGGCGTACATGTCGCGGATCAGCTGCTTGGTCAGCTCCACCAGGCCGGAATCGTCGTTGCGGCGATAGCTCATGATGATCGGCGAGGTCGCATGTTCGTCGTCGATCAAGCGGTAGCGCAGGTCGTTGCGCATGAACCGTGCCGAGGCCGGAATCAGGCAGATGCCGCTCTCGGCCGCGACCAGGCCCAGTGCGGTCTGCAGTTCGCGCACTTCCTGCAGTTCGCTGGGGTGCACGCCATGGTCCTGCAGCAGCGACAGCACCTGGTCGGCGAAGCTGGGGCGCGGATGGTTGGGATACAGCAGCAGGCGTTGCCCGGCCAGCGCCGCCGGCGCCAGCGGCGTGTCCTGCGCGGCCAGCGGATGCGCCATCGGGATCGCCGCCACCAGGCGTTCCTCGCGCAGCACCAGGCGCTCGACATGCTGGTCGCTGCTGCGCACGCGGCCGAAGCCCAGGTCGATGCGGCCTTCCTTCAGCGCTTCCACCTGCTGGCTGGACATCAGCTCGACCAGGCGCACCTCCAGGTCAGGACGCACCTGGCGCAGGCGCCGCACCACCGTGGGCAGGCCGCCGTACAGGGTGGAGGCGACGAAGCCGATCGAGGCCACGCGGCGCTCGCTGCGGCCGAGCCGGCGCGCGGCCTCGGTCATCTGCTCGACCCGCCCGAGTACCTGCAGCGCTTCCTCGTAGAACAGCCGCCCGGCATCGGTCAGCCGCAGCGGCCGGCTGCGCCGCACCAGCAGCGGCACGCCCAGTTGCTGCTCGATCTGCTGGATCTGCCGGCTCAGCGGCGGCTGCGCCATGTGCAGGGTTTCCGCGGCGCGGGTGAAGTTGCGCTCGCGGGCGACGGCGACGAAATAGCGCAGTTGGCGCAGGTCCATGGAGGTGGTCGCCAGGAGGAAAGTGAATATGCCGTTCAGGGCATGCTGTGCTGCAGCATCCCAATGAAAACGCCATTTGCGGGCCTACTATAGCCTGAAGGTATGGAAGGGTGACGCATTCAGTCTTGGACGGCGCGGCCGCCGCGGGCCAAGAATCGGCGCCATGCAAGCCACCCACGCCCCGCTCCCATCCACCGCGCCGCGCATCGAACGCGTCGAAACGCTGCTGCTCGACCTGCCCACGATCCGCCCGCACCGCCTGTCGGTGGCGACCATGCGCGGGCAGACCCTGATGCTGGTGCGCGTGCACTGCAGCGACGGCATCGTCGGGCTGGGCGAGGGCACCACCATCGCCGGGCTTGCCTACGGCGCGGAGAGCCCGGAAGGCATGCAGCTGGCGATCGACCGCTACATCGCGCCGTTGCTGGCCGGCGCCGACGCCAGCGCGGTGCCGGCGCTGATGCAGCGCGTCGGCAGCATGGTGAAGGGCAATCATTTCGCCAAGTGCGCGATCGAGACCGCGCTGCTGGACGCGCACGGCAAGCGCGTCGGGCTGCCGGTGTCCGAACTGCTGGGCGGGCGCCTGCGCGAGCGCCTGCCGGTGGCGTGGACGCTGGCCTCCGGCGACACCGCGCGCGACATCGCCGAGGCCGAGCGCATGCTCGCCGCGCGCCGGCACAACGTGTTCAAGCTGAAGATCGGCACGCGCACGGTCGCCGAGGACGTGGCCCACGTGGCCGCGATCAAGCGCGCGCTGGGCGCGCGCGCGGCGGTGCGGGTGGACGTCAACATGGCCTGGAGCGAGACCGAGGCGGTGCGCGCGCTGCCGGCGCTGGCCGATGCCGGCTGCGAACTGGTCGAGCAGCCGGTGGCCTCGCTGGCGGCGATGCAGCGGCTGATGCGCCGCTTCCCGATCGCGCTGATGGCCGACGAGATGCTCAACGGTCCGGACAGCGCCTTCGAGGCGGCGCGGCGCGGCGCGGCCGACGTGTTCGCGGTGAAGATCGAGCAGTCCGGCGGCCTGTTCGCCGCGCAGAAGGTCGCCGCGATCGCCGACGCCGCCGGGATCGGGCTGTACGGCGGGACGATGCTGGAAGGGGCGATCGGCAGCATCGCCTCGGCCCATGTCTTCGCCACCTTCGCCCACCTGCAGTGGGGCACCGAACTGTTCGGTCCGCTGCTGCTGACCGAGGAGATCCTCGCCGAGCCGCTGCGCTACGAGGACTTCCATTTGCAACTGCCGCGCGGGCCGGGCCTGGGCATCGCCCTGGACGAGGCGCGGGTGGACGCGTTCCGCCGCGATCGCCGCCGCGTCATGCTGCCGGTCGCCGCCGGCATGGAGGAATGAGCATGTTGTTCCACGTGAGCATGGAAGTGAATTTGCCCGGCGACATGCCGCCGGAGCGCGCCGCGCAACTCAAGGAACAGGAGAAGGCGCGCTTCCAGGAACTGCAACGCAGCGGCCAGTGGCGCCACATCTGGCGGGTGGTCGGGCAGTACGCCAACGTCAGCGTGTTCGACGTGGCCGACAACGCGCAACTGCACGCGCTGCTGCTGTCGCTGCCGCTGTTCCCCTACATGCGCATCGCGGTCACGCCGCTGTGCCGCCATCCGTCCTCGCTGCACGCGGACGATCGCTAGACCCGCACCACGGGCGCTTCCTCGGGAGGGGAACGTCTCAAGGCAGCCAACGCAACCATGAGCACACAAGGAACCACACGATGAGCGTCAAGATCTTCGAGACCCGGGAGGTGCAGGATTTCCTGCGCACGGTCGGCGGCCTGGATCAACCGGCCGGCGATGCGCGCGTAAAGCAGATCGTGCACCGCGTGCTGTCGGACCTGTTCAAGGCCATCGACGATCTGCAGGTCACGCCCGACGAATACTGGACCGCGGTCGCCTGGTTCAACGACCTGGGCGCGGCCGGGCAGGCCGGGCTGATCTCGCCCGGGCTGGGCCTGGACCATTTCCTGGACCTGCGCCTGGACGCCATCGATGCCGAACGCGGCATCGCCAATCCGACCCCGCGCACCATCGAAGGGCCGCTGTACGTGGCCGGCGCGCCGGTGGCGCACGGCTTCGCCCGGCTCGACGACGGCAGCGACGAGAACGGCCATCCGCTGATCATGCACGGCACCGTGTACGGCGAGCACGGCGCGCCGCTGCCCGGCGCGACGGTGGAGGTGTGGCACTGCGACACGCGCGGCTTCTATTCGCACTTCGACCCCACCGGCAAGCAGGCGCCGTTCAACATGCGCCGCACCATCGTCGCCGACGCGCAGGGCCGCTACCGCTTCCAGAGCATCGTGCCGAAGGGCTATGGCGTGCCGCCGGGCAGCCCGACCGAGCAGCTGCTGTTCGCGCTCGGCCGGCATGGCCAGCGCCCGGCCCACATCCACTTCTTCGTCGGCGCCGACGGCCACCGCAAGCTGACCACCCAGATCAACATCGCCGGCGATCCGCTGGTCGACGACGACTTCGCCTACGCCACCCGCGACGGCCTGGTGCCGGACCTGGTGGAGCGCAGCGACCAGGCCGGCATCGAGGCCAACGGCCTGTCCGGCCCGTACGCGGAGATCCGCTTCGACTTCCGCCTCACCGAACTGGTGGACGGCGTCGACGACCAGGCCAACCTGCTGCGCCGGCGCGCCGCCGCCTAGTTCCGGCTGCGACGCGGGGCGCGCGCCATGCGCCGCGCGCCGCATCGGTCACCGCCGCCGCCTGCCGGCGTCCTGCCCGGCCGCCGCCGCCTTCCTTCCAGGAGACCACGCCATGTCTGCCGTCATCGACAAAGCGACCGCGCTCGGCACGCTGCTCGCCAGCGCCGTCCAGGACGACCATGCCGAAGGCAGGTTCCGCTGCCGCCGCGACATCTTCACCAACCCCGACCTGTTCGAGCTGGAGATGAAGCACATCTTCGAGGGCAACTGGGTGTACCTGGCGCACGAGAGCCAGATCCCGAACGCCAACGACTACTACAGCACCTGCATCGGCCGCCAGCCGGTGGTGATCACCCGCGACAAGAGCGGGCAACTGCACGCGATGATCAACGCCTGCGCGCACCGCGGCGCCATGCTGTGCCGGCGCAAGCACGGCAACAAGGGCAGCTTCACCTGCCCGTTCCATGGCTGGACCTTCTCCAACAGCGGCAAGCTGCTGAAGGTCAAGGACGAGAAGACCACCCAGTACCCGCCGCAGTTCGGCCAGGACGGCAGCCACGATCTCAAGCGCGTGCCGCGCTTCGAGAGCTACCGCGGCTTCCTGTTCGGCAGCCTGCGCGAGGATGTGGCGCCGCTGCAACAGTTCCTGGGCCAGGCGCGGGTCATCGTCGACCAGATCGTCGACCAGGCGCCGGACGGGCTGGAAGTGCTGCGCGGCAATTCGTCCTACATCTACGACGGCAACTGGAAACTGCAGATGGAGAACGGCTGCGATGGCTACCACGTCAGCACCGTGCACTGGAACTACGCGGCGACCATGAGCCGGCGCAAGCAGGACGGCGTCCAGGCGGTCGATGCCAGCGGCTGGAGCAGGAGCGTGGCCGGCGTGTACGGCTTCGAGAACGGCCACCTCCTGCTGTGGACCAAGACCATGAACCCCGAGGTGCGCCCGGTGTACGCGCAGCGCGAGGAGCTGGCGCAGCGGCTGGGCGCCGAGCGCGCCGGCTTCATCGTCGAGCAGACCCGCAACCTGTGCCTGTATCCGAACCTGTTCCTGATGGACCAGTTCTCCACCCAGATCCGCGTCACCCGGCCGATCGACGTGGACAAGACCGAGGTCAGCATCTTCTGCTTCGCGCCCAAGGGCGAGAGCGCCCGCGATCGCGCCACCCGCATCCGCCAGTACGAGGATTTCTTCAACGTCTCGGGCATGGGCACCGCCGACGACCTGGAGGAGTTCCGCGCCTGCCAGGCCGGCTACGCCGGCAGCGCGGCGCCGTGGAACGACCTCAGCCGCGGCGCGCCGCTGTGGATCGACGGCCCGGACGAGAACGCGCGGCGGATGGGGCTGGCGCCGCTGCTGTCCGGCGAGCGCAGCGAGGACGAAGGCTTGTTCGTGCGCCAGCACGCATACTGGGCCGCGGTGATGCGCGAAGCGCTCGAGCAGGAACGGGCGTGCGCGCGATGAGCACGGACTACCAGAGCCTGTGCGCGTTCCTGTACCGCGAGGCGCGCCTGCTCGACGATCGCCAGTGGGACGAATGGCTGACGCTGTACGCCGAAGACGTGACCTACTGGATGCCGGCCTGGGACGACGACGACCGGCTCACCGAAGACCCGCAGTCGCAGATCTCGCTGATCTACTACGCCGACCGCTCCGGGCTGGAGGATCGCGTGTTCCGGATCAAGACCGAGCGCTCCGGCGCGTCCACCCCGGAACCGCGCACCAGCCACAGCGTGGCCAACGTCGAGGTGCTGGCCGAGCGTGGCGAGGAGATCGAGGTCCGCTACAACTTCCACACCCTCAGCCACCGCTACAAGGTCACCGACCAGTTCTTCGGCACGGTGCTGCTGACCCTGCGCAAGCACGGCGATGACCTGCGCATCGCGCGCAAGACGATCGTGCTGAAGAACGACTACATCCGCCAGGTCGTCGACGTCTACCACGTCTGACCGGCACGCCACTGCGAGCAACCGCTATGTCCTACCGCATCGCGCTGAACTTCGAGGACGGGGTCACCCGTTTCATCGACTGCAACGACGGCGAGAAAGTGCTCGACGCCGCTTTCCGCCAGCGCATCAACCTGCCGATGGATTGCGCCGACGGCGTCTGCGGCACCTGCAAATGCCGCGCCGACAGCGGGCGCTACGACCTGGGCGAGGACTACATCGAGGACGCGCTCGGCGCCGAGGAGGCCGCCGCCGGCCTGGTGCTGACCTGCCAGATGCTGCCGCGTTCGGATTGTGCGCTGGCGGTGCCGGCGACCTCGGCCGCGTGCAAGACCGGCAGCGTGCGCTTCCAGGCGGCGGTGGCGCAGGTGATCGCGCACGCCGACGCGGCGCTGGAACTGCGGCTGGAGGCGATCGGCGAGGTGCCCGCCTTCCTGCCCGGCCAGTACGTCAACATCGCCGTGCCGGGAAGCGGCCAGGTGCGCGCCTACTCCTTCAGTTCCGCGCCCGGCGCAAGCGTGCTGACCTTCCTGATCAGGCGCGTGCCCGGCGGGCTGATGAGCGCCTACCTGGATGCGGCCAGGCCCGGACAGGTACTCGAATTGACCGGCCCGCTGGGCAGCTTCTATCTGCGCGAAGTGGCGCGGCCAGTGCTGATGCTGGCCGGCGGCACCGGCCTGGCGCCGTTCCTGTCGATGCTGGCGCAACTGGAAGCCAGCGGCTGCGCGCAGCCGGTGCATCTGCTGTACGGCGTCACCCGCGGCGCCGACCTGGTGCTGGTCGATCGCCTGCAGGCGATCGCCGAGCGGCGGGACTGGTTCGGCTTCGACACCTGCGTGGTCGATCCTGCCGCCGCGCATCCGCGCACCGGTTACGTCACCGAGCACCTGCCGCCGCAGGCGCTGCATGGCGGCGACGTGGACGTCTACCTGTGCGGCCCGCCGCCGATGGTGGAGGCGGTGCGCGCGCACTTTCGCCAGATCGGCCTGGACCCGGCCAGCTTCCACTACGAGAAGTTCACTCCCACTGCCGCGGCGCCGGCGCAGGAGCGGGCCGCATGAGCGCACGCTTCGCCGGCAAGGTGGTGGTCGTCACCGGCGCGGCGCAGGGCATCGGCCGCCGCGTCGCCGAGCGCGCCGCCGCCGAGGGCGCGCGGCTGGTGCTGGTGGATCGCGCCGGGCACGTGGCCGAGCTGGAGCAGGCGCTGGCGCCGGCCGAGGTCGCCACGGTGGTGGCCGATCTGGAGCACTACCAGGAGAACGCACGTGCCATGGCCTTCGCCCACGCGCGGATGGGACGCATCGACGTGCTGGTCAACAACGTCGGCGGCACCATCTGGGCGCAGCCGTTCCAGCACTACGCGCCGGAGCAGATCGAAGCCGAAGTGCGGCGCTCGCTGTTCCCCGCGCTGTGGGGCTGCCGCGCGGTGCTGCCCTACCTGATCGGGCAGGGCGGTGGCGCCATCGTCAACGTCTCCTCCATCGCCACCCGCAGCATCCACCGCGTGCCCTACGGCGCGGCCAAGGGCGGGGTCAACGCGCTGACCGCCTGCCTGGCGTTCGAGCATGCCGAACACGGCATCCGCGTCAACGCCGTGGCGCCGGGCGGCACCGAGGCGCCGCCGCGGCGGGTGCCGCGCAATGCGGATGCGCAGAGCGCGCAGGAGCAGGCGTGGTACCGGCAGATCGTCGCGCAGACGGTCGCATCGAGCCTGATGAAGCGCTATGGCACGCTCGACGAGCAGGCCGCGGCGATCCTGTTCCTGGCCTCGGACGAGGCTTCCTACATCACCGGCACGGTGCTGCCGGTCGGAGGCGGCGACCAGGGCTGAGCCATGCCGCCGCGGGCGGTTCCATCGCCACATCGATCCGGCGGCGAGCCTCCGGCGATGCAGCGCCCCGCAGCACGCACGACGGCCTTTGCCCGGCAGTCGCGCGTCTGCTTCAGAGCAACCCTGCCGCCGGCCGGCACGTTCCGCCTCGCCGGCCGCGATCGCATCCAGGAGACACGATGGACGCCACGGCTTCTTCCCTGCGCATCGGCATCGTCGGCGGCGGCATTGTGCGGCGACCGCGCGCCTGCCGCGTGCAGCGCAGCTCGCGCGAGGCGGGCGAGCTGTACGAATTGCGCGATGGCCGGGTCGGTGCCAACGCCGCCGCCCTGGCGCAGACGCTGGCCACGCGTTTCGACTGGATCTGGCACCACGATCTGCAGGCCGGAGCGGCGCAGGCGGCGTGGCTGATACGCGGCACCCTGCGCGACCCGGCGGACATGCTCGCGACCGACCAGCCCCGTGCGCATGCGCGCGGGGCTGCCGGCGCGCGCCGACGCTCACCGGCACCAAGCCGGCATGAACCCGAATGATGCGACCCCATCGTGGAGCCAACGCAATGCAGACAGATCCGTTCGATCCCTCGCGGCTGGCGCCGGACGTGCTGGCGGTGCTCGGCGGCATGGCCGCCAGCGGCGCGCCGGCGATGGAGTGGCTGCCGATCCCGGCGATGCGCCAGGCCTACCGCCGGATCGGCGCGCTGTTGGGCGGCGATCCGCTGGCTGGCCGCGCATGCCGGCGAACTGGGCGTGGATGCCGGGCGCCTGGCGGTGGCCGGCGACAGCGCCGGCGGCAGCCTGGCGGCGGTGGCCTGCCAGCAGCTACGCGGCGGCGATGTGGCGTTGCGCGCGCAGCTGCTGTTCTACCCGTCCACCGACCTGTCGCCGGCCGCGCGCGAGTTCCCGTCGCGGCGCGAGAACGGCGCGGTACCACCGCTGACGCTGGCGCTGATGCAGGCGATGTCGACACCGTTCGTGGCCGGTTTCGACACCCGCGATCCGCGGCTGTCGCCGCTGCGCGCGGCGGACCTGCGCGGCCTGCCGCCGGCGCTGATCTACACCGCCGATTGCGACGTGCTGCGCGACGACGGCCACCGCTACGCCGAGGCCCTGCGCGCGGCCGCGGTGGCGGTGGAGCACGTCGAGTTGCCGGGCATGGTGCACGGCTTCGTCGAGATGGCCGGCGTGCTGCCGGCGGCGGTACAGGCGATCGAACACGCCGGCGCGTTCCTGCGCGCACGGCTGGCATGACGGCAAGGTCGGCGCGGCCCACGCCGCGTCGATCCCAGGCAATGGACACCAGGAGGAAACACCGATGAGCGACAACAAGCTATTGCAAGGCGATTTCTGGCACGGGGCGCTGTTCACCGGCCAATGGCAAGCGGCCGCGGACAGCGCCGAGGTGATCGAGCCGGCCACCGGCCACGGACTGGGCCGTATCGGCCTGGCCGGCCCGGCGCAGATCGCCGCGGCCGCGGCCACGGCGGCGCAGGCACAGCGCGGCTGGGCCGCGGCGCCGTACGCGCAGCGCGCGCAGGTGTTGCGCAAGGCCGCGCAACTGGCCGAACAGTTCCTGCCGGAGATCGCCGACTGGATCGTGCGCGAGAGCGGCTCCACCCAGGACAAGGCCGGCTTCGAGGCGAGCCTGTGCGCGGCTGCGTTGCACGAGGCGGCGGCCTTGCCGTCGCGCAGCGCCGGCGAGGTGCTGCCGTCCACGCCCGGGCGGCTGAGCCTGGCGCGGCGGCGCCCGCTCGGCGTGGTCGGGGTCATCGCGCCGTTCAACTTCCCGCTGTACCTGGCCATGCGCGCGGTGGCGCCGGCGCTGGCCCTGGGCAATGCGGTGGTGCTCAAGCCCGATCCGCGCACCGCGGTGTGCGGCGGGGTCACCATCGCGCGGCTGTTCGAACTGGCCGGCCTGCCGGCCGGCGTGCTGCACGTGCTGCCCGGCGACGGCGCCGCCGGCGCGGCGCTGACCGCCGACCCGCACGTGGCGATGATCCAGTTCACCGGCTCCACCGCGGCCGGGCGCAAGGTCGGCGAGGCGGCGAGCCGGCACCTGAAAAAGGTGTCGCTGGAACTGGGCGGCAAGAACTCGCTGATCGTGCTCGACGATGCCGACCTGGACCTGGCGATCGCCAACACCGCCTGGGGCGCGTACCTGCACCAGGGCCAGATCTGCATGTCCACCGGCCGCGTGCTGGTGCAGCGCGCGCTCTACCCGCGCTTCGTGGAGCGGCTGGTCGCCAAGGCCAACAGCCTGAGCGTCGGCGATCCGGCCGGTGGGCAGGTCGCGCTCGGGCCGCTGATCAATGCGGCCCAGCGCGACCACGCCGCGGCGCTGGTCGCGGCCGCGCGCCAGGCCGGCGCCACCCTCGCCGCCGGCGGCGGCTACCGCGAGCTGTTCTTCGAGCCGACCGTGCTCAGCGACGTCGGTCGCGACAACCCGGCGTTCCGCGAGGAGATCTTCGCCCCGGTCGCGGTGGTGGTGCCGTTCGACACCGACGCCGAGGCCGTCGCCCTGGCCAACGACACCGAGTACGGCCTGTCGATGGCGGTGCTGTCGGCCGACGTCGGCCGCGCGCTGGCGCTGGGCGAGCAGTTGCGCACCGGCCTGCTGCACATCAACGACCAGACCGTCAACGACGAGGTCATCAATCCGTTCGGCGGCGTCGGCGCGTCGGGCAACGGGAGTAGCATCGGCGGCCCGGCCAACTGGGAGGAATTCACCCAGTGGCAGTGGTTGACCGTCAAGGGCGCAGCGCCGGCCTATCCGCTTTGAATCCGAGGAGACATCCCATGAAGACCGCAACCGAAAAACGCCAGATCACCGTGGCGGTGGCGCGCGCGCCGCAACAGCCTTTCAGCATCGAACAGGCGCGCATCCGCGCGCCGCAGGACGACGAGGTCCTGGTGCGGGTGGTGGCCACCGGCCTGTGCCACACCGACCTGATCGTGCGCGACCAGTACTATCCGGTGCCGCTGCCGGCGGTGCTCGGCCACGAAGGCGCCGGCGTGGTCGAGGCGCTGGGTCCCAACGTCAAGGCGCTGCAGGTCGGCGACCACGTGGTGCTGACCTACGGCGCCTGCGGCCACTGCAATCCCTGCGACGGCGGCCATGGCGCCTACTGCAAGGAGTTCTTCCCGCGCAATTTCGGCGGCGGCGATGCGCATGGCCATACCGCCATCGAAGACCTGCAGGGGCAGCCGCTGCACGACCACTTCTTCGCCCAGTCCTCGTTCGCGACCTACGCGCTGGCGCGCGAGAACAACGCGATCAAGGTGTCGCACGACGCGCCGCTGGAACTGCTCGGCCCGCTCGGCTGCGGCATCCAGACCGGCGCCGGGGCGGTGATCAATGCGTTGAAGGTGCGACCCGGCAGCAGCTTCGTGGCGTTCGGCGCCGGCGCGGTCGGGCTCAGCGCGGTGATGGCCGCGCGCGTGGCCGGCGCCACCTGCATCGTCGCGGTGGACGTGGTGCCGTCGCGGCTGGAACTGGCCAAGGAGCTGGGCGCCACCCATACCATCGACAGCCGGCAGGGCGACCTGGTCGAGGCGGTGCGCGCGATCACCGGCGGCGGCGCCGACTTCGCGCTGGAATCCACCGGGCGTCCGGACGTGCTGGCGCTCGGCATCGAGGCGCTGGGCGGACTCGGCACGATGGGCGTGGTCGGCGCGCCCAAGCTCGGCACCAAGGCCGAGTTCGACGTCAACAACCTGCTGCTGGGCGGGCGCAGCATCCGCGGCATCGTCGAGGGCGACAGCGTGCCGCAGGTGTTCATCCCGCAGCTGGTGACGCTCTACCAGCAGGGCCGCTTCCCGTTCGACAAGCTGGTGAAGTTCTATCCGCTGGCGCAGATCAACGAAGCGGCGGCCGACAGCAGCAGCGGCGTCACCCTCAAGCCGATCCTGCGCATCGCCGGTTGACCGCCGGAGTCGCCACGGCGGCGGTGCCGTGGCGAGGGCCAGGCCGGCGGGCGGCGCATGCCGCTCGCCGGGCCGCGCGGCCGCAGGTCCGCGGTTCGGCCGCGCGGCCCGTGCGGGCCCGCTCAGTCGCGGAAATTCTCGAACTGCAGCGGCAGTTCGAAATCGCTCTTCTTCAGCAGCGCCATCACATCCTGCAGGTCGTCGCGCTTCTTGCCGCTGATGCGCAGCTTGTCGCCGTTGATCTGTGCTTCCACCTTGAGCTTGGCGTCCTTGATCGCGGCGACGATCTTCTTGGCCAGCTTCTGCTCGATGCCCTGCTTGACCGTGACCTTCTGCCGCGCGCCGGCCAGGTTGGTCTCCACGTCGCCCAATTCCAGGCAGCGTACGTCGATGCCGCGGGCGATCAGCCGCGCGCGCAGGATGTCGGTCATCTGCTTGACCTGGAAGTCGCTGGGCGCGGCCTGGTTGATGACCTGGTCGTCGAGCTCGAAGCTGGCCTCCACGCCCTTGAAATCGAAGCGGGTCGACAACTCGCGGTTGGCCTGGTCGATGGCATTGGTCAGTTCGTGCTTGTCGATTTCGGAGACGACATCGAAGGAAGGCATGGCAGGTCCTCGGGAAAGACCCTCTATCCTACCGGTCTCGCCGCAGCGCCGCTGCCCGCCGCCCCGTTCGGCAGTTCGGCAGTTCGGCGCGCTGCGTCGCGGCGCGGCACCGGCGCCAGCGCACCCGCCGCCGCCGCCACGTGGCCGCCTGCGCGGCTGGGCGGGGCGCGCGATCGCGGCGATAATCCGCGCATGCCCACGTCACGTTCCAACACCGCGGCCGCCGCCTGGATGATCGCGGCGGTCGCCTGCTTCGCGCTGATGGATGCGGCGATGAAGTTGCTGACCGCGCGCTATCCGGCGCTGCAGGTGGCCACGCTGCGCGGCGGCGCCTCGCTGCCGTTCGTGCTGCTGTGGGTGCTGGCCACCGCCGGCCCGCGTTCGATCCTGCCGGTGCGCTGGGGCCTGCACCTGCTGCGCGGTGTGCTCGGCATCGCGATGATCGGCTGCTTCGCCTGGGCGCTGCGCAGCCTGCCGCTGTCCACCGCCTACACGATCTACTTCGTCGCGCCGCTGCTGGTGACGGCGTTGTCGGTGCCGCTGCTGGGCGAACAGGTCGGTCCGCGGCGCTGGGCCGCGATCGGCATCGGCCTGGTCGGCGTGCTGGTGGTGCTGCGCCCGGGCGGGGGCGGCTTCGTCTCGCTGCCGGGGCTGATGGTGCTGCTGGCGGCCACCGCCTACGCGCTCGCGGCGGTGCTGGTCAGCCTGCTGGCGCGCACCGAGACGCCGCAGTCGCTGGTGGTCTGGTTCCTGCTGATCATGGCGCTCGGCGCCGGCGCGCTGGCGTGGCCGACCTGGACCCCGCTGCGCCTGGCCGATGCCGGCTGGATCGCCACGCTCGGCCTGGCCGGCGCGCTGGGGCAGGTGGCCTTGACCCAGGCGTTCCGCCGCGGCGACGCCTCGCTGATCGCGCCGCTGGAGTACAGCGGCCTGATCTGGGTGATCCCGTGGGACTGGCTGCTGTGGCGCAAGCTGCCCGACGCCTGGACCTGGGTAGGCGCGGCGATCATCGTCGCCAGCGGCCTGTACCTGCTGCACCGCGAGCGGGTCCGCGCCACCGTGCGGCCGCCGCCGCTGGCGCATCCCTAACCCTTTGCCGTTGCCGGCGGCGTTCCGGGCGCAAGCGTTAGAATCGAATGGAATAACGCCTGCAGGCCTGGCCTGCTAGGCTTTGCGCCCCCTTCGCTGCCGGCCCCGCGCGGTGATCCAGTTCGAGCACCTGCACAAGTCCTACTCCGTCGCCGGCCAATCGGTCGTGGCGCTGCATCCGCTCGACCTGGAGATCCGGGCCGGCGAGGTGTTCGGCATCATCGGCCATTCCGGCGCCGGCAAGTCCACGCTGATCCGGCTGATCAACCGGCTCGAGGAGCCCAGCGGCGGGCGCCTGCTGATCGACGGCGAGGACGTCACCGCGCTGGACCGCGCCGGGCTGCGCACGCTGCGCCGGCGCATCGGCATGATCTTCCAGCACTTCAACCTGCTGTCCTCGCGCACGGTGGCCGGCAACGTCGCCTTCCCGCTGGAACTGGCCGGCACCGCGCGCGCGCAGATCGACGCGCGGGTGGCCGAGCTGCTGGCCCGGGTCGGCCTGGCCGAGCACGCCAACAAGTATCCGGCGCAGCTGTCGGGCGGGCAGAAGCAGCGCGTCGGCATCGCCCGCGCGCTGGCCACCGGGCCGCAGATCCTGCTGTGCGACGAGGCCACCAGCGCGCTGGACCCGCAGACCACCGCCTCGGTGCTGAGCCTGCTGGCGCAGATCAACCGCGAGTTGGGCCTGACCATCGTGCTGATCACCCACGAGATGGAGGTGATCCGCCGCGTCTGCGACCGCGTGGCGGTGCTCGATGCCGGACATCTGGTCGAGAGCGGGCCGGTCACCGAGGTGTTCCTGCATCCGCGCCATCCGACCACGCGCCGCTTCGTGTCCGAGGCCGAACACGTGGACGAGGGCGAGCTGCATCGCGACTTCACCGCGGTGGCCGGGCGCATCGTGCGCCTGACCTTCCTCGGCGGCGACACCTACGCCCCGCTGCTCGGGCGCATCGCGCGCGAGACCGCAGTGGACTACAACATCCTGTCCGGACGCATCGACCGGATCAAGGACACCCCGTACGGCCAGCTGACCGTGGCCCTGGTCGGCGGCGATCTGGACGCGGCGCAGGCCGGGTTCGTCGCCGCCGGCGTGCATGTCGAGGAACTGCGCCGATGATCCCGTTCGCGACCGCCGCCACTGGCTTCTTCCGCAATCTCGACGCCGGCAAGTGGGCCGAGATCGGCCGCGCCACGCTGGATACGCTGCTGATGCTCGGCGGCTCGCTGCCGCTGACCCTGCTGATCGGCCTGCCGCTGGGCGTGCTGCTGTTCCTGACCGGGCCGCGCCAGACCCACCAGCGGCCGTTGCTGTACGGCACGCTCGCGCTGGCGATCAACGTGCTGCGCTCGGTGCCCTTCATCATCCTGATGATCGCGATGATCCCGCTGACGCTGTGGGCGATGGGCACCTCGCTGGGCGTGCGCGGCGCGATCCTGCCGCTGGTGGTGGGTGCGGCGCCGTTCTATGCGCGGCTGGTGGAAACGGCGCTGCGCGAAGTGGATCGCGGCGTGGTCGAAGCCAGCCTGGCGATGGGCGCGACCACCTGGCAACTGGTCACGCGGGTGCTGTTGCCCGAGGCGCGGCCGGGGCTGATCGCCGGCGCCACGGTGACCACCATCGCCCTGATCGGCTTCACCGCGATGGGCGGCGCGATCGGTTCCGGCGGGCTCGGCGACCTGGCCTACCGCGACGGCTACCAGCGCTCGCACGCCGACGTGGCGCTGATCACCGTGGTGGTGTTGCTGTTGCTGGTGCAGGGGCTGCAGATGCTCGGCGATCGGCTGGTCGCGCACTACAGCCGGCGTTGAGCGCGACGCGGTTGCCCGGATCGCGCTTGTGTCCTGTGCAGGAGCGGCTGCAGCGGCTCCTTGTATCTGCAGAACAGCCATCCCTGGCCTTTCGCCGCACGCAGCGGCCGGGTCTGCTAGCTTGCCCGCATGGCGGCCTGGCCGCTGTTCTTCTCCCCACGTTTCCGGATTCCCGCCCATGACCAAACTCCCGCTTCGTCTGCTGCTCGGCGCCGCCGTGCTCGCCCTGGCCGCCTGCGGCAAGTCCACCTCCGCGACCGACAGCACGCGGCTCAGCGTCGCCGCCACCGCGGTGCCGCATGCGGAGATCCTCGAGGTGGTCAAGCCGCTGCTGGAGAAACAGGGCGTGACCCTGGACGTGCGCGTGTTCAACGACTACGTGCAGCCCAACGACCAGGTGGTGCAGAAGCAGATCGACGTGAACTACTTCCAGACCGAGCCGTACCTGGACGCCTACAACCGCGATCGCAAGAGCGACCTGGTCACCGTGATCGGCGTGCACATCGAGCCGTTCGGCGCCTATTCGCGCCGCTTCAAGTCGCTGGCCGAGCTGCCGCAGGGCGCCGACGTGGTGATTCCCAACGATCCCAGCAACAACAGCCGCGCGCTGATCCTGCTCGACAAGGCCGGAGTCATCAAGCTCAAGGATCCGGGCAATGCGCTGTCCACCCAGCGCGACATCGTCGCCAACCCGAAGCAGCTGAAATTCCGCGAACTGGATTCGGCGATGCTGCCGCGGGTGCTGGACCAGGTCGATCTGGCGCTGATCAACACCAACTACGCGCTCGATGCCGGGCTCAATCCCACCCGCGATGCGCTGGCGATCGAGAGCAAGGACTCGCCGTACGTGAACTTTCTGGTCGCGCGCCCCGACAACAAGGACGACCCGCGCGTGCAGAAGCTGGCCAAGGCGCTGACCAGCCCCGAGGTCAAGGCCTTCATCGAGCGCAAGTACCAGGGCGCGGTCCTGCCGGCGTTCTGAGCGGAGCCCGCGCATGCCGCTGTTGCTGGCCATTCCCCTGGCGATCGTGATCGCGCTGGCGGTGACCGCGGTGCTGTTGCCGTTGTCGCTGCTGCAGCGTTTCCGCTATGGCACCTCGCGGCGCCAGGCGCGGGCGTGGCTGGCCAGCGTGCAGTTCTGGTCGGCGCTGGTGTCGAGCCTCGTGCTGCTGGGCTTCGCGTTGATCGCCGCGCACTGGTGGCCCGATGCGGCGATGTATGCCTGCATCGGCTGGGTGGCGGGCCTGGGCCTGGGCGCGCTGGGCATCTGCTTGAGCCGGTTCGAACCGCTGCCGCAGGGCCTGTACTACACGCCGAACCTGTGGCTGGTGCTGGCGTTGACGCTGCTGGTGGTGGCGCGCATCGGCGCCGGTCTGCTGCAGGGCTGGCGCAGCATGAACGAGGGCGCGGCCTGGCCGGCGCAGGGCTGGATGAGCCACGCCAGCCTGCTTGCGGCGGCGGCGTTGTTGCTCGGCTACGCGTGCGCATATGCGTGGCTGTTGCGGCGCAAGGTGCGCCATTTCGATCGCTATCGCGGCTACGACCGTTCGCCGCGCTGAGCCGCGCGCGAGCGCAGATGCGCCAAGCCACAAAAACAAACGGGCCCGAAGGCCCGTTTGCATGTGACGCGGAGCAGGCGTGCTTAGAAGCGCGCGCCGACGCCGAAGCTGACCAGCCACGGATCCAGCTTCAGGTCCTGGCCGGTGCCGCTGCCGGCGACCTGCACTTCCGGACGCGAATGCATGTAGCGGGCATCGGCGCGGGCGAACCAGGTCGAGTTGATGTTCATGTCCACGCCGACGGTGCCGATCGCACCCTTGGCGGTATCCAGGCCGACGTGCTGGCCGCTGGCCGACAGGCCGTCGATCTTCTCGTTGCTGAAGTTGGACTCGTAGTAACCGACGCCGACGAACGGACGGAACACATTGTCCGCCTGGCCGAAGTGGTACTGGCCGCTCAGCGCGATCGGCTGCTGCTCGACGGTGCCGATCTTGCCCACGCCGCTGGCGCTGACGCGATGGTTGAACTTGTCGGCGGCGCCCCACAGTTCGACGGCCCAGTTGTCGTTGATCAGCCAGCTGGCGCTGATGGTCGGGGCCGGGCCGCCGTCGACGTCGAGGCCGTTGGCCGGCTTGGAATGGGGGTCGAGCAGGGTGGCGCTGCCGACGACGGCGAAGCGCTTGCCGGATGCGGTGTCGCCGTCCTGCGCAAATGCGGCAGGCGCGAACGCAAGGGCGGAAACGACAGCCAGGCTCAGGATTTGAATGGACCGCATGGGAATCTCCTCAATCTTTTTTTTGTGGGGCCACAGGAGTGGGCGCGCACACCGTATCGATGAGAAGATGAATCGACGCCGACCTCGCCCGAGTGGATGCAGGCATCGTTCAGGCACTGGCGTCGGATGCTTGAAATAACGAGGTTTTAAGACTTTGTGATGTTCACCCAGATGCGCACGGCGTGACGATGCGGGACGTGTTGCAAGGCTTGCCTGCGCAGATTCGCGACGATTGCCGGGTGCTGATTCTCGGCTCCATGCCCGGTGCGATGTCGTTGCAGCACGCGCGCTACTACGCGCATCCGCGCAACCGCTTGTGGCCGTTGCTGGGCGCGTTGTGCGGTTTCGATCCGCTGCTCGACTACGACGCGCGCCTGCAGGCGATGCAGGCCTTCGGCGTGGGACTGTGGGACGTGATCGGGCAGTGCCGGCGCAGCGGCAGCCTGGACACGGCGATCGTGCGCGGCAGCGAAGTGCCCAATCCCTTGCCCGCGCGCATCGCGCGTTTGCCGCAGTTGCGTGCCATCGCCTGCAACGGCGCCGCGGCGGCGCAGGCGTTCGCGCGTTTCGTGCAGCCGCAGCTGGCGCCGCGCGCGCCGCCGCTGGCGGTGCTGGCACTGCCGTCGACCAGCCCGGCCAATGCCGCCTTCTCGCTGGCGCGGCTGCAGCAGGCGTGGGCGCCGCTGCAGGTCTGGCTCACGCCAGCGCCCACCTAGCCCGGATCAGGGCAATGCGCGCGGCGACGGCGCGCGCAACCGCAGCCACAGCGTCTGCACCAGCAGCGCCGCGGCCAGCGCCAACGCCACCCAGGCCGCGCTGCGCGCACCGTCCAGGCCGCTGCCGGCCTGCTTGACGTAGACCGCGGCCAGCGCCCACAGCGCCGCCGCGACATAGGCCAGGTTGCCGCGCATCGCCCGGTTCAGGCCGAGCAGCAGCGCGCCGGCCAGCGCGAACAGCCCCAGGCTCCACGGCAGCATGTGTTCGGTGGACAGCCAGCGGTAGGCGACGATCACCTGCGCGGTGTTCAGGAACGCGGCCAGCGACAGCCAGCCGGCGTGCAGCGACAGCGGCAGCCACGCCCACAGCGCCTGCCACGGCTCGGCGCGCGGATCGCGCGACAGGCGCAGCGCGGCCAGCGCCAGGCACGCCAGCGCCGCCCAGATCACCGCCAGCGCCAGCAGGAAATGCTGCTGCGAGAACACCGGCATCCACAGCGCGGTCAGGCCGCAGCCCAGCGCCGCCGGCAGCCGCACCTGCGCCAGCGCGCTGTCGCGCCGGCGCCGCGGCGACAGCTGCCACAGGCCGAAGGCCAGGTCGAGCAGGAAGATCGGGCCCCAGATCGCGAACGCGTAGCCGGCGGCGACGATCAGGGTCGGGTAGCGGTCGGAGATCGCGCCGTTGGTCGGGCCGAACGCGCCGCGTTGCGAGAACCAGGCGACCAGCGGCATCGCCAACGACATCAACAGCACGAACGCACGCATGGCGGCACTCCGATCCGGGTGCGGGGCATCCTAGGCACCCGCCCGTGAAGGCGGCGCGGTGCGCGCCGCGGCGATGACGCCAGGACAATGCGCAGGCGTACAGTCCGCCGCGAACGCCACGCACAGGCGCTTGTCGGCGTCGTTGCGCGGCCGCTGCGGGTTTTTTTGCCCGGCAAAGGTTGGCGCTGCGGCTGCGGGCCGCCACAATAGGGGTTTCCCCCTCATTAGTTGCCGGAGTTGCCCGCATGGCCGAAATCAAGGAAGCACTTGTCCCCGATATCGGTGACTACAGCGACGTCCCGGTAATCGAAGTGCTGGTGGCGGTCGGCGACACGGTGAAGAAGGACCAGAGCCTGGTCACCCTGGAGTCGGACAAGGCGACGATGGAAGTACCGTCGCCGTTCGCCGGCGTGGTCAAGGAGCTGAAGGTCAAGGTCGGCGACAGCCTGTCCGAGGGCAAGCTCGTGGCGCTGATCGAAGTGGCCGAGGCCGGCGCAGGTGCTGCTGCGCCGGCCCCGGCGGCCGCCAAGGCCGCGCCCGCACCGGCCAGGCAGGAGCCGGCCCCGCCGGCGCCGGCCGCGCAGCAGGCGACCAAGCCGGTCCCGGCAGGGAATGCCGGCGGCGGCATCGTCGAGGCGCGGGTGCCGGACATCGGCGACTACAGCGACGTGCCGGTGATCGAGGTGCTGGTCGCGGTCGGCGATACCGTGGCCAAGGACCAGAGCCTGGTCACCCTGGAGTCGGACAAGGCGACGATGGAAGTGCCCTCGTCGGTGGCCGGCGTGGTCAGGGAGCTGAAGGTCAAGGTCGGCGACAGCCTGTCCGAGGGCAAGGTCGTGGCGCTGATCGAAGTGGCCGGTGCCAGCGCCGATGCGCCGGCGGCAGGCGCGGTCCAGCCCAGCGCCGAGACCGGCGGCGGGGTGGAGCCGGTGCCGGCCTCGGCCGCGCCGGACAAGCTGGCCCAGCGCGAGATCGCGCAGGTGCAGGGCTCGGCGCCGGCCAAGGCGGGCGCTTCCGCGCCGTCGGCCGGCATCCCGAGCAGCCCGCCGGTGGAGTTCAGCGCCGACAGCGTGCTGCCGCAGAAGGTGCCCTACGCCAGCCCGGCGGTGCGCGTGTTCGCGCGCGAGCTGGGCGTGGACCTGTTCCAGGTCAGCGGCACCGAGCACGGCGGGCGCATCACCAAGGACGACGTGCAGCGCTACGTCAAGGCCGCGTTGGCCGGCGGTGCGGCGACCACGGCGGCTGGCGCGACGCCGGCGGCCGGCGGCAACGGCCTGAACCTGCTGCCGTGGCCGAAGGTGGACTTCGCCAAGTTCGGCGAGATCGAGGTCAAGCCGCTGTCGCGGATCAAGAAGATCTCCGGCGCCAACCTGGCGCGCAACTGGGCGATGATCCCGCACGTCACCCAGTTCGAGCAGGCCGACATCACCGACCTGGAAGCCCTGCGCGTGGCGCTGAACAAGGAAAACGAAAAGGCCGGCATCAAGCTGACCATGCTCGCCTTCCTGCTCAAGGCCAGCGCCGCGGCGCTGAAGCAGTTCCCCGACTTCAACGCCTCGCTGGATGCGGCCGGCGAGAACCTGACCCTGAAGAAGTATTTCCACATCGGTTTCGCCGCCGACACCCCGAACGGGCTGGTGGTGCCGGTGATCCGCGACGTGGACAAGAAGGGCGTGGTCGAGCTGGCGCGCGAAAGCGGCGAGCTGGCCAAGAAGGCGCGCGACGGCAAGCTCGGCCCGGCCGAGATGAGCGGCGGCTGCTTCTCGATCAGCTCGCTCGGCGGCATCGGCGGCACCGCGTTCACCCCGATCGTCAATGCGCCGGAAGTGGCGATCCTGGGCGTGTCCAAGTCGGCGATCCAGCCGGTGTGGAACGGCAAGGAATTCGCCCCGAAGTTGATGCTGCCGCTGTCGTTGAGCTACGACCACCGGGTCATCGACGGCGCCGCGGCGGCGCGCTTCACCACCTACCTGAGCCAGGTGCTGGCGGACATGCGCCGCGTGCTGCTGTAAGTCCTGCCGCAACGGCGCCGCGCCCGGCGCGGCCCGTGTTTCCCCCACCCGCGTGCGCCGCGTCCATCGCGGCGCCGCCGTAGAACTGCAATCGCCCGCCGGCGTGCCGGCCGGGCCACAGGAGAAGCTGCATGGCGGTCATTGAGGTCAAGGTCCCGGATATCGGCGACTACAGCGAGGTTCCGGTCATCGAAGTGCTGGTCGCCGTCGGCGACACGGTGAAGAAGGACCAGGGCCTGCTCACGCTGGAGTCGGACAAGGCCACGCTGGAAGTGCCGTCGGCGGCGGCCGGCGTGATCAAGGAACTGAAGGTCAAGCTCGGCGACGTCCTGTCCGAGGGCGCGGTGATCGCGCTGCTGGAAACCGAGGACGCCGGCGCCGCGCCGGCCGCCACGCCCGCTGCGGCCAAGGCCGAGGTGCCGGCCAGCAAGCCGCCGGTGGCGCCGTCGCATCGCGCCCCGGCCGAGCCGCCGGCGCCCAGGCCGGCGCTGGCCAGCGGCAAGCCGGCCGACATCGAATGCAAGATGGTGGTGCTCGGCGCCGGCCCCGGCGGCTACACCGCCGCGTTCCGCGCCGCCGACCTGGGCCTGGACACGGTGCTGATCGAGCGCTACGCCAGCCTCGGCGGCGTCTGCCTCAACGTCGGCTGCATCCCGTCCAAGGCGCTGCTGCACGCGGCCGTGGTGATCGACGAGGTGGCCCATGCCGGCGACTTCGGCGTGACCTTCAGCGCGCCCAAGATCGCCCTGGACAAGCTGCGCGCGTACAAGGAAAACGTGGTCGGCAAGCTCACCGGCGGCCTGGCCAGCATGGCCAAGCAGCGCAAGGTGCGCACCGTCACCGGCGTGGCGTCGTTCGTGTCGCCCAATGAGCTGGAGATCGTCGGCGCCGACGGCAAGACCCAGTTGCTGCGTTTCGAGCAGTGCATTATCGCCGCCGGTTCGCAGGCGGTGAAGCTGCCCAACTTCCCGTGGGACGACAAGCGGGTGATGGACTCCACCGACGCGCTGGAGCTGCAGGAGATCCCCAAGACCCTGCTGGTGGTCGGCGGCGGCATCATCGGCCTGGAAATGGCCACCGTGTACAGCGCGCTGGGCAGCAAGGTCACCGTGGTCGAGTTCCTGGACCAGCTGATGCCGGGCGCCGACAAGGACCTGGTCAAGCCGCTGGCCGACCGGCTGAAGAAGCAGGGCGTGGAGGTCTACCTGAAGACCAAGGCCAGCCAGGTCAAGGCCGACAAGAAGGGCATCACCGTGTCCTTCGAGGCTGCGGCCGACGGCGAGCCGCCGGCGCTGGGCGCGACCACCTACGACCGCGTGCTGGTCGCGGTGGGCCGTTCGCCGAACGGCAAGAAGATCGGCGCGGACAAGGCCGGGGTCAACGTCACCGAGCGCGGCTTCATCCCGGTCGACCGGCAGATGCGCAGCAACGTGCCGCACATCTTCGCCATCGGCGACATCGTCGGCAACCCGATGCTGGCGCACAAGGCCACGCATGAAGGCAAGCTCGCCGCCGAAGTGGCCGCCGGCGAAAAGAAGGAGTGGGTGGCGCGGGTGATTCCGTCGGTGGCCTACACCAATCCGGAGATCGCCTGGGTCGGCGTCACCGAGACCGAGGCCAAGGCCAAGGGCCTGAAGGTCGGCGTGGCCAAGTTCCCGTGGGCGGCCAGCGGCCGCGCCATCGGCATCGGCCGTACCGAGGGCTTCACCAAGCTGATCTTCGACGAGGACACCCACCGCATCGTCGGCGGCGCCATCGTCGGCGTGCATGCCGGCGACCTGCTGGCCGAGATCGGCCTGGCGATCGAGATGGGCGCCGAGGCCGAGGACATCGGCCACACCATCCACGCGCATCCGACCCTGAGCGAGTCGGTCGGCATGGCCGCCGAGGTCTACGACGGCACCATCACCGACCTGTACATCCCGAAGAAGAAATGAGGCGCCGGCTGCGGCGCCGATGAGGTCACGACGCCCCGCTTGCCGGGGCGTCGTCGTTTCTGGCGGGGGGGGGGGGCGGCGCGGCGGGCGCGGCCGTGGCCGGGGCCCGCCACGCGATCGAACTCCCGCGGCACGGAGCACCGTGCCGCGCTGCGGCTTACGCGGCCAGCGGCGAGCGCGGTTCGGTGGGAATCAGCAGATCCAGCAGGGCGGCATGGGCGGCGACATGCCGGCGCCGCAGCCGGGTCAGCGCATCCAGGAACGTCATCGCTGCCTGCAACCCTGGCGTGTCCGCGGTCGCGATGCCACGGCGCCCTTGGGTACGCATCGCCGGCGCCGGCGATGCGAGCGAGCTGGAGCAGATCGGCCGGTGAGTCTTGTGCATGGGCAGCACGCTGGATCGAGGAGGACGGCTGTCATCCTGCGCGCCTGCCGGCGCCGGGTCCAATGCAAAACAAAAAACCCGGCGATAGGTTTTTCCTATCGCCGGGTCCTGTTGTGTTCGATTGCCCGATGGATCAGAACGCGAAGGTCACGCCGGCCACCGGGCCCTTGAACTCCTGCTTCAGGCCGACGTTGGTTAGCGTGTCGACGTTGGAGTCGGTCTTGCGATCCACGTCGAGCTTGAACCAGTCGTAGCCGGCAAAGATGCCGAAGTTCTTGGTGAAGCGGTATTCGGCGATCGCGTTGGCGCGGCTCAGGTCGCCGTCGTACTTGCCGAAATCGCCCCAATTGGTGTTGAGGTACTGGCCCTGCACGCTGAACAGCCAGTGCTCGTTCGGCTGCGCGGTGAAGCGCAGGCCGATCACCGGCGCGGCGCCGTCCTCGCTCTCGTCGATGAAGGTGCCCGAATACAGGTCGCCCAGGTCGGCGTAGGCATTGGCCTGGATCTTGGCCCATTCGGCGCCGATCTGCAGGCCCATGCTGAACTGCGGGGTGTCGATCACCGCGTAGTCGTACACCAGGCTGGCGACCTGGTACTTCAGCTCGCCCTTGACGAAGCTGCCGCCCGGTACGGTGGCGCCGCCGTAGCTGAGGTCCTCGCCGAGTTCCTCGCGGCGGTCCTTGTCGTACTTGAAGTAGTCGAAGATCAGGCGCTGGCGGGTGCTGATGCGGAACATGCCGTCCACGCGCGGCTCCCATTCCTTGCCGCCGAGATCGAAGTCCTGCGAGCCGGAAATTTCGTTGCCGGCGATGGTGGTGTTGCCACGCAGGGTGTTGTCGTTGTCCACGTTCATCGCGCCGAGGCGGATGGTGAAGCGATCGTCGCCGTCTTCGGCGTGGGCGGGCAGGGCGTAGGCGGCGGCAAGTGCGCACGGAAGCGCAAGGGCAAGCAAGTGTTTCATAGGGACGAAGCTCCGTCATCTGGGGATGAATGCGCCGATGGCGAGCGCCACCGCGGGCCGCAACTATCCTTAAATCCGTGTCCACCATTCGTGAAGGTATGGAGCGGCCACGGTGGCGCCGGTCACAGAATTGCAGGCAAAAAGAAGAGCCCCGGTCGCCCGGGGCTCCATGGGTCCGCGCTGCAAATCGACGAGGATGGGCGCAGTCCCTGCACAATCGGACCGGAGGCGGCATGGAAAGTTCCCACGCAAATTCCTGGTGCGATGCATCAATCCAGCCCGCGGCGCGGGTCTGCGACGTGCTATCGTTGGCGGCTGGGCTCGATCCGGGGACGGCCGCAACCTTTGGCGGTTGTCTCGCAAATTGTCCCATTGCTATAATTCCGCGGCTCGACGGACGCGAAGACGTCCTCAACCCACCACCAACTGCAGGATTTTCTGTGCTGAACTCCGTTGATGCGGGTCGGCGGCTGATGCTGCGCGCAGCGATTTACCCGCTGGTGGCGGTGGCCGTGGTTTCCCTGGCGTTCCTGCTGCTGGGGCCGAAGTACGCCATGGGCGCTGCCGCAACCGGGCTGGCGACGGTGGCGGGAGGATGGCTGGCGGCACGTACCGCGCTGAGCGGCGGCGTGCAGGCGGCCGGTGCGGCGATGGCGCGGTTGATCGTGGCCATGGTGCTGAAGTTGGTGTTGGTATTCGCGGTACTGGCGCTGGGCTTTGCCTGGTGGCGGCTGCCTCCTCTGGCCCTGTTGGCGGGTATCGCCACCGGGCTGATGTTCCAGGTTCTGGCGCTGGCCAGACGTTGATCGAATCACGAAAAGGCTCAGGACTCATGGCGGGCGAGGAAGCAACCCCTACCTCCTACATCCAGCACCACCTGCAGAACCTCACCTTCCAGGTGCAGGAAGGCGGGTTCTGGCAGGTGCACGTCGATACCCTGGTCATGTCGGTGCTGTCCGGCCTGGTGATGGTGTTCGGCTTCTGGATCGCCACGCGCAAGGCCACCGCCGGCGTGCCGGGCAAATGGCAGGCGTTCGTGGAGATCCTGCTGGAGTTCGTCGACCGCCAGGCCAAGGACACCTACCACGGCACCAGCAAGCTGGTGACCCCGATCGCGATCACCCTGTTCTTCTGGATCCTGATGATGAACCTCATCAAGATGATCCCGGCGGACTTCATCGCCAAGCCGCTCGAATTGGCCGGCGTGCACTACTGGAAGCCGGTGCCCACCGCCGACGTCAACGCCACCCTGGGCATGTCGATCAGCGTGTTCTTCCTGATGATCTTCTTCGCGCTGCGCTCCAAGGGCGTGGGCGGGATGACCAAGGAATTCCTGACCGCCCCGTTCGGCAAGTGGATGCTGCCGTTCAACCTGATCCTCAATGTCGTCGAGTGGCTGAGCAAGCCGATCTCGCTGGCGATGCGACTGTTCGGCAACATGTTCGGCGGCGAGATCGTGTTCCTGCTGATCTGGGTGCTGGGCGGTGCCGGCATCTTCGGCGCGCTGGCCGGCGGCGCGTTCGGCTTCGGCTGGATGCTGTTCCACCTGCTGGTGATCCCGCTGCAGGCTTTCATCTTCATGATGCTGTCCATCGTGTACCTGAGCCTGGCGGAAGACAGCCACTGACGTTCCTGCTTCACGCGTTTTAAGCAACCCTTCGTCCGATTCACCATCCTCAAGCAACTTTGTTCCTGGAGAAAACCATGTACTTCGCCGTCCTGACCAACCTCGCCCAAGTCCAGAGCTCCACCGTCCTCGCCGTCGGCATCATGATCGGCCTGGCCGCGCTGGGCGCCGGCCTCGGTCTGGCCATCATGGCCGGCAAGTTCCTGGAGTCGGCCGCGCGCCAGCCGGAACTGATCCCGGTGCTGCAGGTGCGCATGTTCATCACCGCCGGCCTGATCGACGCCGCGTTCATCATCAGCGTCGCGGTCGGCCTGCTGTTCGCGTTCGCCAACCCGATGATCGGCGAGTTCGTGTCGCGCCTGCCGCAGGGCGGCTGATCCAGTAGCACCGGCGGACGGTCGCAGCGATGCGGCCGTCCCGCTGCGGATGAAGGTTCGGACGCGCGCGCCGCGATGGCGGCGCGTCCACCCCGTCACTTTGGCTGAGCGTACCCAATGAATATCGGTCTCACCCTCTTTGCCCAGGCGCTGGCGTTTGCCGGTCTGATCTGGATCGTCGCGACCAAGATCTGGCCGCCGCTGATGCAGGCCATCGAAGAGCGCCAACAGAAGATCGCCGAAGGCCTCGCCGCCGCCGATCGCAGCCAGAAGGATCTGGCGCAGGCGCAGGAAAAGGTCAACGAAGCGCTGAAGGACGCACGCGTCAAGGCCAACGAGATCATCGACCAGGCCCACGCGCGCGCCAACCAGATCGTCGAAGCGGCCAAGCACGAGGCGATCGCCGAGGCCAACCGGCAGAAGGATCTGGCCCAGGCCGAGATCGACGCGGCGGCCAACCGTGCGCGCGAGGAGCTGCGTCGCCAGGTGTCGCTGCTGGCGGTGAGCGGTGCGGAAAAGCTGCTCAAGCGCGAAATCGACGCCAGCGCCCACAAGGCGCTGCTCGACGAGCTGGCGGCGGAGATCTGAGATGAGCCAGGCCCTCACACTGGCGCGTCCGTATGCCCGCGCCGCGTTCGCTGCGGCCAGCGATGCCGGCAAGCTCGCACCGTGGTCGCAGGCGCTGGCGTTCTCCGCCCAGGTCGCCGCCGATCCGCGCGTGGCGGCGCTGCTGCACAACCCGCAGCTGCAGCGCGAGCAGGCGGTGGCGCTGCTGGCGCCGCAGGTGGCCGACGAGCAGTACGCGCGCTTCCTGAGCCTGCTGGCCGAAGGGCAGCGGCTGCCGCTGCTGCCCGAGATCGCCGGGCTGTACGATCAGCTGCGTGCCGAGGCCGAATGCGTGGTCAAGGCCAACGTGACCTCGGCCACCCAGCTCAGCGAGGCGGAAGTGGCCTCGTTGAAGGTGGCGCTGAAGCAGCGCTTCGGCCGCGAGGTCGAGATCACCACGGCGGTGGACGCTTCGCTGATCGGCGGCGCGGTGATCGACGCCGGCGACGTGGTCATCGACGGGTCGCTGAAAGGCAAGCTGTCGCGCCTGCACTCCGCACTGGCCCACTAAGAAGCGGGAATGGCGAATAGAGGAGAGAGAACCCGGCCCGGCGGCAACGCCACCAGCGATTCCCGATTCCCCATTCCCGATTCTCAAAGACGCTAACCAAACGTCGCCATCCGCCTTCGCGCGGTGGACGATCCGAAGGAAACCAAGATGGCAACCACGCTCAACCCCTCCGAAATCAGCGAACTGATCAAGAACCGCATCGAGCAGGTCAAGCTGACTGCGGAGTCGCGCAACGAAGGCACGGTCACCAGCGTGTCCGACGGCATCGTGCGCATCTTCGGCCTGGCCGACGTGATGCAGGGCGAGATGATCGAACTGCCGAACGAGACCTACGCCCTGGCGCTGAACCTGGAGCGCGACTCGGTCGGCGCCGTGGTGCTCGGCGACTACGAGAACCTGCGCGAAGGCGACGTGGCCAAGACCACCGGCCGCATCCTGGAAGTGCCGGTGGGCAAGGAACTGCTCGGCCGCGTGGTCAACGCGCTGGGCGAGCCGATCGACGGCAAGGGCCCGCTGGGCACCGCGCAGACCGCGCCGGTGGAGCGCGTGGCGCCGGGCGTGATCTGGCGCAAGTCGGTCGATGAGCCGGTGCAGACCGGCTACAAGTCGGTCGATGCGATGATCCCGATCGGCCGCGGCCAGCGCGAGCTGGTCATCGGCGACCGCCAGACCGGCAAGACCGCGCTGGCGATCGATGCGGTGATCAACCAGAAGACCACCGGCATCAAGTGCGTGTACGTGGCGATCGGGCAGAAGGCCTCGACCGTGGCCAACATCGTGCGCAAGCTGGAAGAGAACGGCGCGCTGGCGCACACCATCGTGGTCGCCGCGACCGCCTCCGAATCGGCGGCGATGCAGTACATCAGCGCCTACGCCGGCTGCACCATGGGCGAGTACTTCATGGACCGCGGCGAAGACGCGCTGATCGTGTACGACGATCTGTCCAAGCAGGCCGTGGCCTACCGCCAGATCTCGCTGCTGCTGAAGCGCCCGCCGGGCCGCGAAGCGTATCCGGGCGACGTGTTCTACCTGCACAGCCGCCTGCTGGAGCGCGCCGCGCGCGTGTCCGAGGACTACGTGGAGAAGTTCACCAACGGCGAAGTGAAGGGCAAGACCGGTTCGCTGACCGCGCTGCCGATCATCGAGACGCAGGCCGGCGACGTGTCCGCGTTCGTGCCGACCAACGTGATCTCGATCACCGACGGCCAGATCTTCCTGGAAACCGACCTGTTCAACGCCGGCATCCGCCCGGCGGTGAACGCCGGCATCTCGGTGTCGCGCGTCGGCGGCGCCGCGCAGACCAAGATCATCAAGAAGCTCTCCGGCGGCATCCGTATCTCGCTGGCGCAGTACCGCGAGCTGGCCGCGTTCGCGCAGTTCGCCTCGGACCTGGACGAAGCCACCCGCAAGCAGCTCGAGCGCGGCCAGCGCGTCACCGAGCTGATGAAGCAGAAGCAGTACCTGCCGATGTCCATCGCCAACCAGGCGCTGTCGATCTACGCGGTCAACGAAGGCTTCCTGGACGACGTGCCGGTCAACAAGATCGGCGCCTTCGAGGAAGGCCTGCACGCGCATTTCGCCAACACCGCCGGCGAGCTGATCGCCAAGGTCAACGACAGCGGCGACTGGAACGGCGAGATCGAAGCGGCGTTCAAGAAGGGCATCGGCGAGTTCAAGACGACCGGTAGCTGGTAAGCGCGCCGGGACTCGGGACTCGGGACTCGGGACTCGCGAAAGCGGGTTCCCTGCTCCGGGGCACGAGATCCGGAAGAGGTAGAAACGATTCGTGCGCGGGCTTTTCCCAGTCCCGAGTCCCGAGTCCCGAGTCCCGACGAGAAGAGAATGGCAGGCGGACGCGAAATCAAAACCAAGATCAAGAGCGTGCAGAACACCCGCAAGGTGACGCGCGCGCTCGAGATGGTCTCGGCCTCCAAGATCCGCAAGGCGCAGGATCGGATGAAGACCTCGCGGCCGTACGCGCAGGCGATGAAGCAGGTGATCGGGCATCTGGCGCAGGCCAGCACCGAGGACACGCATCCGTTCCTGGTGCAGCGCGACGCGGTCAAGCGCGTCGGCTACATCGTGATCTCCTCCGATCGCGGCCTGGCCGGCGGCCTCAACAACAACCTGTTCCGCAAGATGCTGGGCGAAGTGCGCCAGTGGCAGGACCAGGGCGCCGGCATCGACGTGGTCACCATCGGCCAGAAGGCCTCGGTGTTCTTCCGCCGGCTCAAGGTGGACATGGTCGGCAGCGTCAGCCACCTCGGCGACGTGCCGCAGCTGGAACAGCTGATCGGCGTGATCAAGGTGATGCTGGATGCATTCACCGAGGGCAGGGTCGACCGCGTCTACCTGGTCTACAACCGCTTCGTGAACACGATGACGCAGAAGGCCAGCTTCGACCAGCTGCTGCCGCTGCCGGCGGCGGAGAGCCAGGTCGCGCACCACGACTGGGACTACCTGTACGAACCCGATGCCGCGACCGTGCTGGAGCACGTGATGACGCGCTACATCGAGTCGCTGGTGTACCAGGCGGTGCTGGAGAACGTGGCCTCCGAGCATGCTGCGCGCATGGTCGCGATGAAGGCGGCCAGCGACAACGCCAACAAGCTGATCAGCACCTTGCAGCTGATCTACAACAAGGCGCGGCAGGCGGCGATCACCCAGGAAATTTCCGAGATCGTCGGCGGCGCAGCCGCTGTGTAGCCGGGAATGGGGAATGGAGAAACGGGAATGGTCGAAGCAGCAGCGCTTGATCTTCCCATTCCCGATTCCCCTTTCCCCATTCCCGACACCAGATTCGCATAGACATTAGTGGAGTTATCCAAATGAGTCAGGGCAAGATCGTTCAGATCATCGGCGCGGTCGTCGACGTCGAATTCGCGCGTGCCGATGTGCCGAAGATTTACGACGCACTGAAGGTCGAAGGCACGGCCATCACGCTGGAAGTGCAGCAGCAGCTGGGCGACGGCATCGTGCGCACCATCGCGCTCGGCTCCACCGACGGCCTCAAGCGCAACCTGGTGGCGACCAACACCGGCCGCGCGATCTCGGTGCCGGTCGGCCCGGGCACGCTGGGCCGGATCATGGACGTGCTGGGCCGCCCGATCGACGAGGCCGGCGACGTGCAGGCCACCGACCATTGGGAAATCCACCGCGCCGCGCCGAGCTACGAGGACCAGTCCTCGGCCACCGAGCTGCTGGAAACCGGCATCAAGGTCATCGACCTGATGTGCCCGTTCGCCAAGGGCGGCAAGGTCGGCCTGTTCGGCGGCGCCGGCGTCGGCAAGACCGTCAACATGATGGAACTGATCAACAACATCGCCAAGGCGCACTCGGGCCTGTCCGTGTTCGCCGGCGTGGGCGAGCGGACCCGCGAGGGCAACGACTTCTACCACGAGATGAAGGACTCCAACGTCCTGGACAAGGTCGCGATGGTGTACGGCCAGATGAACGAGCCGCCGGGCAACCGCCTGCGCGTGGCGCTGACCGGCCTGACCATGGCCGAGTACTTCCGCGACGAGAAGGACGAGAACGGCAAGGGCAAGGACGTGCTGCTGTTCGTCGACAACATCTACCGCTACACCCTGGCCGGGACCGAAGTGTCGGCGCTGCTGGGCCGCATGCCGTCGGCGGTGGGCTACCAGCCGACCCTGGCCGAGGAAATGGGCGTGCTGCAGGAGCGCATCACCTCCACCAAGACCGGCTCGATCACCTCGATCCAGGCCGTGTACGTGCCCGCGGACGATTACACCGACCCGTCGCCGGCGACCACCTTCGCCCACCTCGACTCGACCGTCGCGCTGTCGCGCAGCATCGCCTCGCTGGGTATCTACCCGGCGGTGGATCCGCTGGATTCGACCTCGCGCATGATGGATCCGAACGTGATCGGCCACGAGCACTACGACACCGCCCGCCGCGTGCAGATGACCCTGCAGAAGTACAAGGAACTGAAGGACATCATCGCGATCCTGGGCATGGACGAGCTGTCCGAAGAGGACAAGCAGTCGGTGTCGCGCGCGCGCAAGATCGAACGCTTCTTCAGCCAGCCGTTCCACGTGGCCGAAGTGTTCACCGGCTCGCCGGGCAAGTACGTGTCGCTGAAGGACACCATCCGCGGCTTCAAGGGCATCGTCGAAGGCGAGTACGACCACCTGCCGGAGCAGGCGTTCTACATGGTCGGCAGCATCGAAGAAGCGGTCGAGAAGGCCAAGAAGATGGCCGAGAAGGCCTGATCTGGATCCCGGCCGCGTGGCGGCCGGAATCCGGGAATGGGGAATCGGGAATCGAGAATCGCAAAGGCGGGACACGTGGCATCCGAGGCATCGCGTAGTGGTTAAGAGAAGGCAGCTCGCTTCTCCCATTCCCGATTCCCGGCTCCCGATTCCCGCCTCACCCAGTGAGGCACCATGAGCACCATCCGTTGCGACATCGTCAGCGCCGAGCACGAGATCTACCACGGTGAAGCGACCCTGGTGGTCGCCACCGGCGAGCTGGGCGAGCTGGGCATCGCGCCCAAGCACGCGCCGCTGATCACCCGGCTCAAGCCCGGCAAGGTGGTGGTGACCACCGCCAGCGGCGAGCAGCTGGATTTCGCCATTTCCGGCGGCATCCTCGAGGTGCAGCCGCAGGTGGTGACCATCCTGGCCGACACCGCGATCCGCGCGCAGGACATCGACGAGGCGTCGGTGCGCAAGGCCAAGGAAGACGCCGAGCGCATGCTGGCCAACCGTGGCGAAGGCATCGACGTGGCCGAGGCGCAGGCCAAGCTGGCGGAAGTCACCGCGCAGCTGCAGGCGCTGGAGCGCCTGCGCAAGAACCTCAAGCACTGAATCTTGCGGCGCGCGCCGTCTGGCGCAGGCATGCGACGAAGACGCCGGCGACTGCCGGCGTTTTTCGTTTGGGGGTCACGTTCTGCGCGCCGCGCCGTTTCGCGGCGGCGAGGAGCGCAGCTGCCGTCTCGCGCGTAGCGCCGGCATCGCCGCGCAACAGTGACGCCGCGCACGGCGCAGGCTTTATCGCCGCTGACTCGGCGGCGCCGGCGCGCGTCAGGCGCGGCGCGATGCAATGAAAACGTCGAGCGCCTTCGGCAAGATGGCCGCCCGATCTGCGGCTTCCTTCCCCATGCAGACGGTTTTTCAGGAGAGACCCGATGACCGCTTCCGTCGCTGCCCCCCTTCCGCGCGTGCTGAGCGCGCTGCTGGCCGGTACCGCCATGCTGGGCTGCGCGATGCCTGCGCGCAGCGCCACCCCGCTGGAACCGCTGCTCGACCGTATCGTCGAGCGCAACGCGATCGGCGACCAGGTGGCGCTGAGCAAATGGGACAGCGGCAAGCCGGTGCTGGACGCCACGCGCGAAGCCGCGGTGCTGGCCAGCGTGCGCGAGCAGGCGCCGGCGCACGGCGTGGATGCGGACGATGCGACGCGCTTCTTCGGCATGCAGATCGAGTCCAACAAGCTGGTGCAGTACCAGTTGCTGGAGCGCTGGCGGCTGCGCGGCCGCGCGCCCGACCAGCCGCGTCCGGACCTGACCGCGCTGCGCGCGCGCCTGGACCGGCTGCAGGGCGAGATGCTCGACGCGCTGCAGGCCAATGCCGCGACCCGGCAGGCGCCGGATTGCCCGGCCGCGACCGCGCGCGCGGCCGAGGCCTATGCGCTGCGCTGGCAGCTGGACCAGGTCCACCGCACCGCGCTGGTGCGCAGCCTGGGCGATTTCTGCCGCTGAGCGAGGCCAGCGGGCGGCAGTCGTGCCGATTGCACCCGCATGCGGCCTGCGCCGTCGAGCGCGTGCAGGCCAGCTATCGGCTGAAGCTGCCTTCATTTTGTGGGAGCGACTTCAGTCGCGACGGGCTTTACCGGTAGAGCCCGTCGCGACTGAAGTCGCTGCCACAAGTGTCCGGCATGCCGCGGGCGGATGTCCGCGCCCAGCCCGCCTAGCGATACACCAGATGCCGCCCCACGAAGAACGACAGTACCGCCAGCAGGCCCTCGACCACCGGCTTGGCCAGCCAGGCCAGGCGCAGGCCGAGCGCGTCCACGCACAGCGCCACCAGCCAGGTGCTGAGCAGGGTCATCAGGATCCACACCGCCATGAAGCGGCCGAAGCGCGACCAGCCCAGCCGCGCGCCGTCGCCGCTGGCGAAGGTGATGCGGCCGTTGAGCCAGAAGCCGAGCAGGGCGCCGCACACGCGGCCGAGTACGTTGGCCGGGATCGGCGGCATGCCGGCAGCGGTCGCCGCGACGAACACGCTCCAGTCGATCAGCAGTTGCAGCAATCCGATCAGCACGAATTGACCGCCCTGGCGCAGCAGACTCATGGCAGCCTTGGCTTGGGATCAAGCGCGCATGCTAGCGTCTGCCACGCAGATGTAAATGCCGCGGCATCGCGATGCCGTGCCGTCGCGGCACGCATCCACGGCTGCCTCTAGAATCTTCGTCTACCCGGAATGGAACCGCCCCCATGAGCCTGCCGCTGCACGTCGTGATCCTCGCCGCCGGTGCGGGCAAGCGGATGAAGTCCGCCAAGCCCAAGGTGCTGCAACCCATCGCCGGCCGGCCGATGCTGGCGCATGTGATCGACACCGCGCGCCAGCTGCAGCCGGCGGCGATCCATGTGGTCTACGGCCATGGCGGCGACGCGGTGCGCGCGGCCTTCGGCGACCAGCCGGATCTGCTGTGGGCCGAGCAGGCGCAGCAGCTGGGCACCGGGCATGCGGTGCAGCAGGCGATGGCCGAGGTGCCGGATGCGGCCACCGTGCTGGTGCTGTACGGCGACGTGCCGCTGATCCGCGCCGATACCTTGTTGCGCCTGCTGCATTCGCCGGGGCGGCTGGCGGTGCTGGTGGCCGAACCCGAGGATCCCAGCGGTTATGGCCGCATCGTGCGCGACGCGGCGGGCAAGGTCGCGGCGATCGTGGAGCACAAGGAGGCCGACGACGAACAGCGCCGCATCCGCATCATCAACACCGGCATCGTCACCGCCGAATCCACCGCGCTCAAGCGCTGGCTGGCGCAGCTGCGCAGCGACAACGCGCAGGGCGAGTACTACCTCACCGACGTGTTCGCCGCCGCCGCGGCCGAATTCACCCCGGCGGAGATGGTGCTGGTGGCCGATCCGATCGAGGCCGAAGGCGCCAACGACCCGTGGCAGCTGGCGCAGCTGGAGCGCGCCTGGCAGCTGCGCGCGGCGCGTGCGCTGTGCGAGCAGGGCGCGCACCTGCTCGATCCGAACCGGCTGGACCAGCGCGGCCGCGTGCGCGTGGGCCGCGACGTGTGCATCGACGTGAACGTGGTGCTGGAAGGCGAGGTGGAACTGGGCGACGGGGTCAGCATCGGCCCGTTCGTGCGGCTGAAGGACGTGGTGCTGGGACCGGGCACCGAAGTGCGCGCGCACTGCGACCTGGAAGGCGTGGTCACCGAGGGCGCGGTGCTGATCGGTCCGTTCGCGCGGCTGCGGCCGGGCACGGTGCTGGCCGACGGCGTGCACATCGGCAACTTCGTGGAGACCAAGAAGGCGGTGCTCGGGGTCGGCAGCAAGGCCAATCATCTGAGCTATCTGGGCGATGCGACGATCGGCAGCGGGGTCAACATCGGCGCCGGCACCATCACCTGCAACTACGACGGCGTGAACAAGTCGCAGACCACGATCGGCGACGACGTCTTCGTCGGCTCCAACAGCGCGCTGGTGGCGCCGCTGGCGATCGGCGCGGGGGCGACCATCGGCGCCGGGTCGGTGATCACGCGCGACGCGCCGGCCGGGCAGCTCACCGTGGCGCGGGTGCGGCAGAGCACGCACGCAGACTGGAAGCGGCCGAAGAAGAAATAGCGGCGGCGCGCCTGCGCTGGCGCGGCTGGCCAGGCACGTCGCCAGCGGCGACAGTCCACGGAGGTGTTCGATGCTGCTACGACGCGCGCGGTGCTGGGGTCTGGGGTTGCTGCTGGCCACGGCGGGCGCCGCGCAGGCGCAGACCTTTCGCCTGTACCTGGCGCCGGACGGCGACGACGCCGCGGCCGGGACCAGTGCCGCGACCGCGCTGCACAGCCTGGCTGCGGCGCAGCAACGCCTGCAGGCGCAATCGCCGACCACCGAGGTGGAGATCGTGGTCGCGCCCGGGACCTACCTGGGCCAGTCGGTGCGCTGGACCTTCCGCAACGGCGCGCCGCTGCGCATCGCCGCCGCCGCCGCCGCCGGCGCGGCGACGATGCCGCTGTTCGACGGACGCGGCGGCGGCACCTGGTTCACCCTGCGTGGCGGCGGCAACCAGCGCACCCAGCTGCAGTTCGTCGGCCTGGAGGTCAGCAACTACTGGATGGCGCTGGACCTTGGCAGCGGCAACGCGGCCGCCGACGGCAACGCCGGCAACGCGATCCGCGGCATGCGCTTCACCCGCATCGGCGGCATCCACGGCCGGGGCGATCCGGCGTATTCGTATGCGGCGATCCGCCTGCAGAACTCGCGCGACAACGTGATCGCCGACAACCAGTTCAGCGCGATCGACAACAGCAAGGAAACCTCCGGCTACATCCATGCGCTGTATCTGGCGCGGCATTCGACCGGCAATACGGTCGAAGGCAACAGCTTCACCGACGTCAACGGCGACGTGGTGCGCACCCGCGATGCGTCCGACGGGACCATGGTGCGCGGCAACCACTTCGTGCGTGCCGGCAAGTACGCCGCGTTCTCCGACTGGTTCGATCCGGACCAGCACGAATGCCCGTCGCGCGGCGGGCGCTTCGTCGACAACACCGTCGGCGCCGGCTATTACGGCGCGATTCCGGCGACGGCCACGACCGGCGCCGACGACGCCTGCGGGGCGTTGAATACGCCCCGCATCGTCGAGAGCGGCACCGTGCACGAGTGAACCTGCGTGCCGCAACGGCGAATCTGCGGCGTGCAGCGCGATGAGGGAATTTGTGGGAGCGACTTCAGGGCACCTCTAATAACCCACAAAAACTCGACTAAAAC